>NZ_JBDGJK010000020.1:0-116852 GCF_057656935.1 Variovorax sp. Soil_C_33
ACGGTGGCCTACGAACTGGATGGGCAACTGCCCGAGCCGCCTCGGGCGCGCGGCGCCGGCGCGGCCGCCATGCCCGCGCAGAACATGCCCGCGAAGAACATCGAAGTGCAGGTTCGCAAACCCGTCAGGGCCCATTCGGGCCACTGACGCTTTATTCAACCCTTCTCTCTCGAAGACATCATGAAATCCAATCTCAAAAACACCGTCATCGCCGCACTTGCTGCTCTTGCCGCAGCCGGCGCCTTTGCGGCCGGAACCCATGCCGGCGGCCATGGCCACGATGACGCGATCGGCAAGCCGGGCGTCGCTGCGAAGGCGACACGCACCGTGAACGTCGACATGACCGATGGCATGCGTTTCAACCCTTCGAGCATCGACGTGAAGCAGAACGAGACGGTGCGCTTCGTCGTCACCAACTCCGGAAAGCTCAAGCACGAGCTGGTGCTCGGCACCGAGAAGGAGTTGAAGGAGCACTACGAAGTCATGAAGAAGAACCCGGAGATGGAACACGCCGATCCGAACATGGTGACGCTCGCCGCCGGCAAGACCGGCGAGATCGTCTGGCAGTTCACCAAGGCCGGGAAAGTCGACTTCGCGTGCCTGCAGCCGGGTCACTACGACGCCGGCATGAAAGGCGCCGTCAACGTGACCAAGGCCGCCGCTCGCAAGTAGTCAACCCCGACCCACTCCGAAGGAACTCACATGATCGACATTCGTACCGCTCTCGCCGCAGCCGTTGCTGCACTCGCCCTCTCCGGTTTGGCCTCCGCCAGCGACCTCGCCGAGGGCGAGGTCCGCAAGGTGGACAAGGAAGGCAAGAAGCTCACGCTCAAGCATGGTCCGATGAAGAACCTCGACATGCCTGCCATGACGATGGTCTTCCAGGTGAAGGAAGATGCCCTGCTGGACAAGGTCCAGGCCGGGGACAAGGTCCGTTTCCAGGCCGAGAAGATCGACGGCAAGTTCACCGTCACCAGGCTCGAAGCGGCGCGCTAGGTCTCGGTTCGCCGGCTCGGCCGGCACTTCAACCCAAGGAGAACGCCATGTCACACGAGAAATACGCCCAGTGCATCGCTGCCTGCAACGATTGCGCGACGGCGTGCAATCACTGCGCCGCGGCTTGCCTGGCCGAGGACGACGTGAAGATGATGGCCAAGTGCATCGCGCTGGACATCGATTGCGCTGCCATCTGCCAGTTGGCCGCTGCAGCGATGGCGCGCGGCAGCGCCTACGCGAGCGCCATCTGCAAGTTGTGCGCCGAGATCTGCACGGCTTGCGGCGACGAGTGCGCGAAGCACAAGGCGAAGCATTGCAAGGACTGCGCAAAGGCTTGCCACCGCTGTGCCGACGAGTGCCAGAAGATGGTCCACTAGGCCGCCTGCAAAGGGTTCCTCATCTGGCAAACGGCGTATCCCGCAAGGCCGCACCGATCTGCTCGCGAAGCGCCAGCAGCGGCGCACTCAGCGCAAGCGCCACCTCGTTCGCCGGGTCGGTGGTGGAGACGCTGGCATTGAGCACATGCACGCGCTCGTTCTCGAGCACCAGCGGCGTGGCGAGGGCGACGATCTCGGGCTGCCATGAGGCCACGCACCAGCCGCGCCGGCGCACGCTGTCGATCGCCTTGTCTATCTCCTTGCGAAGCCGCGGCCAGTCGCCGCGGCGCGCCTCGAATTCCTTCTGCAGTTCGGCACGCCGCGCCTGCGGCGCCACGGCCAGCCAGGCGCGCCCGAGCGAGGTGAGTTCGATCGGCACGCGCTGGCCGCTCACTACGCTGCGCAGCGACGCCTTCTTGTTGTAGCGGATCGATTCGAGATACAGCATCTCGGAACGGTCGGCGACCGCGAGCCCGACGTTGATGTGCAGCTTCTCAGCCACGGCACGCATCCGCGGCGCGGCCACCTGCAGCACGGCGGAGCCGGTGCGCATGGCGTGCGCGAAGCTCAGCACCGGCGCCGCCAACCGGTAGGCACGCGCCGAGCGGTCATGCTCGAGCAGGCCGGCGCCAACCAGCGTCTGCGTGAGGCGGCTCACGGTGGCCGGTGCCAGGCCGGTGCGCTCCGCGAGCTCGCCGTTGCCGAGCAGCGTGGAGCCGGGACGGAAGGCGCGGAGGATCTCGATTCCGCGTTCGAGCGAGCGGTTGGGTGGGGTCGCCATGCGATGTCTCCTTGCGCGCCTCCTCTCTAATTCCATCCAGTGGAATGAGGCGGGTGCGTTCGCCGAGTATGCGTCCTAAGCTTTGGACACATCGATTCACCCAGAGAAAGAGAGACATCCATGCATGCATTCCTTCGATTCGCCGCGACGCTCGCGTTCGCGGCGCTCACTGCGCCACCCGCCCTCGCGGCCTTCCCGGACAAGCCGCTGCGCGTCATCGTCCCCTTCGCGCCCGGCGGCGGCACCGACGCCATCACGCGCTCGCTCGGCATCGGCCTGAGCGAAGCGCTGGGCCAGCCCGTCATCGTCGACAACAAGCCGGGTGCGGGCACCATCATCGGCACCGACGCCGTCGCCAAGAGCGCGCCCGACGGCTACACGCTGGTGATGGCCACCTTCGCGCACGCCGTCAATCCCGCGCTGCAACCCAAGCTGCCTTACGACACGGACAAGGCCTTCGCACCGATCGCGCTGATCGGCGTCTCGCCCAACGTGCTGGTGGTGCGCGCCGACCGGCCCTACAAGACGGTCGCGGAGCTGGTGGCGGCTGCCAAGGCCAAGCCGGGTTCGCTGACCTTCGCCTCGCAGGGCAACGGCACTTCGGCGCACCTGGCCGGCGAGCTCTTCAAGAGCCTGGCCAAGGTCAACATCACCCACGTGCCCTACCGTGGCGCGGGGCCGGCGATGACCGACCTGCTCGGCGGCCAGGTCGACATGATGTTCGCCACCGCAGCTGCCGCGCGGCCCTTCGTCAGCGCGGGAAAGATGCGCGCGCTCGCAGTGACCACCGCGCATCGTTCGCCGGCCTATGCCGACGTGCCCACGCTCGCCGAATCCGGCGTGCCGGGCTACGCGGCGGAGAGTTGGTACGGCCTCTATGCGGCGGCCGGCACGCCCAAGGACGTGATCGCGCGCCTGAACGACGCGGTGCGCCGTGCCGTGAAGGCCGACGCCTTCGTGAAGCAGACCCAGGCGGAAGGCCTGGCGGTCAACGTCGGCACGCCGCAGGAACTCGATCGCTACGTGCGGGCCGAGGAGGTGCGTTGGCGCAAGGTCGTCAAGGACGGAAACATCACAGTCGATTGAAGAACCCATCATGAACACATCCACCCAGATCGAGCTGAAGGTCGAGGCCGGCATCGCCACCCTTACCCTCAACCGCCCCGAGAAGCGCAACGCCATCAGCGATGCGATGCGCAGCGAGCTCATCGCCGCGCTCGAACAGGTTGCCGGCGACGCCAAGATCCGCGCACTCGTGCTGACCGGCAACGGCAAGGGCTTCTGCGCCGGCGGCGACGTGGCCGGCATGCAGCGGCGCATGGACGCACCGGCCGGCGAAGTCGGCTTCAACGGCTGGACGCGACAGCAGCGCGTACATCACTCGGTCGCGTTGCTGCACACGATGCCGAAGCCGGTGATCGCGGCCGTGAACGGCTCGGCCAACGGCCTGGGCGCCGATATGGCGCTGGCCTGCGACTTCGTCATCGCTTCCGAAGAAGCCAGCTTCGCCTGGAGCTATATCAAGCGCGGGCTGATCCCCGACGGCGGCGGCATGTACTTCCTGCCGCGGCGCGTCGGCCTGTCGCGCGCCAAGCAGTTGATCTTCACGGGGCGCAAGGTCGAAGCCGCCGAGGCCCTGCAGCTCGGCATTGCCGATCGCCTGTGCCGGCCCGATGCGCTGCTGGCCGATGCGCAGGCCTGGGCAGGCGAACTGTCGCAGGGCTCGGCGGCGGCGCTGGCGTTCGGCAAATCCATCATCGACCAGAGCTTCGAGTTGCCGGCCGAGCAGGTCTTCGCGCGGGGCAGCCAGGCGCAGGGCATCTGCTACACGACGCAGGAACATCGCGATGCGGTGCTGGCCTTCCTGAATGTCGGCACGAAGGAGAAATCGGCATGAACGACGCGATCGCGCGCCTCCTCAAGCCCCGCAGCGTGGCAGTGATCGGCGCTTCGGCCGATCCGTCCAAGACGGCCGGCCGGCCAGTCGCCTACCTGACCAAGCACGGCTTCACCGGCGCGATCTACCCGGTGAATCCGCGCGCTGCCGAGATCGGCGGACTGAAGAGCTACCCCGATGTGCAGTCGCTGCCCGAGGCGCCCGACGTCGGCATCGTGCTCCTGGGCGCGGAGCGCGCGCATGAAGCGGTGCGCGAACTCGCCGCGCGCGGCACCTCGGCCGCGATCGTGCTGGCGAGCGGCTACACCGAGGTCGGCGAAGAAGGCGCGCGCCGCCAGCAGCAGTTGATGGAAGCCGCGGGCCGCATGCGCATCCTCGGACCCAACACGATCGGCCTGGTCAACCTCACCGACAGCATCACCTTGTCGGCGACCGGCGCGCTCGAGATGGAGGGCTTCGAGGCCGGCCACATCGGCGTAGTCTCGCAAAGCGGCGGCATCCTGGGCGCCCTGCTCTCGCGTGCGGCGGCGCGCGGCATCGGCCTGTCGAAGCTGATCTCGACCAGCAACGAGGTCGATCTCGACCTGGCCGATTTCGTCGACCACCTCGCGGACGACGAAGCCACTTCGGTGATCGCGCTCTACATGGAAGGCCTGCGCCATCCGGCCAGGTTCCGCGCGGCGGCACTGAAGGCGGCGCAGAAGGGCAAGCCGGTGGTGGTGTTCAAGGTCGGCCGCTCGGAGGCCGGCGCCACGGCCGCCGTGTCGCATACCGGCGCGCTGGCCGGCGCGGACCGCATGTACGACGCGCTGTTCCGCGAGGTCGGCGTGCTCCGCGCGCAGAGCTTTGCCGACCTGCTCGACATTCCCGCAGCGCTGGCGACGGCGCGCGTGCCGCGCGGCAAACGCGTGGCGGTGCTCACCTCGACGGGCGGCGCCGGCACGCTGGTGGCCGACAGCCTCGGCAGCGCGGGCTTCGAAACGCCGGCGCCGGATGCGGAAACCGCGGCTAGCCTGCGCGCGCTGCAGTCGGGCGAGCATGCGGTGCTCGACCGCAATCCGATCGACGTCACGCTCGCCGGCCTGCAGCCCGCCTTGCTGCGCGGCGCGATCAAGGCGCTGCTCGCGAGTCCGTCCTACGACGCGGTGGTCGTGATCGTGGGCTCTTCGGGTCTCGCGATGCCGGACCTGATGGCCGACGCCATCCACGACAGCCTGCCGGGCAGCGACAAGCCCTTGCTGGCCTACGTGAGTCCGCACGCGCCCGGCATCGCGAGCCTGCTGAACCAGCGCGGCGTGCCGGCCTTCATGGCGCCGGAGAGCTGCACCAGCGCGCTGGCCGCGATGCGCGAGCGGGCGCTGTGGGCCGCGCCCGCGGCGGGCTCCGCGCTTCCGGCGCCGGCAGGCATCGACGACCTGCCCCGCGGGTCGCTGAACGAAGCGCAGGCCAAGCAGCTGTTCGAACGCTTCGGCGTTCCTTGCGTGCGCGAGCGTGTCGTTGCGAATGCGCAGGAGGCAGCGCATGCTGCGCGCGAACTCGGCGGCACGGTGGTGCTGAAGATCCTGTCGTCCGAGATCACGCACAAGAGCGATGTGGGCGGCGTGGCCGTCAATGTCGATTCCGAGCTGGTGGGCGCGCGGCTGGAACGCATGGCCGTCGATGTGGAATCGCGCGCGGGCGTTCGGCCGCGGCAGTTCATCGTGCAGGAGATGGTGAGCGGCGGCGTCGAACTCATCCTGGGTTTTCATCGCGACCCGCTCGGTTGCGCCGTGCTGCTCGGCATGGGCGGCGTCACGGCCGAGCTTCTGAAGGACACCACGCTCAGGATGCTGCCGCCCAGCGGCCTGTCGCGCGAGCAAGCCGGCGCGCTGGTGCGCGAGCTCAAGACCTGGCCGCTGCTCGACGGCTTTCGCGGCCGGCCGGCGTGCGATGTCGATGCGCTGGTCTCGGCCATCGTGTGCTTCTCGCAGATGGCGGCGGCGCTCGGCGAACGCCTCATCGAAGCGGAGATCAATCCGATCTTCGTGCTGCCCCAGGGGCAAGGCGTGCGCGCCGCCGACGGCGTGGCCGTGCTCGCGCCCTGATTCGATCCACAACAAAGAACGGAGACACCATGAACCCGAACCGCATTTCGCGCCGAAACTTCAACCATGTCGTCGGCTTCGCGCTGGCGGCCTTGCCGCTGCTGGCGAACGCACAGGCCTTTCCGTCCAAGCCCATCCGCATCGTCGTGCCCTTCGCGGCCGGCGGCCCGACCGACCTGATGGCGCGCGCCATCGCCAAGAACATGGCGACCAGCATGGGGCAGCCGGTGATCGTCGACAACAAGCCGGGCGGCGGCGGCGTGATCGGCATGAGCGAGGTCGCGCGCGGGCCGGCCGACGGCTACACGATGGTGTTTCCCTCGATCCTTGCGGTCACCAATCCGGCGCTGATGCCCAACTACCCCTTCGACACGCTGCGCGACTTCGCGCCGCTCACGGTGGTGGGTTTCATTCCGCATGCGGTGGTCGTGAAGCCGGACTTCCCGGCCAAGACCTTGCAGGACCTGGTGGCGATGGCCAAGGCCAAACCCGAAAGCCTCTCCTACGGCTCCTCGGGCAACGGCACCTCGGCGCACCTGGGAGCCGCGCTGTTCGCGCAGCGCGCGGGCATCCGCGCGACGCATGTGCCCTACCGCGGCGCGGGCCCGGCGGTGCAGGACCTGCTGGGCGGACAGATCCAGTTCATGTTTCTCGACATGAGCTCGGCGCTGGCGCAGATCAAGGCCGGCAAGCTGCGCGCGCTCGCGGTGGCACCCAAGTCGCGCTTCGCCGGCCTGCCCGAGGTGCCGAGCGTGGCCGAGCAGGGCTATCCGGGGTTCGACGTACATGGCTGGTACGGGTTGCTGCTGAAGGCCGGCACGCCGGCGCCGGTCATGCAGTGGCTCTACGCCGAGGTCAAGCGCGCGCTCGATACGCAGGAGGTGCGCGAGATCTTCCAGGCCCAGGGCATCGAGCCCGGCGGCATGCCGCCGGCCGAGTTCACGGCACTGGTGCGCGACGACCTGGCGTTGTGGAAGCGCACCGTCGAGCAACTCAACATCACGCTGCAATGAACATCGCCATCCCTGACGACTACCAGGACTGCGTCCGCACGCTCGACTGCTTCGGCAAGCTGGCGGGACACGAGGTCCGCATCTTCCACGACTCGGTCAAGAGCACCGACGAGCTCGCCGCACGCTTCGCGGATGCCGAGGCCATCGTGCTCACGCGCGAACGCACGCGCATCGACACGGCGCTGCTCGAACGCCTGCCGAAGCTGCGCCTTGTCTGCCAGACCGGCAAGCTCGCGGGCCACGTCGATCTCGCGGCCTGCACGGGCCGCGGCGTGGTGGTGACGGAAGGCAGGGGCGCAGGCTCGGCCACGGCGGAGCTCACCTGGGCGCTGACGCTGGCGAGTCGCCGGCACCTGCTCGATGAAGCCACGCGCCTTCGACAAGGCCGATGGCAAGGCCATCTAGGCCAGCAGCTCGGCGGCCAGCGCTTGGGCGTGTGGAGCTACGGGCGCATCGGCCGCCAGGTGGCTGCCTACGGTCGCGTGTTCGGCATGAAGGTCTGGGTGTGGGGCCGCGAAGGCTCGACCTCGGCGGCCCGCGCGGATGGTTTCGAAGTGGCGCCCTCGCGCGAAGCCTTCTTCGCCGAAAGCGACGTGCTCAGCCTGCATCTGAGGCTCAACGCGCACACCTGGGGCATGGTCACGGACCACGACCTCGGCCGCATGAAGACCAGCTCCCTGCTCGTAAACACCAGCCGCGCCGAGCTGATTGCCGCCGGTGCGCTGGAGCGCGCGCTGATGCTGGGGCGGCCCGGCTTCGCAGCCGTCGACGTGTTCGAGGAAGAACCAGTGCGCGGTGCCGCGCATCCGCTCGTGCACCTGCCCAACGCGCTGTGCACGCCGCACATCGGCTACGTCGAACGCGACAACTACGAGCGCTACTTCGGCATCGCCTTCGACCACATCAACCAGTTTGCCGAGGGAAGATTGAAAGAGGCGCTCAATCCTTCGGTCTTGCCGACGGCTTAGGGCTTGTCCTCGGACGTCTGGCCGAAGCGCTGGAACATGGCCGACCCGAGCCGTTTGATCTCCATCATCGCATCGGTCTTCGGCGCTTCTTCGCCGGCAAGAACGGCCGCCGCGTGCGATGCGGAGGCGCTTGCCCTTCGCGCACGGTTCGCGCACTTGGCAAGCTCCTGCTTGCGCTCGCTCGGCGTGAAGTAGGCAGCGTCCCTCAGCAAGGTCTCGGCAACCCGCAGCGCGGCCTCTGCGGCACTCAGGCTCATGTGGATGCCGGCACGTACGCGATTGCCGTAATCGTTCTCTTCCTTGAGCCGAAGCTCCGCCTCCTGCTGGGATGACGGAAGGACGCCCAGATCGGTGGGCGCGAAGTAGGGCACGGCCTGCACCCCCAGGCTTCGACCTGCGATCACCTCTTCGATGGCAGTCCTAGCTTTCTCGATCGTTTCCAGATCCAGATTTTCCATGTCAGCCTCTTTTTGCGACAGGCTCAAGTGTGGGGCGAGCAGCGCTGATGCGCACGTCTTCTGCACTGGAAACTCGGGCAACTCGTCAATTTTTGGCAACAGAAGAATCGCACAGCCGCGACCGAGAAATGCTCGGCCGCGCGAAGGTAGAACTTAACTACTGATTCGAGGATCTCTTCGAGCCGGACGCCAAGTTATCCTGTCATTCCTCCCGTCTCGCACGAGTACTTCCACGTCCCCCCGCCCATCACGCCAAGCGCTAGCCCCTCATCAAGACTCTCATGCGCTTTGAAGGAACTCTCAAGACATGGAACGACGAGCGCGGCTTCGGATTCATCGAGTCCACTCAAGGCGGGCAGGAGATCTTCGTCCACGTCAAGGCGTTCAAGGCCCGAACTGGCCGGCCGCAGATCAATCAGGTGTTCTCGTTCGAGATTGAACTCGGGCCTCAGGGCAAGAAACGTGCAAAGAACGTTGCACCCGTGCGGGCCGTCCGCACGCGCCTCAAGTCGCGTGGCGAATCTCAGGCCCAGTGGGGAGTCGCCTCGCTGTTCGCCATTCCTGTCTTCTTGATCCTGTTCGTCGCAGTCAGCTTGCTCTGGAGACCACCCCTCTGGTTTGCCGCTGTCTACGTCGTTGGCAGTGCGCTCACGTTCCTGGCCTACGCAGTCGACAAGTCGGCTGCACGCCGCCAAGCTCGGCGCACGTCGGAAAGCACTCTTCACCTTCTG
This sequence comes from Variovorax sp. Soil_C_33, assembly GCF_057656935.1. Taxonomy (NCBI): domain Bacteria; kingdom Pseudomonadati; phylum Pseudomonadota; class Betaproteobacteria; order Burkholderiales; family Comamonadaceae; genus Variovorax; species Variovorax sp. Soil_C_33. The sequence continues at coordinate 9,306 of NZ_JBDGJK010000020.1, forward strand.
GCCCTTGCTGGGGGATGGCCAGGCGCGCTCCTCGCGCAACAGTGCCTGCGTCACAAGTCCACCAAGGCTGAGTTCCGCAGCGTATTCTGGGCAACGGTCGTTCTCAATGCGCTTGGCTTCGTGGCTTTGAGCTCTCCGCTGAGTAGTTTGTGGGCGCGAGCCTGAGGTCGAATCCTTCCTTCGAGCGGGCGCCCACGACCGTCTGCTCAAGTCAAACGTCAAGCTGCATTTCATGTCTCCATCCAAGCCTCCGCTCTTTCGCAAAGTGAACACTACTGCGCATGGTGTTCATCACGCGCGTGGCAGGATGTATCTCTATGAGCGGATCGATGAGCCCTTCCAGCCTTGTCCCGCAATGCAAGTGCTGCACACACACCTTCAACGGCATTCCGTTCACCCGGGCGTTCGCTGGTCTACGCGGGACCGTTGAGCCTGGAGGCGACAGGTCCTGGTCCCCTGCAGACCCCTTCTTCCGGGGACCCACAAGCAAAAAGGGCTAGCAGCCTGGTAACTGCTAACCCTCTTGATGTTTGGCGGAGTGGACGGGACTCGAACCCGCGACCCCCGGCGTGACAGGCCGGTATTCTAACCAACTGAACTACCACTCCTGGTAGACAACGTTCGCTCCACATGGAGCCAAGTGCTGCGACTTGTGCCTGCTTCACCACTCGGTGAAAACTGGCGACCCTACGGGGATTCGAACCCCGGTAGCCACCGTGAAAGGGTGGTGTCCTAGGCCTCTAGACGATAGGGTCAAAACCTTCGGAACCGCGCTGCGATCAGCGCTTGTTTTCTCGACGCCCTGATGGTGGAGGTAAGCGGGATCGAACCGCTGACCTCTTGCATGCCATGCAAGCGCTCTCCCAGCTGAGCTATACCCCCTTGGGTGTCGAGCCTCAAATTATAGCCTGAAAAATCAGGCCGCTTTCAATCTCGTGACGACTGTTTCACGAGAAAAGAGCGAGAGCACCGCGTCGAGCGACGGCGTCTGTGGCGTTCCCATCACGAGCACGCGCACCGGCATCGCGAGCGCAGGCATCTTGAGGCCGTGCGCGGCCAGCACTTCCTTGATGGCGGCTGCGATCGCCGCCTTGTCCCATGCGGCGACGTTCGCGAGCTTGTCGGCCAGCGTCGCGATCGCGGGGCGCACGGCGTCAGTCACATGCTGCGCACGATCGGTTTCGCTCGGCGCGACGTCGGCGTAGAAGGCGGCAGCCCAGTTCGCGAGGGCGACCGTGGTGTCACAGCGATCCTTGAAAAGACCGCAGATCGCAGGCAGCCGATCGTCGGCCGCGATGTCGAGCGTCTGCAGTTGGGCCGTGACCAGCGGCGCCAGCGCGTCGTCGGCCATCGCCTTCAGGTGCTGCGCATTGACCCAGCGCAGCTTGGCCTCGTCGAACTGCGCGGCGCTGCGGCCCAGGTGATCGAGATTGAACCACTCGATGAACTGTGCGCGCGTGAAGATCTCGTCGTCGCCATGGCTCCAGCCGAGCCGCGCGAGGTAGTTGACCATCGCATCGGGCAGGAAGCCTTCGTCGCGGAACTGCGTGACGGGCTTGGCGCCGTTGCGCTTGCTCATCTTCTCGCCCTGCTCGTTGAGCACGGTCGGCAGGTGGGCGTAGACCGGCGGCTCCTTGCCGAGCGCACGGAAGATGTTGATCTGGCGCGGCGTGTTGTTGACGTGGTCGTCGCCGCGGATCACGTGCGTGATGGCCATGTCGATGTCGTCGACCACCACGCAGAAGTTGTAGGTGGGCGTTCCGTCGGGGCGTGCGATCACGAGGTCGTCGAGCTCGTCGTTGCCGATCTCGATGCGACCCTTGACCTTGTCGTCCCAGGCCACCACGCCGCCGCGTGGATTGCGAAAACGCAGCACCGGCTGCACGCCCTCGGGGACGGGTGGCAGCGTCTTGCCGGGCTCCGGGCGCCAGGTGCCGTCGTAGCGCGGCTTCTGCTTGGCAGCCATCTGCTTCTCGCGCAGCGCGTCGAGTTCGGCCACGCTCATGTAGCAGGGGTAGACCTGGTTTGCCGCCTGCAGTTCGGCCAGCACCGCCTTGTAGCGGTCCATGCGCTGCATCTGGTAGTACGGGCCCTCGTCGTGGTCGAGGCCCAGCCATTGCATGCCTTCGAGGATCACGTCGACGGCCGCCTGCGAGGAGCGCTCGAGGTCGGTGTCCTCGATGCGCAGGATGAAGTCGCCGCCCGTGGAGCGCGCGAAAGCCCATGGGTAGAGGGCGGAGCGGATGTTGCCGAGGTGAATGAAGCCGGTCGGCGAGGGAGCGAAGCGGGTACGGGTCTTTTGCGTCATGCGAGGGTGCTCAAGCCGCGCAGCAAGTCGGCCTTGATGTCGTCGATATGGTCCAGCCCGACCGCCACGCGGACCAGGCCCTGGCCGATGCCGGCCGCCTGGCGCTGCGCCTCGGTGAGGCGGCCGTGCGAGGTGGTGGCCGGATGGGTGATGGTGGTCTTGGTGTCGCCGAGGTTGGCGGTGATGCTCAGCACGCGCGTGCTGTCGATCACATGAAAAGCGTTGGCGCGCGCCGACTGCGGCTCGTCGCCCCGCACGTCGAAGGAGACCACTGCACCGCCCTGCCCCGACTGCTGGCGCATCGCGAGCTCGTGCTGCGGATGCGAGGCCAGGCCGGGGTAGTAGACGCGCGTGATGCCCGGCTGCGTTTCGAGCCACTGCGCGAGCGCGAGCGCCGCGGCGCAATGCGCCTGCATGCGGATGCCCAGCGTTTCGAGCCCCTTGAGCACGACCCAGGCGTTGAAGGGCGACAGTGCCATGCCCGCGGTGCGCACTACCGGGCCGAATACGTCGTTGATAAGCTTGGCCGGGCCGCAGATCGCACCGGCCAGCACGCGGCCCTGCCCTTCGAGGTACTTGGTGCCCGAATGGATCACGAGGTCGGCCCCCAATTCGGTGGGCCGCTGCAGGGCCGGCGAACAGAAGCAGTTGTCGACCGCCAGCAGCGCGCCCGCGTCGTGCGTGAGATCGGCCAGCGCGCGGATGTCGCACACGTCGGTCAGCGGATTGGTCGGCGTCTCGGCGAAGAGCAGCTTGGTGCTCGGTCGCATGGCCGCTTTCCATTCGGCGACATCGGTCTGCGAGACGAAAGTGGTCTCAACGCCGAACTTGCCGAACTCGCGCCCAATCAGGTTGAGCGTGGAGCCGAACACCGAGCGCGAGCACACCACGTGATCGCCGGCCTTCAGCAGCCCCATGCACATCATGAGGATCGCGCCCATGCCGCTCGACGCGCCGATCGCGGCCTCGGTGCCTTCGAGCGCGGCCAGGCGCTGTTCGAAGCTCGCGACCGTCGGGTTCGAGGTGCGCGTGTAGGTGAAGCCTTCCTCGGTGCCCGCGAAGCGGCGCGCCGAAGTCTCGGCATCGGGCTGCACGAAGCTGCTCGTGAGGAACAGCGCCTCCGAGTTCTCGCCGTACTGGCTTCGCTCGAGCGCCGTGCGCACCGCGAGCGTGTCGCGGTGCAGGCCTGGGGGCAACGATCGGTCGGTCACGTCGTGGTTCTTCTTCTATTCGCTCAGATTGGGCAGCGCGAGGCGCGAGGAGTCTTCCTCGGTCTCCTCGATGCGGGGACGGTTGCCGTTCATGCGCGTGATGGCCTCGGTGTCGATGTCGCCGGTCACGTAGACGCCGTCGAAGCACGAGGCATCGAAGCCGTCGAGCTTCAGCGTTCCCGCCGTGCCCGGCATGGCTTTCAGGATGGCGCGCTTCATGCCTTCGACGTCCTGGTAGATCAGCGCGTCGCAGCCGATCAGCTCGCGCACCTCTTCGATGGTGCGGTCGTGCGCGACCAGTTCGTCCTTGGTCGGCATGTCGATGCCGTAGACGTTGGGGTAGCGCACCGGCGGCGCGGCGCTCGCGAGGTAGACCTTGCGCGCGCCGGCCTCGCGTGCCATCTGCACGATTTCGCGGCTGGTGGTGCCGCGCACGATCGAGTCGTCGACCAGCAGCACGTTGCGGCCCTTGAACTCGCTCGCGATCACATTGAGCTTCTGGCGCACCGACTTCTTGCGCACGCCCTGCCCCGGCATGATGAAGGTGCGGCCCACGTAGCGGTTCTTCACGAAGCCTTCGCGGTACGGGACGCCCAGCAGGTGCGCGAGCTGGGTCGCGCTCGGGCGGCTCGATTCGGGGATCGGGATGATCACGTCGATCTCGTTCGGCGGCACCGTCGAGACCACGCGCTTGGCCAGCGTTTCGCCGAGGTTCAGGCGCGCCTGATAGACCGAGATGCCGTCGAGCACGGAATCCGGCCGCGCCAGGTACACGAATTCGAAGATGCACGGATTCAGGGTCGGCGACTCGGCGCATTGCTCGGCATGCACCTGGCCCTGCAGGTCGATGAACACGGCTTCGCCCGGCGCGATGTTGCGTTCGAACACGTGGCCCGAGCCTTCGAGCGCCACCGATTCGCTGGCCACCATCACGGTGCCGTCGGCGTTGCGGCCCATCGCCAGCGGCCGGATGCCGTAGGGGTCGCGGAAAGCGAGCAGGCCGTGGCCTGAAATCAGCGCCACCACGGCATAGGAGCCGCGCAACCGGCGGTGCACGTTGCGCACAGCGGCGAACAGCGTCTCGGAAGTGAGCATGCCGTCGCGCGTCACGCGGTCGAGCTCGTGCGCCAGCACGTTGAGCAGCACTTCGGAATCGCTCTCGGTGTTGGTGTGGCGATGGTCGGTCGAGAACAGCTCTGCGCGCAGCGCATGCGCATTGGTGAGGTTGCCGTTGTGCACCAGCACGATGCCGAAGGGCGCGTTCACGTAGAAGGGCTGCGCCTCTTCCTCGCTGTAGGCATTGCCGGCGGTCGGATAGCGCACCTGCCCCAGCCCGACGCTGCCCGGCAGCGCCCGCATGTTGCGCGTGCGGAACACGTCGCGCACCATGCCCTTGGCCTTGTGCATGAAGAACTTGCGTTCCAGCAGGGTGACGATGCCGGCCGCATCCTGGCCGCGGTGCTGCAGCAGCAACAGCGCGTCATAGAGCAGCTGATTGACGGGTGCGTTGCTGACAACGCCGACGATTCCACACATGAAGCGATCCTCTCAGGGCAGGTAGCTTGCCAACTTTTCAGGCAGCGCGGGTTTCAGGCCCTGCAATGCCGCATCGAGAACAATGGCGCTGCGCGATTCCTGCCACCAGGCACTGTCGCTCAACGCCAGCAAATGAACCACGACCGCCATGGCCAGCAGGGCGACCGCCCCGCGCGCCACGCCGAAGGCCGCGCCCAGCACGCGGTCCACCGGCCGCAGCCCCACGGCCGCGATGAGCTTGCGCGTGATCGCTGCCACCAGCCCGACGCCGAACGCCACCGCGACGAACACCAGCACGAACCCCGCCGCATAGCGCCAGCTGGCCGCCGGGTCGCCGAAAGGCAGCCAAGCTCCAGCATCGTCCGCCAGCCACTGCGCGCAGAAGAAGGCGGCGACCCAGCCCGCCAGCGATATCACCTCGAACACCAGGCCGCGCACCAGGCCGAAAAGCATCGACACCACCAGCAGCACGATGGCGATCCAGTCGAAGAGCGCCACGCCAGTTCTACAAGCTGAGGACGGAGGCCGACAAAGACAAGCCCTTGACGCGGCTCGCCGCCTTGTCCGCCTCGGCGCGCGTGCCGAAGGGGCCGACGCGCACACGCGTGCGCTGCTCGCCGTCGGCCGTCTTCGCGACGTTGGTGTAAGTCTTGAGCCCGGCCTTTTCCAGCTTCTGCCGCACCTCGCGCGCCTTGTCGGCATCGGCGAAGGCGCCGACCTGGACGACGAAGCGGCCGCTGTCGTCGGATGCGACGGCGGGCTTGGCTGCTGCTGCGGCGGCGGCTTTGCCTTCGAGCAAGGCGCGGGCGCGGTTGCCGTCATCGGCCGGCTTGGCCGGCGCCGGCTTTTCGGGCTTGGCCTCGGCGCGCGCTTCGGGCTTGACCTCCGGCTTCGGCTTGGGTTCGGGCTTGGGTTCCGGCTTCGCTTCGGCGACGGGTGCGGCCGGCTTGGTGTCGGCGGGCGGCGCCCCGGGTACCGGCCTGGATGGTGGGATTTCGGCACCGTCCGCCGACTCGGTGATCATGCCGCCGCCGGAGGGCGCTGTGGCACCCGTGCTCGCGCCGGTCGACGGCGTGGTGGTCGTTGCGGGCGCGGGCGTCGAAGGCGGGGCGAGCGGCTTGGCCTTGCTGCGATCCGGAATCTCGATCGGGATGTCGACCGACACGGGGCGAGGCTGGGTGTCGAACAACAAGGGGAAGCCGATCACGCCGACCAGCACCAGCACCGCGGCGCCCAGAAGCCGGTGCCGCGCGCGGCGGCGCATCGCCTCGATACTTTCCGCCGGCGCCGCTGCGACGCTGGTGTTTCGCCCTTCGTTGGCCTGCGGACCGCGGCTGCGGAACTTGAAGAACGCCATGAAATTCGTTTCCCTGATGGAGTGCAGCGTGAGTTGGAAAAGGCGCCGGAAATCAGGCCAATCAGGAGCCCGGCGACAAGTGCCGAGCCCGCAGACGAGGTGTTCCGTGCTCGAGCACACCACCCACTGTGAAGAACGATCCGAAGACGACGATTCTATCAGCGGGGTCTGCGCGATCGATGGCCGCCTGCAAGGCTTCCATCGGTGCCGGGTGCACGCTGGCCGAGGCGTCGGCGCGCGTGTTCTGCGCCTGCCACCGGGCCAGCAGATCGGCCGCCTTGGCCGCGCGCGCGGTCGGCAGATCGGTGAAGTACCAGCGGTCGATCAAGGGCCCGATGCGGGCGAACATGGGCGCCAGGTCCTTGTCGGCCATCACGCCGAACACGCCATGGGTGGTCGGATAGAAGCCCATCGCGTCGAGGTTCTCCGTCAGCGCCGCGACCGCGTGCGGGTTGTGCGCCACGTCGAGCACCAGCGCCGGCTCGCCCGGAACGATCTGGAAGCGCCCCGGCAGCTCGACCATCGCGAGGCCGGTGCGCACGGCCTGCGCCGTGACCGGCAGCCGCTGCCGCAGCGATTCCAGCGCGGCCAGCACGCCGGCCGCATTGACCAGCTGGTTGGCGCCGCGCAGCGCCGGATAGGCCAGCCCGCTGTAGCGGCGGCCGCGGCCGCTCCAGCCCCACTGCTGCTTGTCGCCCGAGATGTTGAAGTCGCGGCCCGCGCGCCAGAGATCGGCGCCGATGGCCTCCGCGTGATCGATCACGCTTTGCGGCGGCATCGGGTCGCTGACGATTGCGGGACGGCCGGCGCGCATGATGCCGGCCTTCTCGAAGCCGATGCTTTCGCGGTCCGGCCCGAGAAAATCCATGTGGTCCAGGTCGATGCTGGTGATCACGGCACAGTCGGCGTCGACGATGTTGACCGCATCCAGCCGGCCGCCCAGGCCGACTTCCAGGATCGCGACGTCGGGCTTGCTCGCCGCCGTGCACAGCAGGATGGCCAGCGTCGTGAATTCGAAGTAAGTCAGCGCGACCTCGCCGCGCGCCTGCTCGACCGCCTCGAAATGCGTCGACAGCGCGTTGCCGTCGACCGCCTCGCCGGAGAGGCGCAGCCGCTCCTCGAAGCGCACCAGGTGCGGCGAGGTGAACACCGCCGTGCGGTAGCCCGCATGCGTGAGGATCGACTCGAGCATCGCGCAGGTCGAACCCTTGCCGTTGGTGCCGGCCACGGTGATCACCGGGCAGCCGAAGGCGAGGCCGAGCTTCAGGGCGACCGCGCGCACGCGGTCGAGCCCGAGCTCGATGTTCTTGGGATGCAGGCGCTCGGCGTGCGCGAGCCAGTCGGCAAGGCTTTTCATGGAGGCCGGAATTGTCGCCGACCCGCCGCGCGGGCATCATCGCGGGCATGACTACGCTCTATGGCATCACGAACTGCGACACCGTCAAACGCGCCCGCGCCTGGCTCGACGAGCATGGCGTGGCCTACCGCTTCCACGATTTCAAGAAGGAAGGCGTGCCCGAGGCCGAACTTGACCAGTGGCTGCGCGCGCCCGGCTGGGAGGCCCTGGTCAACCGCCGCGGCACCACTTGGCGTCGGCTCGACGATGCGACGCGCGCCTCGGTGGTCGATGCCGCCTCGGCGCGTGCGGCGCTGCTCGCCAATCCGAGCCTGATCAAGCGCCCGGTGGTCAACTGGGGCCCGCTGCACGGCGTTAGCACAGGGTTCGACGCCGCCCAATGGAAGAAAGACCACGCCGTGTAAACGGTTGAACCCTGGCCCTCGGCTCGCGTCCAACCGGCTTCAGCGGGGCTTGCGCCCCAACCTCAGGAGTTTCCGACATGCGCACGCAAAAAACCATTCGCAACACCACGGCCCTTTCGCTCCTGGCAGCCCTGGCCGGCACCGCCAGCCTGGCCCAGGCGGAGCAGGTCTGGGCCCGCGTGATCTCGGCCACGCCCCAGCACGAAGCGACCGGCACCACCCGCTACAACGTCACCTACGAATACGGCGGCCGGCAGTACACCACGATCACCGACACCCGCCCCGGCGCCAGTATCCCGATCGAGGTCGGCGACTACGGCGTCGCCACCACTTCGCCGGTGGCGCCCCAGCCGCAGCTGGCGCCCCGTCCCGCCGAGGCCGGCCAACCCGACTGGAACAACGTGGTGCCCGAGCCGGGCGTGGTGGTCTCGGGCGGCGGCGCTCCGGCGCCGGTCTACAGCCAGCCGGTTCCGGTCTACACGCAGCCGGCACCCGTCTACTACGCCCCGGCCCCGGTCTACGTGGCTCCCGCCTACTATCCGCAGCCCTATATCTATCCGCCGGTGGGCATTTCGCTCAACCTCGGCTACTCCCGCGGATGGGGCGGCTATCGCGGCGGCTACCACGGCCGCTGGCGCTGAGCCCCGGGCCGGAAGGCCTGCCGGTACAGCCTAAAATCACGGGCTTTCCACCGGCGCCAGGCCTTCCTTCCCATGACGACAACCGAATCCCTTCACAGCGCCGCGGTAGCGACCAAGGCGAACGTGTATTTCGACGGCAAGTGCGTGAGCCATAGCCTCACGCTCGCCGACGGCAGCAAGAAATCGGTGGGCGTGATCCTTCCGTCCACGCTCACTTTCAACACCGGCGCGCCCGAAGTCATGGAAGGCACCGGGGGCCGCTGCGAATACCTGCTCTCCGGCAGCAGCGAATGGGCAAGCTCGGGGCCGGGCGACAAGTTCAACGTGCCGGGCAACTCCAGCTTCCAGATCCGCGTGAGCGGCGAGCCCTACAGCTACATCTGCCACTTCGGCTGAACCGGGATTCCTCTCATGTCGACCATTCTTCAGAACGTTCCCGCCGGCCAGAAGGTTGGCATCGCCTTTTCAGGCGGCCTCGACACCAGCGCCGCGCTGCACTGGATGCGCAACAAGGGCGCCATTCCCTACGCCTACACCGCCAACCTGGGCCAGCCCGACGAGCCGGACTACGACGAGATCCCGCGCAAGGCCATGCTTTACGGCGCCGAGAAGGCGCGGCTGGTCGACTGCCGCACGCAGCTCGCCGCCGAAGGCCTTGCCGCGCTGCAGGCCGGCGCCTTCCACGTCACCACCGCCGGCGTCACCTACTTCAACACCACGCCGCTGGGCCGTGCCGTCACCGGCACCATGCTGGTGTCGGCCATGAAGGAAGACGACGTCCACATCTGGGGCGACGGCAGCACCTACAAGGGCAACGACATCGAGCGCTTCTATCGCTACGGCCTGCTCACCAACCCGGCGCTGAAGATCTACAAGCCCTGGCTGGACCAGGTCTTCATCGACGAGCTGGGCGGGCGCGCCGAGATGTCCGAATTCATGCAGAAGGCCGGCTTCGCCTACAAGATGTCGGCCGAGAAGGCCTACTCGACCGACTCCAACATGCTCGGCGCCACGCACGAGGCGAAAGACCTGGAGCACCTGAACAGCGGCATGAAGATCGTGCAGCCGATCATGGGCGTGGCCTTCTGGAAGGACGAGGTCGAAGTCAAATGCGAAGAGGTCACCGTTCGCTTCGAGGAGGGCCGCCCGGTCGCGATCAACGGCGTCGAATATCCGAGCCTGGTCGAGCTGCTGCTGGAAGCCAACCGCGTCGGCGGCCGCCACGGCCTGGGCATGAGCGACCAGATCGAGAACCGCATCATCGAGGCCAAGAGCCGCGGCATCTACGAGGCCCCCGGCCTGGCGCTGCTGTTCATCGCCTACGAGCGCCTGGTCACCGGCATCCACAACGAGGACACCATCGAGCAGTACCGCGACCACGGCCGCCGCCTGGGCCGCCTGCTCTACCAGGGCCGCTGGTTCGACCCGCAGGCCATCATGCTGCGCGAGACCGCGCAGCGCTGGGTGGCGCGCGCGGTGACGGGCGAAGTCACGGTCGAGCTGCGCCGCGGCAACGACTACTCGATCCTCAATACCGAGTCGCCCAATCTCACCTACAAGCCCGAGCGGCTGACGATGGAAAAAGGCGAATCGAGCTTCTCGCCGGCCGACCGCATCGGCCAGCTCACGATGCGCAACCTCGACATCGTCGACACGCGCGACAAACTGGCGATCTACACGCAGGCCGGGCTGCTGTCTTCGGGCCATGGCGCTTCGCTGCCCCGGCTGAAGAACGACGAACGCGAGTAAGCCTGAGCGGGGGCTGCGGTCAGTCGCCGCCTCCGCCGCAGCCCGAGCCGCCGTCGCCGCCATCCCCGCCGCTCGACTCGCTGCCGCCGAAGCCGCCGGAATCGCCCGACGCGCCACCGGAATCGCCGAAGCTGCTGCCGCAGTGGGTGCCGGAGGCGGCCTGGGCATCGATGTCCTTGCAGTCCGGAACGTAGCGGAATCCGCCTTCGATGCCGAACTTGGCGTCGAGCGCGAACAGGAGCGGCAGCCGCGCCGGCGTGCGCGGATCGATGCTCTCCTCCTTGCAGGTCCAGTACCAGGTACGGCGCAGCCCGTCGTTGCGACGCGCGTCCTGCCCCAGCACCTCCGCCGGCGTGTGGTGCAGCAGCCCGCCGAAAGCCGCCGCACACCAGCGCTGGTAGCCCTGCGTGTGCAGGATGAACTCGTGCCAGGCGGCGTCGACCAGCTTGGACGGCATGGCCACGAACTGGCGGCCGCTGCGCAGATGCGCCATGAAGAACTGGCGCAGGCCGCGCAGCACCAGGTCGCAATCGCGCTCCTGCAGCTGCGGATAGGCAGCGCGCAGCTTGGCGGCCAGGAAGCGCGGGAAGCTGGCCTCGCGCACGAACTGGCGCCGCACGCTCAATTCCCAGACGGCGAGCGCATGGCCGAACACCAGCGCAATGGCGCTGGCGCCGACCAGCGCGCCGGCGGTCCGGTAACTCAGAATCACCAGAATGGCGACCAGCCACATCAGCCGCCGGCCCCACAGTAGCGCCTGGATGCGGCGCCGGAAGTTGAGCTGCAGCAGCTCCGTCACACGACCACCGGCTCCGGCTCCAACCGGATGCCGAAACGTTCGTAGACGCTGGTCTGGATCGCCTTGGCCAGCGTCATGACCTCGCCGCCGGTCACCGGATGGGCGGCGCCGCCGCGGTTGACCAGCACCAGCGCCTGCTTCTCGTAGACGCCGGCATTGCCGACCGACTTGCCCTTCCAGCCGCAGGCATCGATCAGCCAGCCAGCCGCCAGCTTGATGCTGCCGTCGGCCATCGGGTAGTGCACGATTTTCGGATCGCGCGCGATGATGTCGGCGCACTGCTCGGGCGTGACGGTCGGGTTCTTGAAGAAGCTGCCGGCATTGCCGAGCACGCGCCAGTCGGGCAGCTTGGCCGTGCGGATGGCGCAGACCCAGTCGAAGATTTCGGTCGCGCTGGGCGTGAAGTTGCCGGATTCGGCCATCTTGCGCTCCAGGTCGAGGTAGCCGAGCACCGGTTTCCAGGGGCGGGGCAGCCGAAAGCGCACGCGCGTGATCAGCGCCCGCCCGCTCAGCCCGAAATCGTTCTCGCCGCTGGCCGTGTGCTTGAACACCGAGTCGCGGTAGCCGAAGGCGCATTGCGCGGCGTCGAGCGTGAAGGCGCGGCCGGTTTCCAGGTCGATGGCGTCGAGCGCGTCGAAGCGGTCCTGCAGCTCGACGCCGTAGGCGCCGATGTTCTGCACCGGCGCGCCGCCCACCGTGCCGGGGATCAGCGCCAGGTTTTCGAGGCCGGGGAATCCCTGATCCAGCGTCCAACGCACGACCTCGTGCCAGGTCTCCCCGGCGCCCACCTCCACGATCCAGGCGCGGGGCGTCTCTTCGACCAGCCGGCGGCCCTTGATCTCGACCTTGAGCACCAGCGGCTTGACGTCGCCGGTCAGCACGATGTTGCTGCCGCCGCCGAGCACGAACTTGGCCGCGCCGCGCCACTCTGCATCCGCCAGCACCGCCGCCACGTCGGCCTCGCCCGCGACGCGCACCAGGTGCTGGGCGCGCGCGACGATGCCGAAGCTGTTGTGCTGCTGCAGCGGTACGTTGTGCTCCACGATCATGGGAGAATTGTCGCATTCACACAGAGCGAAGCCGAGGAGAGTCCATGCCGTCTTTCGATACCGTCTGCGAGCCCAATCTGCCCGAGGTCAAGAATGCCGTCGAGAACACGGCCAAGGAAATCGCCACGCGTTTCGACTTCAAGGGCACCGCGGCCGCCGTCGAACTCAAGGACAAGGAAATCACGCTGATCGGCGACGCCGAATTCCAGCTGGTGCAGGTCGAGGACATCCTGCGCAGCAAGCTCACCAAGCGCAGCGTCGACGTGCGTTTCCTCGACAAGGGCGACGTGCAGAAGATCGGCGGCGACAAGGTCAAGCAGGTGATCAAGGTCAAGAACGGCATCGAGAGCGAGACCGCCAAGAAGATCCAGCGCCTGATCAAGGACAGCAAGCTCAAGGTGCAGGCCGCGATCCAGGGCGACGCGGTGCGCGTGACCGGTGCCAAGCGCGACGACCTGCAGGCCGCGATGGCGCTGATCAAGAAGGACGTGCCCGATATGCCGCTGTCCTTCAACAACTTCCGGGACTAGTCCCCTCATGAAACCGATCCTTCCGCTGCTGCTGCTGGCCGCGGCATGCAGCTTCGCGCACGCCCAATCGGTCATGCTCACCGGCACCATCGGCAGCCGCGCCATCCTGATCGTCAACGGCGGCGCGCCGAAGACGGTCGCAGTCGGCGAAACCTTCCAGGGCGTCAAGCTGCTCTCGCTGGGCGCCGAGCAGGCGACGGTGGAGGCCGACGGCAAGCGCGTGCTGCTGCGCATGGACACGCCGGTCAGCATCGGCGGCAGCGGCCCCGGCGGTGGCGGCGGCAACCGCATCGTGCTGCCTGCCGACAGCCGCGGGCACTTCATGACGCAGGGCACGATCAACGGCCGCACGGTCAACTTCATGCTCGACACCGGCGCCACCAGCGTCGCCCTGTCGGCTGCGGATGCGCAGCGCATCGGCCTCGACTTCAGCAAGGGGCAGCTGATCCGCATGAACACGGCCAACGGCGTCGCGCAGGCCTACCGACTGCGGCTCAATTCGGTGCGCGTGGGCGACGTCGAGGTCTACGACGTCGAGGCGGTGGTCTCTCAGCAGCCGATGCCCTATGTGCTGCTGGGCAACAGCTTCATCAACCGCTTCTCGATGCGGCGCGACGCGGATCAGATGGTCCTCGAAAAACGCTACTGAGCTGCGGCGGTCACGACAATCTCGATCTTGTAGGCCGGCTTGGCCATCGCCGCCTGCACCGTCGCGCGCGGCGGCGTGTGGCCGGCGGGGATCCATGCGTCCCATACTTCGTTCATCGCCGTGATGTCGGCGATGTCGGCCAGGAAGATCTGCGTCATGAGGATGCGCGACTTGTCGCTGCCGGCCTCGGCCAGCAGGCGGTCGACCATCGCGAGCACCTGCGAGGTCTGGCCGCGGATGTCCTGCGTCGTGTCGTCGGGCACCTGGCCCGCGAGGTAGATGGTGCCGTTGTGAACCGCCGTCTCGCTGAGGCGCGGACCGACGTGAAAGCGCTGAATGGTGCCCATGGCCGATTACTCCTGTGTCCTTGTCTTCGATCCGAGCCGGGACTCGGTGCCGGCCGCGAGCCGGCGAATGTTTTCGCGATGCCGCCAGATCAGCAGCAGGCTGATCGCGACCAGTGCCGCCAGCACCGTGGGATGCAGCGGCCAGGCGATGCCGCCGCCGATCAGGTAATAGGCCGGCGCGAAGAAGGCCGCCACCAGCGAAGCCAGCGACGAATAGCGGAAGAAGACGGCGATGATCAGCCAGGTGGTGCCGGTTGCCAGCCCCAGCAGCCATTCGATGCCGACCAGCGCACCGGCCGCCGTCGCGACGCCCTTGCCGCCCTGGAAACCGAAGAACACCGGGTAGAGATGCCCCAGAAAGGCCGCCAACCCGGCCAGCGCCGCCGTGCCAGGTCCCATGCCGAAATCGGCGCCGAAGCGATGGACCAGGAACACCGGCACCCAACCCTTGAGCGCATCGAGCAGCAGCGTCGCGAGCGCCGCCCCCTTGTTGCCCGAGCGCAGCACATTGGTGGCGCCCGGGTTCTTGCTGCCGTAGCTGCGGGGGTCGGCCATGCCGAGCGATTTGCTGACGATCACCGCGAAGGACAGCGATCCGAGCAGGTAGGACAGAACGATCGCGATGAGCGAGGGAAGGTAGGAACTCACGGTGTCTCCAGGCGGCCGGCTATTCTGCCAGCGCGCACTGCACCGGTTTGGCGTCGAGCAGCCGGACGCAGACCTGCGGGTCGATACCGACCAGGTAGCCCCGCCGCCCGCCGTTGATCGCGATCTTCGGCAGATCGAGGATGGTCGACTCCACATAGACCGGCATCGCCCGCCGCGTGCCGAAGGGCGAGGTGCCGCCGACCAGGTAGCCGCTGTGCCGATTCGCCACCTCCGGCTTGCAGGGCTCGACCGACTTGGCGCCGATCTGCCGCGCCAGGTTCTTGGTCGACACCGTGCGGTTGCCGTGCATCAGCACGATCAGCGGCCTGGCGTCCTGGTCCTGCATCACCAGCGTCTTCACCACCGTGAACGGATCGAGTCCCAGCACCTCGGCGCTGTGCTGCGCGCCGCCGTACTCGAGGTACTCGTACGGGTGTTCGGTGAAGGCGACGCCGTTCGCCCGCAGCAGCTCGGTCGCGGGCGTTTCGCTGACGTGGGCCTTCTTCTTTTTCAAATGGCAGGGTCCCTCATTTCCCAGCGCAGCTTGTCGACCTCGCCCATCACCTCCGGCGTCAGCGTCGTGCCCCAGGCATCGATGTTCTCGTCGAGTTGCGCCACCGAGGTCACGCCGATGATGGTGCTTGCGACCAGCCACTTGGTATGGCAGAAGGCCAGCGCAAACTGCGTCGGCGTCATGCCGACTTCGCGCGCCAGCGCGTTGTAGCGGCGCGCCGCGTTCAGCGACTCGGGCCGGCCCCAGCGCTGCTTGCGCACCGACTCGTAGCGCGTGATGCGCGCCTCCTGAGGCGCATCGGGGCCGAGGATGCCGCTCTTGTCGTACTTGCCGGTCAGGAGCCCGAAGGCGAGCGGCGAATAGGCCAGGAAGGAAACGCCGAGCCGGTGTATGGTCTCGTCGAGCCCGTTCTGGGCCGCGCGGCTCAGCAGGTTGTAGACGTTCTGCACCGTGGCCACGCGCGGCAGGCCGTGCGCTTCGGCCAGCCGCACGAATTCATGCACGCCGTAGGGCGTCTCGTTCGAGAGGCCGATGGCACGCACCTTGCCGGCCTTCACCAGCCCCGCCAGCGCCTCGAGCTGCTCGCGGAGGGAGGTTTGCGAACGCTCCTTGGCCGGGTCGTAGTAGATGTTGCCGAAGGCCGGCACGTGCCGCTCGGGCCAGTGGATCTGATAGAGGTCGATCACGTCGGTCTGCAGGCGCCGGAGGCTGCCCTCGCAGGAGGCGACGATATCGGCCGCCGTCATGCCGCTGCCTTCTCGCACCCAGGGCGTCGCGCGCGAGGGGCCTGCAACCTTGGTGGCGAGCACGGTCCTGGCCCGCGCGCCGGGATTCTTGGCAAACCAGTTGCCGATGATGGTTTCGGTCGCGCCGTAGGTCTCCTCGCGCGTCGGCACCGCGTACATCTCGGCGGTGTCGATGAAGTCGACGCCGCGCTCGAGCGAGCGGTGGAGGATGGCGTGGGCCGTGGCTTCGTCCACCTGCTCGCCGAAAGTCATGGTGCCGAGGCAGATCGGCGTGACGCGGAGGTCGCTCTGACCGAGTTGGATTTTTTGCATGCGCGAAATGCTACAGCGGGTGCGTGTCCTGCGCCGGACTGCGCGGCTCGGTTGGCTTCCCTATCATCGACCGGATGTACCAAGCCATCCGCCCCTCCCTCAACGAATTCATCCCCGTGCGCAACCTCCGCTACCACGTGCGCGTCTGGGGCCAACCGTCGCCGAAACGCCCGCCGCTGGTGCTGCTGCACGGCTGGATGGACGTGGCCGCCTCCTGGCAGTTCGTGGTCGATGCGCTGGCCGAGGAGCGCCATGTGATCGCGCCTGACTGGCGCGGTTTCGGCCTCACCGAGGGCGGCGGCGTCGACAACTACTGGATGCCCGACTACCTGGCCGACCTGGACTGGCTGCTCGACCACTACGCGGGCGAGACGCCGGTCGACCTGGTCGGCCACAGCATGGGCGGCAACATCGCGATGCAGTACGGCGGCGTGCGCCCGCAGCGGGTGCGCCGGCTGGTCAACCTCGAAGGCTTCGGCATGCCGCTGCTGCAGCCGGACGAAGCGCCGCAGCGCTACGGCAAATGGATCGACGAGCTCAAGCGCCTGCATCGAGGCGAAATGGCACTCGCCAACTACCAGGCGCCCGCAGGCGTCGCGCGGCGCCTCATGAAGACCAACCCGCGCCTCACGCAGGACAAGGCCGACTGGCTGGCCGGCCAATGGTCCGCCGCCCGGCACCTGCCCGAGGGCGGCGAGCGCTGGGAGATCCTCGGCGACCCGGCGCACAAGATCATCAACGCCAACCTCTTCCGCGTCGACGAGGCGCTCGCGCTCTACGCCGGCATCGCCGCGCCGGTGCTGGCGGTGGTGGCCTCCGACGACAGCCTCGGCAAGTGGTGGAAGGGCCGCTACACCCTGGCCGACTTCCAGGAACGCCTCAGATCCGTGCCCGACGTGCGGCTGGCCCGCGTCGAGGAGGCCGGCCACATGCTGCACCACGACCAGCCCGCGCGGGTGGCCGCCCTGATCGAAGAGTTCCTCGCCTGAAACCGGGGCTTGACGGGCATGAGAAAATGCCCGGTTTCCCCCGAACACCGTCAGGACACCCCATGGATGCAGAGCAAATCAACCAAATCGGCGCAACCCTCGCGGACCTGAGCGCACGGACCGTCGATTTACGGAGGTATCTTTGACTACGATGCCAAAGCCGAACGTCTGAGGACGGTCAACGCATCGCTCGAAGATCCCAAGGTCTGGGACGACCCGAAGAAGGCCCAGGAGCTGGGCCGCGAGAAGAAGTCGCTCGATGACGTGGTCGTCACGCTCGACCGGCTCACCAGCGGCCTCTCGGACAACACCGAGCTCTTCGAGATGTCGAAGGAAGAAGGCGACATGGACGGCCTGCAGGCCATCGCCGATGACGCCGCCAAGCTCGAAGCCGACATCAAGCAGCTCGAGTTCCGCCGGATGTTCAACAATCCGGCCGATCCGCTCAACGCCTTCGTCGACATCCAGGCCGGCGCCGGCGGCACCGAGGCCTGCGACTGGGCCAGCATGCTGCTGCGCCAGTACCTGAAGTACGCCGAGCGCAAGGGCTTCAAGACCCAGATCGAGGACGAGACGCCCGGCGACACGGCCGGCATCAAGGGCGCCACCATCAAGGTCGAGGGCGACTACGCCTTCGGCTTGCTGCGCACCGAGACCGGCGTGCACCGCCTGGTGCGCAAGTCGCCCTTCGACTCCTCGGGCGGGCGCCACACCAGCTTTGCCAGCATCTTCGTCTACCCCGAGATCGACGACTCGATCGAGATCGAGATCAACCCGGCCGACGTGCGCACCGACACCTTCCGCGCCAGCGGCGCCGGCGGCCAGCACATCAACAAGACCGACTCGGCCGTGCGGCTCACGCACATCCCGACCGGCATCGTGGTGCAGTGCCAGGACGGCCGCAGCCAGCACAGCAACCGCGACGTGGCCTGGAAGCGCCTGCGCTCGCGCCTGTACGACCACGAGATGCGCAAGCGCCAGGAAGAGCAGCAGAAGCTGGAAGACAGCAAGACCGACGTCGGCTGGGGCCACCAGATCCGCAGCTACGTGCTGGACAACAGCCGCATCAAGGACCTGCGCACCAACGTCGAGATCAGCAACACACAGAAGGTGCTCGACGGCGACCTCGACCCCTTCATCGAAGCCTCGTTGAAGCAAGGCGTCTGATGCAGGGCGCTTCGCACAAGGCGGAAGCCCTGATCTTCGACATGGACGGCACCATGGTCGACTCCATGCCCTGGCACGCCAAGGCATGGGTCGAGTACGGCCGCCGCAAGGGCCTGGCGATCGACATCCCGGACTTCATGCGCCGCACCACCGGCCGCACGGCCTTCGAATGCGCCTGCGAGCTCATGGGCCGCGAGGTGACGGAGGCCGAGAGCATCGAGATCACGCACGCCAAGGAGTCGATCTACCGCGAGCTCTTCGGCGCGGCCTTCTGCGAAGTCGCAGGCTTCAGCAGCTTCGCAAGCGCCGCAGCCGCGCGCGGCTTCAAGATCGCGGTCGGCACGGCGGGCGACAAGCACAACATCGCCTTCACCATGTCGCAGCTCAAGCTGAACCCGGCGCCGCTCGCCATCGTGGGCGGCGACGAGGGCCTGCCCGGCAAGCCGCAACCCGCGATCTTTCTCGAAGCCGCGCGCCGCATCGGCGTGCCGCCGGCGCGCTGCGTCGTGTTCGAGGACGCACCCTTCGGCATCGAGGCCGCGCGTCGCGGCGGCATGCGCGCGGTGGCGGTCTGCAGCACCCACTCTGCCTCCGAACTCGCAGGGCCGCATGTGATTGCGGCCGTGCGCGACTACAACGAACTCGCAAAATCAAACTTTCTGGAGACGCTCGATGCACTTGCGTGATGCCCAAGGCGAACCCGTCGCGATCCGCCGCGAGGACTACCGCGCCCCCGCCTACTGGATCGACACCGTCGACCTGACCTTCGACCTCGACCCGGCCAAGACGCGCGTGCTCAACCGCATGCGCCTGCGCCGCAACCCCGACGTGCCGGCCGAGCCGCTGCGCCTGGACGGCGACGAGCTCAACCTGGCGCGGGTGCTGGTCGACGGCCAGGGCGCGTCCTTCCGCATGGAGGCCGAGCAGCTCGTCATCGACAACCTGCCCGACGCTTTCGAGCTCGAGCTCTTCACCACCTGCGCGCCCGCGAAGAACACCAAGCTCATGGGCCTGTTCGTGAGCGAGGACACCTTCTTCACGCAGTGCGAGGCCGAAGGCTTCCGCCGCATCACCTACTTCCTCGACCGTCCCGACGTGATGGCGAGCTACACGGTGACGATCCGCGCCGCCAAGGCCGCCTACCCGGTGCTGCTGTCGAACGGCAACCTGGTCGAGCAGGGCGAGCTGCCCGAGGGCCGCCACTTCGCGAAGTGGGTCGACCCCTTCCGCAAGCCCTGCTACCTGTTCGCGCTGGTGGCCGGCAAGCTGGTCGCGCGCGAGCAGCGCATCAAGGCGCGCAACGGCAAGGAGCACCTGCTGCAGGTCTACGTGCGTGCCGGCGACCTCGACAAGACCGAGCACGCGATGAACTCGCTGATCAACTCTGTGACGTGGGACGAAGCCCGCTTCGGCCTGCCGCTGGACCTGGACCGCTTCATGATCGTCGCCACCAGCGACTTCAACATGGGCGCCATGGAGAACAAGGGCCTGAACATCTTCAACACGAAGTACGTTCTGGCCAACCAGGCCACCGCCACCGACGCCGACTACAGCAACATCGAAAGCGTGGTCGGCCACGAGTACTTCCACAACTGGAGCGGCGACCGCGTGACCTGCCGCGACTGGTTCCAGCTCTCGCTGAAGGAAGGCCTCACCGTCTTCCGCGACCAGGAGTTCAGCCAGGACCTGTGCGCCGACGCCTCGGCGCGCGCCGTCAAGCGCATTGAGGACGTGCGCGTGCTGCGCACCGCCCAGTTCCCCGAAGACGCGGGCCCGATGGCGCACCCGGTGCGACCCGACAGCTACATCGAGATCAGCAACTTCTACACCGTCACGATCTACGAGAAGGGTGCCGAGGTGGTGCGCATGATGCAGACGCTGGTCGGCCGCAAGGGCTTCGAGCGCGGCATCACGCTGTACTTCGAGCGCCACGATGGCCAGGCCGTGACCTGCGACGACTTCGCGCAGGCCATTGCCGACGCCAACCCCGAGTCCGACCTCGCGCGCCTGCTGCCGCAGTTCAAGCGCTGGTACAGCCAGGCGGGCACGCCGCGCCTGGCGGCCCACGGCGTGTACGACGCCGCGGCGCGCAGCTACACGCTGAGCTTCGTGCAGACCTGCGCGCCGACGCCGGGCCAGCCGGTCAAGGATCCCTTCGTGATCCCGGTGAACCTCGGCCTGCTCGGCGCCGACGGCCGCGAGCTGCCGCTGCAGCTGGCCGGCGAAGAGGAGGCCACGCAAGGCACGCGCACCCTCGTGCTCACGCGACCCGGCGAGCAGTTCACCTTCACCAACATCGACGCCGAACCGGTGCCCTCGATCCTGCGCGGCTTCAGCGCGCCGGTGATCCTCGACCACGAGTACAGCGATGCCCAGCTGCTCACGCTGCTGGCCAACGACCCCGACCCCTTCAACCGCTGGGAAGCCGGCCAGCGCCTGGCGCTGCGCGCCGCGATCCACGCGATCGGCACGCCCGCCGTCAGCGCCAGCGAAACGCCGCTCAACGAGGCCTACCTCGACGCCATGCGCCGCGTGCTGCGCGACCCGAAGCTCGACGCCGCCTTCAAGGAACTGGTGCTCACCCTGCCCTCGGAAACCTACATCGCCGAGCAGCTGGAAGTGGTCGACCCGCAGCGCGTGCACGCCGTGCGCGAAGCCATGCGCGCACAGCTCGCAGCCGGCCTCTTCGCCGACTGGGAGCAGGCCTACGAGCAGAACCGCGACACCGGCGCCTACCAGCCCGACCCGGTGTCCTCGGGCCGCCGCGCGTTGGCGGGCCTCGCCCTCACCTACCTGTGCCTTGCCGCCAGGGCGAGCGGCGACACCCTCTGGCCCGGCAAGACGCTGCAGCGCTTCAAGGACGCGGGCAACATGACCGACCGCTTCAACGCGCTCAACGCCCTGGTCTCCTCGGGCCATGCGCTGGCGGCGCAGGCGCTGGCGCGCTTCCACGCCATCTTCAAGAACGAGGCGCTGGTCATCGACAAGTGGTTCTCGCTGCAGGCCGGCGCGCCCGACCGCGGCGGCGACATCCTGCCGCTGGTCAAGCAGCTCATGAAGCACCCCGACTTCTCGCTCAAGAACCCGAACCGCGCGCGCAGCGTGATCTTCAGCTATTGCAGCGGCAACCCCGGCGGCCTGCACCGCCCCGATGCGGCCGGCTACGTGTTCTGGAGCGAGCGCGTGATCGAGCTCGACGCCATCAATCCGCAGGTCGCGGCCCGCCTCGCGCGCGCGCTCGACCGCTGGAGCAAGCTGGCCGAGCCGTACCGCAGCGCGGCCCGCGAGGCCATCGTGCGCGTGGCCGCCAAGCCCGATCTCAGCAAGGACACGCACGAGGTCGTGACCCGCGCCCTCGCGAGCTAGTCAAGAAGAAAACACCAGAACCATGGCTCATCAACAGAAGATCTCCCTCACCCGCTACCTGGTCGAACAACAGCGCGCCGACGGCCTGATCCCCGGCCAGCTGCGCCTCCTGCTCGAAGTGGTGGCGCGCGCCTGCAAGACCATCAGCCAGGCCGTCAACAAGGGCGCGCTCGGCGGCGTGCTCGGCACGGCCGAGAGCGAGAACGTGCAGGGCGAGATCCAGAAGAAGCTGGACATCATCGCCAACGAGGTGCTGATCGAGGCCAACGAATGGGGCGGCCACCTCGCCGCCATGGCCAGCGAGGAGATGGACAGCATTCACGTGGTGCCCAACCGCTACCCGCAGGGCGAATACCTGCTCTTGTTCGACCCGCTCGACGGCTCGAGCAACATCGACGTCAACGTCAGCATCGGCACCATCTTCAGCGTGCTGAAGAAGCCCGACGACGCCCCCGGCGTGCAGGAGGCCGACTTCCTGCAGGCCGGCAGCAGGCAGGTGGCGGCCGGCTACTGCATCTACGGCCCGCAGACCACGCTGGTGCTGACCGTGGGCAACGGCGTCGCGATGTTCACGCTCGACCGTGAGCAGGGTTCCTTCATGCTCACGCAGGAGGACATCCAGATCCCGGCTGACACCAAGGAATTCGCCGTCAACATGAGCAACATGCGCCACTGGGACGCCCCGGTGAAGCGCTACATCGACGAATGCCTGGCCGGCAAGGACGGCCCGCGCGGCAAGGACTTCAACATGCGCTGGATTGCCAGCATGGTGGCCGACGTGCACCGCATCCTGATGCGCGGCGGCGTCTTCATGTACCCCTGGGACAAGCGCGAGCCCGAGAAGGCCGGCAAGCTGCGCCTCATGTACGAGGCCAACCCGATGAGCTGGCTGGTCGAGCAGGCCGGCGGCGCCGCCACCAACGGCAAGAAGCGCATCCTCGACCTCGAGCCCACCAAGCTGCACGAGCGGGTGGCTGTTGTGTTGGGGTCAAAGAACGAGGTCGAGCGCCTGACCGGGTATCACGAACCGCTATAATTGCGGGCTTAGCCGGTGTAGCTCAGTCGGTAGAGCAGCTCATTCGTAATGAGAAGGTCGGGTGTTCGATTCATCTCTCCGGCACCAAATCCCACGTATAAAGTCTGCTATCGAACAGGTAGCAGACTTTATGTGCAGTTCCTGAAGCACACAGCTTTTCTCGGCACCGCACCAAGCTCGCTCCACGCGACTTGCGAGCCCGCTCACCAACTGGTCGCATCCATCACTTCGATCCGGGCGTGAAATCAGCCATCTCCACACTACTCGTCATTTCGGCTGCACTCAGCGCATGCGACGGCAGCAGGACAGGATCAACGGCCCATGAACCCGTTGCCGGTGCCCCTTCGCAAGCGCCCATTCCGCCGATGTCCGAGTCAGCTGCAGCCGACTGCTCGCTGGTCCTGTACGGCGATTCGATCCTGAACGGGTCCTATGTCCTTGCCGAACACGCGATGCGGCACGTGCGCAATCCCGCCGCCGAACTCAAGGCGCAGCGGCCGGCTTGGCAGATCGATGACCGCACGCAACCGGGGCAGTCCCTCGCGAAGCTGGCCAAGGTCTTCGCAAACGATCCGCGGTCGTCGCGTGTCGTCGTGATCGGCAGCGGCATCGCCGAGGGCTGGTCCGGGGACTCGGTGATGTCCAATCTGCCATGGATGCTCGAAGCCGTGCGCTATGAGGGTCGGACCCCGGTACTGACCGGCTACGCGCGCCAAGTACCCAATTCCTTCATCACGCCAGACAAGATGGCTGGGCGTGACCATGTGGACACCGAAGCAAAGGCCCTGGCTGGCAAAAGCGGTGTCGAGTTCGCCGATTTTGGGGCTGCCGGGCCGGTCGAAACTGTCGACGACGTGCATCCGACACAGACATACAGCCTGCGCCTCACCGGCAAGCTGATCGAGGCGCTGGATCGCGTGGCGCCGGAATGCAGTCATTGACCAGGCCAAGGCGGTCATCGCGGCGCCGGGCTGCGCTGTCGTACCCACGGCCGCAGTAGGCAGACTGACAAGAACAGCCGCCGCAGCCATACTGGGGCTCTCCACAAACGGGAGATCGCACATGGCCCAGCATGCAATTACCGCTGTTCACTACGCGGGCGGGAAGATCGATCTCGTCGCCATTCACCCGGTTCTGGACAAGGAATTCGGTTCCACGGAACTGACGCTTGGCACGGCGCGGCGCATCGGCGTCGACGAATGCCTCGAGCTGTTGGCCGCCGGCGAGGAGGTCTGCGTCGTGCGCCGCACCGAAGACCACGCCTGGGAGATCGTTTGCGACGTCAAGGCACTGCCGGGCGGCAAGGGCATCACCGGCGTCGACATCGTCGACCAGCCCAACGACGCTTTGCAGAATCTTCCGAAGTGGGACTAGATACGCGCTGGGACTATTCTGCACACACCACCTATGCGCGGCGCCGAACAGACGGAGCGCGCGCATTCGGTCACAGTGACCGGATGACCCACTCCGAATTCACTGCCGACGCCATGGTTCGTGTATACCTGCGTGGACGCATCTTGCCGGAAATCTTGCACGGTGCGGTTGTGTGGGTGGCCGAAACACGGCTGAGCAGCGGCAAGACGCCGGTGCTCGACCAGACCTTGCGCACGGACATCGACAACCAGGCCATCGCGCCGCCGAGATGCATCGGAGCCACCTCCGCGGCTGAGGGGCCGGCCGTGTGTGCCTTGCTCCAACCAGCTCCCGCATAACTCACTGAAAGGTGGACATCATGAAAACAACATCCTGGATGACAGCAGCGGCGATCAGTTCGCTCCTGACTTTGGCCGGATGCGCGACCGGTCCCAACCAGCAGCTCGGTATCGCCGGCGGCGCGGTCGGCGGCGCGGTGCTTGGCAACGCGATCGGCGGCAACACAGCTTCTACGGTGGGAGGGGCGGCCATCGGCGGCCTGATCGGCAATGAAGTGGGGCGGAACGCGGACCAGCGCAACTACAACAACCGCGGCTACTACCCCCACAACGGCCCCCGCTACTGAGCGCTCCCGCTTTCACAGACGTGCCATGAGGCACGTTTTTTTTTAGCTGTAGCAGCGCAGCGTTCGAGAAAACTCGCGCAACGCACCAATGCCGCTTTCCTCGGCGCGCCGGCACCAGTCTTCCAACTGTTTCACCAGCTGCTCCTTCGAGACGGCAGATCGGCTCCACAGGGCAGTGAGATCCTGCCGCATCGAGTAGATGGTGCTCAGCACCGTGCTGGAGTGCAGCGCCTCTTGCAGGACTGCGCTTTCCTTCTCCGGCAATTCCGCCGCGTCCCTTTGCAGCAAGTACTTGACGGGGTCCAGACCGGCCCGCAGGCTGAGGAGTTCCTCCACGGCAGTCGGGCGCAAGGACCTCGCGAACTTGGCCAGCACGTCGTAGCGGTGGGTGATGACGGCCTGCAGGGTCCCCGCGTCGCAACGGGTCTTGGATGTGTCGTAGCGAATCCTGGGCGCAACCTTGCGCACCTTCGCCAAGTGAATCATTTCCAGGATGCGGATGTACATCCAGCCGATGTCGAATTCCCACCACTTGCTGGACAGCCTGGCGGAGGTGACATAGGCGTGGTGGTTGTTGTGCAGTTCTTCACCGCCGATCAGGATGCCCCACGGCACGACATTGCTGGAGCTGTCGTTCGGCGCGAAATTGCGGTAGCCCCAATAGTGGCCGACGCCGTTGATGACGCCCGCGGCGAAGAACGGAATCCACAGCATCTGCACCGCCCACATGCTCAGTCCGATCGGGCCGAACAGGACGATGTCGATGCCCAGCACGAGGCCGATGCCGAGCCGGGTGTGCCTCGCGTACAGGTTGCGCTCGATCCAGTCGTCAGGGGTGCCGTGGCCGTATTTTTCGAGCGTTGCGGCATTTCTGGCTTCCATGCGATAGAGCTCGGTGCCTTCGAACAGCACTTTCCCGATGCCATGGATCTGCGGGCTGTGGGGGTCTTCGGAGCTTTCGCAGTTGGCGTGGTGCTTGCGGTGGATCGCCGTCCATTCCTTGGTCACCATCCCGGTGGTGAGCCACAGCCAGAAACGGAAAAAGTGGCTGGCGACCGGATGCAGTTCCAGTGCGCGATGCGCCTGATGCCTATGCAGAAAAATGGTGACCGCGGCGATGGTGACGTGGGTCGAGCCCAACGTGACCAGCACAAGACCCCACCAAGGCAGATCGAGCAGGCTGAGTTGCATCACAAGGTCCGTTGCGGGGCTGCGCAATGCCCCACTTGCAATGCTAGTCAAAACGATGAAAAGCGTCTGTACGCTACCGCACAATGAGACCGCGTTCCCGGAGCCGGTCGGTGTTTCATCGGCTGATTCGGCTCTTGCTTTCATCCGGAAAGCGTAGGATGGTTGGCGTCTCAGTCCCCGCCTTCGAGCAGCCACCATGAGCGACCCGGACTTCACGGCCCTGCAGCAGCACATGCTCGCGGAAATCGCCGCGAAGACGATTTTCTCGACCTCCTACCTGGGCAAGGCGGCGCTGGACCCTCGGGTCATGGATGCCATGGCCAAGGTGCCGCGCCACGAGTTCGTGCCGCTCGAACTGCGGCCCTTCGCCTACGTCGACACGCCCTTGCCCATCGGCTACGGCAAGACCATCTCGCAGCCCTTCATCGTCGCGGTGATGACCGACCTGCTCGACGTGCAGCCCACCGACACGGTGCTGGAGATCGGCACCGGGCTGGGCTACCAGTCGGCGATCCTGGCGGAGCTCGCGCGGCAGGTCTACAGCATCGAGCTGATCGAAGAACTGGCCACGCGCGCGATGAACCGGCTGGCTCGGCAGGGCCATCTCAACGTCGACGTCAAGATCGGCAACGGCTGCCACGGCTGGCCCGAGCACGCGCCCTTCGACAAGGTGATCGTGACGGCGGCGCCGGAGCTGATTCCGCCGGCGCTCATTTACCAATTGAAACCCGGCGGCAAGATGGTGATCCCCGCCGGCCTGCCCGAGGCCCAGCAGCTGATCCTGGCGGAGAAGGACCTCGGCGGTTCGCTCTCGACGAAGGACATCTTTCCGGTGCTGTTCTCCTCGCTCGAGGACGAGGACGCCGAATCGCGCTGAGCGCGCCGTGTCGGCCGGCACACCTTTGGCCTCTATCTTCGTCGAGGCGATCGCGCTACATTGCCTCCGCAGTCGTAGTTCACCCATGAAGCGCCCACCCGGCGCTTTTTCCATTCAGCCACCCTGAGGGGAAGCCATGATTTACGTCATCAAAGTGAACGGCAAGGAGCGGCGCGTCGACGCCGACGACGACACTCCGCTCCTGTGGGCCCTGCGTGACAACCTGAAACTGACCGGCACCAAGTTCGGCTGCGGCATCGCCCAGTGCGGTGCCTGCACCGTCTACATCGAAGGCCAGCCGCTGCGCTCCTGTTCGATCCCGATCGCCGCGGTGGGCAAGCGGGCCATCACCACCATCGAGGGCCTCACGGGCCGCGAAGCCAAGGCGGTGCAAGCGGCGTGGATCGCGCACGACGTGCCGCAGTGCGGCTACTGCCAGTCGGGCCAGGTGATGAGCGCGGTGGCGCTGCTCAGGCAGGTCAAGAAGCCGACCGACCGCGACATCGACCTGGCGATGAACGGCAACATCTGCCGCTGCGCCACCTACGACCGCATCCGCGCCACCATCCACGACGCGGCGCGCACGCTGGGAGCCTGAGCCATGGCCAACACGCAAGCCTCGCTGAAGCTCTCGCGCCGCACGGTGCTGAAGAGCACGACCGGCCTGGTCGTCGCCGCCTACCTGGCACCCTTCGCCGGCAGCGCACTGGCGGCCACCAAGGCGCGCGCGGCGCAAGCCGTCTTCGCGCCCAACGCCTTCATCCGCGTCGGCGCCGACAACACGGTCACCGTGCTGGTCAAGCACATCGAGTTCGGCCAGGGGCCCTTCACCGGCCTCGCCACGATCGTGGCCGAGGAGATGGATGCCGACTGGGCCCAGATGCGCGCCGAGCACGCGCCGGCCGACGCCAAGCTCTACAACAACCTGGCCTTCGGCCCGGTGCAGGGCACGGGCGGCTCGACGGCGATCGCCAACTCCTACGACCAGCTGCGCCAGGCCGGCGCCACCGCACGCGCGCTGCTGGTGCAGGCGGCGGCCGAGCGCTGGCGCGTGCCGGCCAAGGAGATCACGGTCGAGCGCGGCGTGCTGCGGCACGCGGCTTCGGGCAAGCAGGGCCGCTTCGGCGAATTCGCGCTCGCGGCATCGCGACTGCCGGCCCCAGCGCCCGCCGAGCTGCGGCTGAAAGACCCGTCCGAGTTCCGCCTGATCGGTCGCGAAGGCGCGGTCCGCAAGCTCGACGTGCCGGCCAAGACCAACGGCACCGCGCAGTTCACCATCGACATCCACGAGCCGGGCATGCTCACCGTGGTGGTCGCGCATCCGCCACTCTTCGGCGCCAAGGTGGCGTCCTTCGACGCGATCGAGGCGCTGGCGGTCAAGGGCGTGGTGGAGGTGAAGCAGGTGCCGACCGGCGTGGCCGTCTACGCGGAGAGCACCTGGCCGGCCATCAAGGGGCGCGAGAAGCTGCGCATCACCTGGGACGAGTCGGCAGCCGAGAAGCGCGGCAGCGAACAGATCCTCGCCGAATACCGTGCCGCCGCGCGCTCGCCGGGTGCCGTCGCCGATGCGCACGGCAATGTCGACGCCAGCCTCGCCTCGGCCGAGCGGGTGATCGAAACCGAGTACGCCTTCCCCTACCTGGCCCATTCGCCGATGGAGCCGCTGGACGGCTTCCTGCGCTGGAACGACAAGGGCGCCACCGCGCGCTTCGGCTCGCAGATCCAGACCCTCGACCAGGCCGTCATCGCCGGCGTGCTGGGGCTCAAGCCCGAGCAGGTGGCCATCGAGACCATGCTGGCCGGCGGCAGCTTCGGCCGCCGCGGCGAGATGGGCTCGGACTTCGCGACCGAGCTGGCGCAGGTGGCCAAGGCCATCGGCCCCGCGCGCCCCGTCAAGCTGATGTGGACGCGCGACGACGACGTGCAAGGCGGGCGCTACCGTCCGATGTTCGTGCACCGCATGCGCGGCGGCTTGCGCGGCGGCAAGGTCGTGGCCTGGTCCGACACCATCGTGGGCCAGTCCTTCATCCAGGGCACGATGTTCGAATCGATGCTGTTCAAGAACGGCATCGACGCCACCATGGTCGAAGGCGCGAACGAGATCCCCTACAAGATCGAGAACTTCCGCTGCGACCTGCACATCCAGAAGGTCGGCGTGCCCACGCTGTCGTGGCGCTCGGTCGGCTCCACGCACACAGGCTACGCGGTCGAGTGCTTCGTCGACCAGTTGCTGCAGGCCGCGGGCCAAGACCCGGTCGAAGGCCGCATGGCGCTCTTCGGCGACGACCCGCGCTTCAAGGGCACGCTGCGCGCCGTGGCCGAGCTGGCCAAGTGGTCGGGGCCGGCCGCGGGCAGCGGGCGCGCGCGCGGCGTGTCGATCGTGAAGGCCTTCGGCACCTACGTCGCGCACATCGCCGAGGTGTCGATGGGCGAGAACGGCGAGCCGCGCGTGCACAAGGTGTGGTGCGCGGTGGACTGCGGCCGCGTGGTCAACCCCGACATCGTGCGCGCTCAGATGGAAGGCGGCATCGGCTTCGGCCTGGGCCACATCCTCTACGGCGAGATCCGGCTCGAAGGCGGACGCCGCGTGCAGCGCAACTTCGACACCTACCGGTCGCTGCGCATCCACGAGATGCCGGCGATCGAAGTGAAGATCGTCGACTCGACCGAGAAGCCCACCGGCGTCGGCGAACCGGGCGTGCCGCCGATCGGGCCCGCGGTGGCCAACGCGCTCGCGAGGCTCGCGGGCGGCGAAAGGCCGCGGCAGTTGCCGATGGTCAGGGAGGCCGCGTGATGAAACGCATCGTTCTGGCCGCCCTCCTCGCGCTGAGCGCGGTCGTGGCCGCACAGCAGCCAGCCGCCAACAGCACGCTCAAGCCGGTGTCCGAGTTCGACAAGATCGCCGACAGGCAGGAGCGCGCTGTCGCCCTCTTCACCGAGGCCGGCAAGGTGATCAACAGCCCGCGCTGCCTCAACTGCCATCCCGCGGGCGACCGGCCCACGCAGAGCAATGCGCTGAATCCGCACCAGCCCTGGGTGGTGCGCGGCGCCGACGGCTTCGGCGCCGCCGCGATGCGCTGCGCCACCTGCCACCAGGCCGCCAACTACGACAACGCGCGCACGCCGGGCCATCCCAAGTGGCACCTGGCGCCGGCGTCCATGGCCTGGCAGGGCCGCACGCTGGGCCAGATCTGCGAGCAGATCAAGGACAAGTCGCGCAACCACAACATGGACATGGCCAAGCTGGTGCACCACATGGCCGAGGACACGCTGGTCGGATGGGCCTGGAAACCGGGCGCGGGGCGCACGCCGGCGCCGGGCACGCAGAAGGAATTCGGCGCACTGATCAAGGCCTGGGCCGAGGCCGGGGCTTTCTGTCCGCGTTCCTGAGCGCCACCTTCAACGCAGCCTCGCCGACACGCTGCTGCCGCCGCGCCGGAAGAAGGCGGCCCAGTCGCTCTTCGCGCGCGCGGCGTCGATGTCGATCGGGTATTCGGCCTGCGTCACCAGCCGCAGCGCGTCTTCGCTCGGCAGCGCCTTCGAGGTGTAGAGAAAGCGCAGCTGGCACTCCCCCATCGTGATCGCGTCGCCGTTCTTCAGCGCGTGCTCGAAGATGCGGTGCCGGTTGACGAAGGTGCCGTTGAAGCTCGCCATGTCGGTCAGCACGAAGCGGTCGCCGGTCCAGTGGATCGTGGCATGGCGCCGGCTGACGCCGATGCTGTCGATCTGCACCTCGCAAAGCTGGTCGCGGCCGATGGTCGTGATCGGCCCGGTGATGTTGAACTGCCTGACGCTGCCATGTCGGGCGAGAACGATGAGTCTGGACATTTTCTTTCTGCTCGCTGTTTGAATTGCACCTGCATGACATGTCGGCGTCCGGGCGCAACTTCTGAAGTCGCAAGCACTACAAGTGCGGTAATTTTTTGCACTTCCGTCTACTAACGCGACTGAGGTTCGACCCATGCCTCATAGCGCTTCGCGTGCTGCGGTGGTAAGGCTTTTTCTTCGACCTTCGCAGACCGCCGCACCTCGTTCATCCACGCCACCAGGATCTGCGTGTACTCCTGGCGCCAGGCCTTCTTCGAGAGCGCGTGGTCGGCGCCCATCTGCACCCGGTGGGTCATCGAGCGCACGTGCTTGAAGGCGGCGAGGTAGTTCTCGATGACCGGGTGCGGCACGATGGTGTCGTGCTCCGATTCGACGATCAGCACGTCGCCGATGAAGTCTTCGCAGGCCGCCAGCGCGCGATTCTTTTCGGGCTCGATCGCGGTCTGGCGGTAGAGCGTGAGGTCGTCGCCGTTGAGGCGCCGCTTCGGGTGCTCCCAGTTCTCGTCGCGGTAGATGGCGGGCACGCGCATCGCCAGCCAGCGCACGGGGCGCAGCGAGCTCAGCACCGCGGCCAGGTAGCCGCCGTAGCTCGCGCCGACGACGGCGACCGCGCTCGGGTCCACGGCCGGATGGCCCACCAGCACGTCGTAGGCGGCCAGCACGTCGCGCAGGTTGTCCTCGCGCGTGACGGCCTCGCGCTGAGCCAGGTGCCGCGCATGGCCGCGCAGGTCGAAGGTCAGGCAGATGCAGCCCAGCGCCGCGAGCTCGTGGGCGCGCGTGATGTCCTGCTGCTGGCTGCCGTCCCAGCCGTGCACCAGCAGCACGCCCGGCACCACGGTCGATGGTGCGATGAGCGTTCCGGCGATATGCACGCCGTCGACCGGGATGTCGATGAGGGCATGGCGGGTGGGCATCAGGGCTCGGCCACGGTGTACTTCGTGAGCGGGCCGGCGGTCGCGTCCACGCCGCTGAAATACACGGTGGCGTTCGGCGGCGGCACCACGTTCTCGCCGTAGACCTCGAAGCAGGACGCATTGACCACGGCGCGCTCGGGCTGCTCTTCGAAGATCTCGAGCGCGGCGATCTCGGCGCCGCTCGCGCCGCCGACGCGCCATGACTGCTCGAGCACGCCCGAGCACCACCGGCCGGCGCTATTGGCTCCCTGCGCCACGTCGTAGTTGATGCGCGATGCGAAGAAGCCCGGGAACGTGGCCTCGACGGCGCGATGGAAGATGCGCGCCTGCTCGACGGCCAGCCGGATCTCGGCCGGGAAGCTCAACGCCAGCAGCGCGTCGAAATCGCCGTGCGCCACCGTGAGGTCCGAGCCGCCGTAGACCTGGTTGCCGTGGTTGTCGGTCGTGAGCCGCTGCCAGCCGTAGTAGCTGGCGATCATCCGGCCCACGTGCACCTGGCCGACGCTGAAGGTGACGGGCTGCTGGAGGTTCTCCTCCAGCACCAGGCCGTGGGTCGCGATCTCCGCCGTGTCCATGCCGTCGAGGCAGCGCGCCAGTTCGCGCTTGTCGCGCGCGACCTGCTGGCCGCGGCCGCCGGTCGCACGCACCGGCTTGACGCGCACCGCGCCGTGCTCGAGCAGGCGCAGGCCGGCGAGATCGGCATCCTCGCGGCTGAAGACCGAGAAGCCCTCGAGCACCGCGCTGGCCGCCCGATCGGCGAAATCGGGCTTCCAGCCCTCGGGCGCGGCGGCGCCGGCATCGATCAGCGGATGGGCGATCACCTTGGTCAGAACGAAGGGATGCGACACCACGCCGCCGAACAGGCCGTGGTGGCTGGCGATGCCCAGAGCGCCGATCAGCTCGTCGCCGACGAGCGTGTCGCTCGGAACGAAATAGACCGGCGCGGCATAGCTTCGGGACTTGTCGTATTCGCCCTGGAAGTTGGACTTCTTGAGCTGCGCCAGCCGCCATGCGATCTGGCTGCGGGTCACGCGCTCGTGCTCGCTGCAGTAGGCGTGATGGTCCGCCGTCAGCGCGACCACGGTGCCCTGCAGCCCCGGCTCGGCGAGCACGGCCTGGTCGCCCGGGAGCATCTCGGAATTTCCGGTCAGCGTGCTGATGAGCGCGTCCATGGCTGGCAATGTGGGCGATTGCGCTGCGGAGATCAACCATTGCCACGATGCTCGCGACGTTTTCCTACACGCGGGGCCGGCACCGGGCCGGTGCAAGCGCAAATCGCCTGGGGCTACATGGGCTCATGTCCATGCAGAAGCAAGGAGCCACGATGTCGAATTCGCAGAACGATCGCAAGGGCCACACCGAGCACAACAAGGGCGGCCACCAGCCCGTGACGCAGAGGAACGAGCCGAAGCGCACGCCCGAAAGCCGGCACGACCGCGAGAGCCAGGTCGGCGGCAGCAACCAGACACAGACTCGCAAGGGCGCGGCCCCTACTGGACATTGAGCGCTACAGAATCTCCTTCAGCGCCGCCCGCAACCGGCTGATCGCCTGGCTGTGGAGCTGGCATACGCGCGACTGGCTCACTTCGAGGATGGCGCCGATCTCGCGCAGGTTGAGCTCTTCCTCGTAGTAGAGATTGAGCAGCAGCTGGTCGCGCTCGGGCAGCGTGCCGATGGCCTCCACCAGTTGGTGGCGAAAACCGCTTTCGAGCAGTTGCTCCAGCGGGTCGTCGCTGCCGCCGCGCTCGCTGCGCGCGCCGCGCGCGTTCTGGTCGAGAAAGGGGCTGTCGGATTCGCCCTGCGTGAAGTCCTCGACGTACAGCAGCTGGCAGCCCTGGATTTCCTGCAGCTGGGCCTGGTAGGCATCCAGGCTCATCTTCAGTTCCTTGGCGATCTCGCCTTCGGAAGGGGCGCGGCCCAGCCGGTGCTCGAGCGCCTGGATGGCCGCCTCCAACTTGCGCGCCGACTGGCGCAGCCCGCGCGAGCCCCAGTCGTTGGCGCGCAGCTCGTCGAGCATGGCGCCGCGGATGCGCTGGCTGGCAAAGGTCTCGAACTGCGCGCCGCGGTTGTCCTCGTAGCGGCTGGACGCGTCCAAGAGGCCGATCATGCCGGCCTGGATCAGGTCGTCGAGCTCCACGCTGGCAGGCAGCTTGGCGATCATCTGGAGCGCCATGCGGCGCACCATCGGCTGATGCTGCTTCAGAAGATGGGACTTCTCGATGGTTCCCTGTGCGGTGTACACGGCCGTTCTTTTCCTTCTCCAAGTTGCCGCGGCCTCAGGAGGCGGCGGCGGTATTCGAGCCCTGCGTCTCGCGCGCGGGCGGCACGGCGAGGCTGGCGCCCGGGCGCCAGGGCCACTGCCCCATGTCGGCAGCGATGCGCCGGAAATCCACCGCCGCCGGGCTGGCCGGAAAGGCCTCGACCACCGTGCGGGAAAGGCGCCTGGCATCGCGCAGGTGCGGATCGGCGCGCACCCATCCGGCCGGCTGCAGCGACACGGCCAGGTAGCGGCTGCCGGTGTGGACCAGGTTGGCCATGATCTGCTGCGCCGCCTCGGGATCGGCGACGCCGTTGATCAGCAAGCGCAGTTGTCGGAGCGCATGCGCGTAGTGCAGCCGCTTGATGCCCGAGTAAGCGGAGGTGATAGATGTCGCATGGGGCTGCAGCACCAGCACCAGTTCGTCAGCCATCTGCGCCAGCTCCGACAGCCGGCCCTCGCCGTCGAACACGGCGTCGATCAGGATCACGTCGCCCTGCCACAGCCGGCGCGGGTCCGCGCTCTGCTCCGGCACGCCGGGCAGCGCCGGCAGCACCCTGACGCCGCAGCTGGCACGCGCAGCGGCGCCCTCGCAGGTCAGCCGCCGCAAGGCCACGTCGGCCAGCGTGCCGAGCGGATCGAGCGACCAGAGGGCGCAGGTGGAATCCACCGCCATCCCGTGCTCGTCGAGCAGCAGCACGTCCTTGCCCTGCAGCACCAGGGCCGCGCCCAGATTCATCGCCGCCGTGGTGGCGCCCAGCTCGCGCTCCATGCCGGCCACGGCGACGACACGCGTCGGCGTGTGCGCCAGCAGGCGCCGCAGGCCATCGGCTTGATCGGCAACCATCTTGTTGCTCACGTGCCCAGGGCCTCCAGCAGCAGGAAGAGCTTGCCCACGCCGACGTAGAGCGCGTTGCCCGAGGGCGCGCGGTCGAGCCGTGCCGGCCGGCCGGTCAGCTGATTCAGCAGTGCGCGCGTGCGCTCGGCCCAATCGCCGCGCGCATGCAGCAGGCGCCAGACGGTGGTGGTCACCTGGCCCGCGACGAGCAGCCGTTTCATCATGTGCGGATCGCCGAGCTCGCCCATGCCGCCGACCAGCTGCAGGCCCTGGCGGATCAGCCGGAAGCAGGGCTCGGCTTCCGCGGCCCAGGCTTGCCACTGCGCGAGCTGGCGCACCGTGACCTCGCTGCCGACATTCGACAACGCATAGCCCTGCGCGAGGATCTTGCGCGTCTTCGCATCCGTCACGCGGGTCGCGACGCAGCGCAGCGGCGGCAGCTCGGCGTCTCCGCGCAGCAGCACCTCGGCATGCGCCTCGGACTGCAGCGCCGCCTTGCCCTTGAAGCGCACGGACCGCGCTTCGCCGAACGTCAGCGCAAGGCGCGCGAGGCTCGAGGCCTTGCCCGAGATCGGGTCGGCAATGGCCGTTGCGCCCGGCGCCCGCGCCAGCCAGAGCTGGCCCTGCGCCATGAATTCGCTGCCGGGCAGCCGGGGCAGCACGTGCACCACCGCCTTGCCGAAATCCTGCTGGCGCAGCCACTGGGCCTGGCGCATGCCGGGCTTGCGGGCGACATCGCCAGCGCTACGGGTCGTGGCGGTCGAGAGCCACTGGTTCGGCGCCGCCAGCGGCAGGCCGCTCCGGTCGGACAGGAGCAGGCTGCTCCGGCACTCGTAGGCATCGCCGCCCTCGTTCGACTTGAGGCCGACCTGGCCGCTGAGCGCGAGCACGTGCGTGTCGCAGCCGGCGGCGATCTCGCTCTTCGCGTGCGCCATCAGCGACTGCAGCACCGCCTTGTGGAGCACGTTTTCGTCGGCGGCCTGGCGCCAGAGCTCGCGCGCATGCTCGAAGCCCAGCTCGGCGCCGGTGAGCGCCGCCGCGGCGGCCGCCACTTCCTGTGCATCGTGGGCCATGGCCTGGATCAGCCGCTGGTACTGCATGCGCAGCCGGTCGGTCTCGGCCTGCGCCTGCTCGACTTCCGCCGAGGCGTCCGCGCCGGCAGGCTTGTCCTGCAGATCGCTTTCGCCGGGCACGAAGAGCGCGCTCGGGCTCCTGGCCTGGAATACGCTGTCCACCAGCTGGGCGCGCTCGGCCGGAATCAGGTTCTCCGGCACCTTCTGGCCGCTGGAGATGTAGTGCACCGGCAGGCGATGGCGGATCACGGTGTCGATCAGCGCGCCCGGATGGGTGGCCTCGTCGACCTTGGTGAAGATGCATCCGGCCAGCGCGCTGCCGCTGCTGGCGTCGCCGTGGCGGTACGCATGCACCACCTCGTTGAGCGTGTCGCCATGGCTGGCGGCGTTGAGCAGCAGCAGCCGCTTCACCGGCCGTTGGCTGCTGCACAGCATCGCGATCTGGTCGGACACGGCGCGGTCGCGCTGGCTCATGCCGACCGTGTCGATCAGCACCATGTGCTTGTCGCGCAGGTCCTCCAGCACCAGGTGCAGGTCGGCCGCGTCCTTCACCGCATACACCGGCACGTTGAGGATCTGGCCGTAGATGCGCAGCTGCTCGTAGGCGCCGATCCGGTAGCTGTCGGTGGTCACCAGCGCCAGCTTGTCGGCGCCGTAGCGCATCACGCAGCGCGCCGCGAGCTTGGCGGTGGTGGTGGTCTTGCCGACGCCGGTCGGTCCCATCAGGGCATAGACGCCGCCTTGCGACAGGAGCGCATCCTCGTTCTCGAGAATCGGCAGCGTGCGCATCAGCTCGGAGCGCACGAAGGCCATGCCCTGCGCGTAGCTCTGGTTCGCAGGCAGATGCTCCAGCATCGCCTTCGACAGCCGCGCGCTGAAGCCAGCGCCGAGCAGGGTGCGCAAGAGGCGCCCGCGCATCGGGTCGCGGCGCTGCTTGTCGTTCCAGACCACGCTAGCGAGCTGCTCTTCGATCATGCCGCGCATCGAATGCAGTTCGCTCAGCACGCTGTCGGTAGGAGCGGCCGGCGCGGGCGCCGGCTGGGGCGCGGGCACCGGCACGGGCGCCGCGATCGGGGCCGCGGGCTGCTCGCGCATCGCGGGCATTCCAGGCGCGGCGGGTGCAGCGGGTGCCGCCGGTACGACCGGCGCGAGCGCTGCAACCGGCGCCTCGGGCGCGGCCTGCTCCAGCACCTGCTCGACTTCGTCCGGCGCCATCGCGACGATCTCGACGCCGTCGGCCAGCTGGCGGTTGGTCAGCACCATGGCTTCTGCGCCGAGGGCTTCGCGCGCCAGGCGCAGCGCCTCGCGGCTGGTGGTGGCAATGAACTTGCGCGCGGTCGTCCGCACGTCCGTGATGATGTTCAAACTCTTCCTCCGATGGTGGCGGTGATCTTGATGCGGCGGGAATCAGGGATCTCGGCGTGCGAGAGCACCTTGAGCTGCGGCAGGCTGCGCCGCAGGAAGCGAGAGAGCAGCACGCGCAGCGCGTGCTGCACGACCAGCACCGGCGCCAGGCCCATCTGCTCCTGGCGCACGATGGCGGCCTGGGCCTGCGTCAGCAGGCTGTCGGCCAGGCCCGGCTCGATGCCGCTGTTGCTGGCGAGGGCCTGCTGCAGCACGCCGTCGAGCGTGCCGTCGAGGCCGATCACCTGCATCTCGGCATCGCCCGGGAACAGCTGCTGCACGATCGCGCGGCCCAGCGCCAGGCGCGTGAGCGTGGTGAGCTCGGTGGGGTCCTTGACGGTCGGCGCATGCTCGGCCATCACGTCGAGGATGGTGCGCATGTCGCGGATCGGCACCTCTTCCTCCAGCAGGTTCTGCAGCACCTTGTGCAGCGTGCTCAGCGTCAGCACCTTGGGCACCAGGTCCTCGGTCAGCTTCGGCGCGGTCTTGCCGACCTGGTCGAGCAGCTGCTGCACTTCCTGGCGGCCCAGCAGCTCGGCGGCATTGGTCTGGATCAGGTGGTTCAGATGCGTGGCCATCACCGTGCAGGCATCGACCACCGTGTAGCCGAAGACCTGCGCCTGCTGACGCTGGCCGGCGTCGATCCAGACCGCCGGCAGGCCGAATGCCGGGTCCTGTGTCGGCGTGCCGGGCAGCGTGCCCGTCACCTGCCCCGGGTTGATCGCCATCCACTGGTTGGGGAAGGCTTCGCCGCGGCCGATCTCGACGCCCTTGAGGCTGATGATGTAGGTGTTGGGCTGGATCTCGAGGTTGTCGCGGATGTGCACCACCGGAACCAGGAAGCCGAGCTCCTGCGCGATCTTCTTGCGGATGCTCTTGATGCGGCCCAGCAGTTCGCCGTTCTGCGACTGGTCCACCAGCGGGATCAGGCGGTAGCCCACTTCCATGCCGAGCGGATCGACCAGCGCCACGTCGTCCCAGGTGGCTTCGGCGGATTCGGCCGCCGGCATCGCCGTCGCCTGCGCCGCCGCGGCGGCTTGTTCGGCGGCCTTCTGCGGCGCGCGCAGCAGCAGGCGCCGGCCCAGCCAGACCAGGCCGCCCGCGATCAACAGGAAGGCCACGTTCGGCATGCCGGGGATCATCCCCATCAGGCCGATGATGGCCGCCGTCAGGAACAGCACCTGCGGGTTGGAGAACAGCTGCCCGGTGAGCTGACGCCCAACGTCCTCGTCGGTGGTCACGCGCGAGACGATCACGCCGGCCGCGGTCGAGATCACCAGCGCCGGGATCTGCGCCACCAGGCCATCGCCGATGGCCAGCAGCGTGTAGGTCTTGCCGGCGGTGGAAAAGTCCAGCCCGTGCTGCACCATGCCGACCACCAGGCCGCCGATGATGTTGATCACCATGATGAGCAGGCCGGCCACCGCGTCGCCGCGCACGAACTTGCTGGCGCCGTCCATCGAGCCGTAGAAGTCGGCTTCCTGCGCCACCTCGGTGCGGCGCTTGCGCGCCACGTCCTCGCCGATCAGCCCGGCGTTGAGGTCGGCGTCGATCGCCATCTGCTTGCCGGGCATGGCGTCGAGCATGAAGCGCGCGCCGACCTCGGCGATGCGGCCCGCGCCCTTGGTGATGACCATGAAGTTGATCAGCACCAGGATGATGAAGACCATCACGCCGACCGCGAAGTTGCCGCCGACCAGGAAGTGGCCGAAGGCCTCGATCACCTTGCCGGCCGCATCGGTCCCGGTGTGGCCGTGCATCAGCACCACGCGCGTCGAGGCCACGTTGAGCGACAGCCGCAGCAGCGTGGAGAACAAGAGCACCGCCGGGAAGGCCGCGAAGTCCAGCGCCTTCATGGTGTACATGCTCACCAGCAGCACCATCACCGACATCGCGATGTTGAAGGTGAACAGCAGGTCCAGCAGGAAGGGCGGCAGCGGCAGCACCATCATGCTCAGGATCATGATGATGAGGATCGGGCCGGCCAGTCCCTTGAACTGGCTGCCCGAGAAGAGCTGCGCCGGCTGGCGCATCAGGCTGGCGAGGGCGTTCATGCGGCTTTCACGTTGTATTCGAGGGCCTCGGGAACCGGCAGGTCGGCCGGCGTGCGCGGCGCTTCGCCGCCTTCGCTCCTCCAGCGCTTGAGCTGGTAGACCCAGGCCAGCACCTCGGCCACGGCGGTGTAGAGGCCGGTGGGAATCTCGTCCCCCAGCCTGGTGTGCTTGTAGAGCGCGCGCGTGAGCGGCGGCGCCTCGAGGATCGCGACCTTGTTCTCGCGCGCGATCTCGCGGATGCGCTCGGCCACGGCGTCGACGCCCTTGGCCACCACGCGCGGCGCGCGCATGTCGTTGTCGACGTACTTCAGCGCGACGGCGAAGTGCGTGGGGTTGGTGACCACGATGTCGGCCTTGGGCACCTCGGACATCATGCGGCGCCGCGCCATCTGCTGCTGCTGGCGGCGGATCTGCGCCTTGATGTGCGGATCGCCCTCGCTTTCCTTGTGCTCCTGGCGCAGGTCCTCGCGCGACATGCGCAGCTTGCGGTAGTAGCTCCAGAGCTGGAAGGGCACGTCGACCAGGGCGATGAGCAGCAGCGCGGCCGTGATCAGCGCGCAGTTGCGCGCCACCAGCCGGATCGTCTGCGGCAGCGCGGCGCGTTCCGACTGCGCCATCAGCGCATTGACCTCGTCCATGTTGTCCATGATCACCAGCCAGGCCACGCCGCCGATCAGCAGCGACTTGCCCAGCGCCTTCAGCAGCTCGGCCAGCGACTGCGCGGAGAACAGGCGCTTGATGCCGGCGATCGGATCGAGCTTGTCGAACTTGGGGCCGATGGCCTTGGCCGAGAACAGCCAGCCGCCCAGCATCAGCGGCGCCGCCAGCGCGGCGAGCACGACCATGCCGGCGAGCGGCGCCAGCGCGATCAGCGACTGCATCGCCATCAGCCCGGCCTGGGCCAGCATGTAGGAGGGATCGAAGGCGGCCGCGCGATCGAAGTGCAGGCCGTGGCGCAGCCCGCCGCGCATGGTGTTGCCGACCGATTCCGCCGTGAGCCACAGGCCGGCGACGGCGGTTGCGAGCAGCACGAAAGTGACCAGCTCGCGCGAACGGGCCACGTTGCCTTCTTCGCGCGCCTTCTCCAGGCGCCGCGGCGAGGCCGGTTCCGTTTTCTCGAGATCGCTTTCTTCAGCCATTCATGCTCCGAAAGAGCATCGGCGAAAACCTCAGCTCATGGCTGAATTATTGGATTCGGTGCCTTGGAACAATCGTTCGATCAAGGCCCGGATTGCCCTCCAACTCGGGCGATCGCCTCCTAGAAACCGAGGCTTTCCAGCAGATCGTCGACTTGTGCCTGGTCGGTCACCGCCTCGGGATTGGCGGCGTTGATCTGCGGGCCGTTGAGCAGGTTGCTCTGCGCGCTCGGCGCGGGCTCGTGGCGCTTCTCCATCGGCGCGTTGTCGATCAGCACCTGCAGGAGCTGCGTCTCGACATCGTTGACCACTTCCATCATCTTCTTGATGACCTGGCCGGTCAGGTCCTGGAAATCCTGCGCCATCATGATTTCCATCAGCTGCGTGTTGATCGCGCTGGCCTGGCTCGGCACGTGCTGCAGGTAGCCGCGCGTGTCCATCACCAGTTCGCGCGCATGGTCGAGTTCGATCGGGTTCTGGAACCACTCGTCCCAGCGCTTGGTGAGGCCCTTGGCCCGGTCGGCCAGCTCTTCCTGCAGCGGCTGCGCGAGCTCGATCGCATTCAGCGCGCGGTGCGCCGCCCGCTCGGTCATGCTGGCGACGTAGTTGAGGCGGTCGCGCGCATCGGGAATGGCCTGCGCGGCACGGGCGACCTGCTTGTCCAGGCCCAGCTCGCGCAGGCCCTCGCGCAGCTGGCGCGTCAGGTGCCCGATGCGTCCGAGCAGTTCTTCGTGGGTGTTGGCCTGCCCTGCGGCATCGAGCGCGTTCTGCGTCATCTCATGCACTCTCTTTCTGGAGCTTCTCGAAGATCTTGACGATCTTTTCCTCCAGCGTAGCGGCGGTGAAGGGCTTGACCACGTAGCCGTTGGCGCCGGCCTGCGCGGCGGCGATGATGTTTTCCTTCTTGGCCTCGGCGGTGACCATCAGCACCGGCAGCTTGGCCAGTTCGGGGTCGGCCCGGATGGTCTGCAGCATGGTCAGGCCGTCCATGTTGGGCATGTTCCAGTCCGAGACCACGAAGCCGAAGTTGCCGCCGCGCAGCTTCTCGATGCCGGCCGCGCCGTCCTCGGCCTCGTCGACGTTGAGGAACTCCAGCTCCTTCAACAGGTTGCGCACGATGCGGCGCATGGTCGGGAAGTCGTCCACGACCAAAATTTTGATGCTCTTATCGATCACGATTTCTCCACTGACAGTTCAAAAAGGTTCAAACCCGGTTCGTTCGTTCGCCGAAGGTGCGAAGGTGCGCCAGCACGCGGCGGCTGATCTCGGCGAGCGGCGACACCTCGTCCACCGCGCCCAGCGCGACCGCCTCGCGCGGCATGCCGTAGACCACGCAGCTCGCCTCGTCCTGCGCCAGCGTGTGGGCGCCGGCACGCTTCATGCGCAGCAGGCCCTCGGCGCCGTCCTTGCCCATGCCGGTCAGGATCATCCCGATCGCGTTCTTGCCCGCGTGCCTGG
The DNA here is from genome assembly GCF_057656935.1 of Variovorax sp. Soil_C_33. Lineage (NCBI taxonomy): Bacteria > Pseudomonadati > Pseudomonadota > Betaproteobacteria > Burkholderiales > Comamonadaceae > Variovorax > Variovorax sp. Soil_C_33. The sequence continues at coordinate 51,050 of NZ_JBDGJK010000020.1, forward strand.
CCACCGAATCGAACAGCACGTCGATCGAAGGCCGATGCCGGTTCACCGGCGGCTCCTGGTCCAGATGGGCGACGTAGTTGGCGCCGCTGCGGGCGAGCGAGAGGTGATAGCCGCCGGGCGCGATGTAGGCGTAGCCCGGCAGCACGCGCTCGCCGTGCTCGGCCTCCTTCACGTGGATGCGGCACAGGCCGTCCAGCCGCTGGGCGAAGGAGCGCGTGAAGCCGGGCGGCATGTGCTGGGCGATCAGCACCGCCGGCGCATCGGGCGGCAGCGGCTGCAGCACCTCGCGGATCGCCTCCGTCCCGCCGGTGGAGGCGCCGATGATGATGAGCTTCTCGGTCGAGAGCAGCGGGCTGCGCAGCAGCGGCTCCTGCGCATGATCCGCCGCGGGGCGCTGCGCGCTCGCATGCCGGCTCGGCAGCAGGCGCGCGCCGGCCGCGACGCGGATCTTGCCGGCGATGAGTTCGGTGTAGTTGAGCAGGCCGTCGCGCACGCCGAGCCGCGGCTTGGTGACGAAATCGATCGCGCCCAGCTCCAGCGCGCGCAGCGCGATCTCGGAGCCGCGCTCGGTCAGCGAGGACACCATGACCACCGGCATCGGCCGCAGGCGCATCAGCTTCTCGAGGAATTCCAGGCCGTCCATGCGCGGCATCTCGACGTCCAGCGTGAGCACGTCGGGGTTGGTCTGCTTGATGAGGTCGCGCGCCACCAGCGGATCCGCCGCCGTGCCGACCACGCTCATGTCGCTCTGGCTGTTGATGATCTCGGTCATCACGCTGCGGATCAGCGCCGAATCGTCGACGCAGAGCACCTTGATCTTGTTGCCGCTCATTGCACGCAGCTCCCTTTGTCTTTGTTTACAGCGGAGAGCCGGCGCAGCAGCTCGCCCTCCTCGCGTTGAATCGACTGCACGTCGAGCTGCGTGCGCAGCTTGCGAACCACGGCCTTGCCGCTCTTCGGCAACAGGCACACCCGGCGCGCATGCTGGCCGCGCAGGTCCTGCGCGGCCACGGCGATGCGCTCGGCCTTCAGGTAGCGCAGCACGAAGTCGGCGTTGCGGTCGCCGATGTTGAGCGTGGTCATGTTGGCGAGCACCGCGGCGCCGCCGAAGACCTTGGCCTGCAGGCGCTCGCGGCGCGCGCCGGCGCGCAGCATCTCGCCGATCAGCACCTCCATCGCATAGGCGCCGTAGCGCATCGACTCGACCTGGCCGCGCGTGCCGGGCTCGCCGTCCTCGGGCAGCATGAAGTGGTTCATGCCCGCGACGCCGGCGTCCAGGTCGACGATGCAGGCCGCCACGCAGGAGCCCAGCACCGTGGTCAGCGCGATGTCGGTGGTGGTGACGTAGTACTCGGAGGGCAGCAACTTGACCGCCATGCAATCGAGGTCGCGGTCGAAGTAGTGATGGCTCGCGACCGAGCCAGGCACGGCAGCAGTCATGCACGCACCTTGCTGAGCTCATACACGGTCTGACCCACCGCCTTGAAGCCCGGGCTGACCAGCGAGGCGTTCTCGGAATGGCCGGCGAACAGCAGGCCCTCGGGCTTGAGCAGCGGCGCGAAGCGGTCGAGCACCTTCTTCTGCGTCGGCTTGTCGAAATAGATCATCACGTTGCGGCAGAAGATTGCATCCACCGGTTCCTTCACCGGCCAGGAGGGATCGAGCAGGTTGAGCCGCGAGAACTTGACCATCGCGGCGACCTCGGGCCGCACGCGCACCTTGCCGGCGTTGCTGCCGGTGCCCTTGTTGAAGAAGCGCCGCAGCCGCTCCGTGGACAGGCGGTTGACCTGCTCCAGCGTGAAGACGCCGGCCGAGGCCTTGGCCAGCACCGCGGTGTCGATGTCGGTGGCGATCACGCGGGCCGTGCTCGCGCGCTCGCCGAGCGCCTCGATCAGCGTGATGGCGATCGAATAGGGCTCCTCGCCGGTGGACGCGGCCGCGCACCAGATCGTGACCGGCTGCTTGCTCTTGCGCACGTGCGCGGCGAGCACCGGGAAATGGTGGGCCTCGCGGAAGAAGGACGTGAGGTTGGTAGTCAGCGAGTTGATGAAGGCCTGCCACTCCTCCCCGTCGCGGCTGGCTTCGAGCAGCTCCAGGTAGGTCGAGAACTCGGGCAGCTGGAGCTCACGCAGTCGGCGCGAGAGCCGGCTGTAGACCATCTGGCGCTTCTGCTCGCCCAGGGCGATGCCGGCGCGGCGATGGATCAGCGTCCGGATCCTGGAGAAATCGCTATCGGTAAAGAGGAATTCGGAGGTCACATTCAGCGCCGGTACATGAGTTTCAATGTACACAGCGCTCACCTTTTCCAATGGCCCGATCAAGGGTGCAAAAGTGCTGCATCTCGGGCCACGCCTTCATCAATAGGACGCTTCGGCCGGGCTCACGTCCTGCGCCCAGACCAGCGCCGACAGGTGTGCCGCATTCACTTGCTCGGTGCTCATGAACAGCGCCTCCGACAGGCGGGCCGCCTTGACGCCGTCTTCATCGCAGCTCTCGGCCAGCGCAAGAAAAGGCCCGTACACGCCTTCGCGCACAAGAATGGCTTGCTGCACCGATTCGCTCAGCTGAACCTTGCCCAGCACTTCCTGCATGGTCACGCCCAGCAGTTGGTCGATCATCGAGAACATGCCGACCACGAACAGGTTGTCGGCCTCGCCGGCCGGCAGCATGCCTTCGCCCATCAGCTCGACGAAGCGGCCGCGCATGATCGCCTTCTTCATCAGGAAGGGCGGGCTGGCCCTGGCGTTGCTGGTGGCGAGCAGCAGCGACAGCCAGCGGAACAATGGCGAATAGCCGAGCATGGTCACCGCGTGGCGCAGCGAATGGATTTCCACGCCCACACCGATAGCGGGCGAATTGATGTGGCGCAGCAGCCGGTAGGTCAGCGCGGCGTCGTGCTTGAGGGCCGCCTCGACCTCGCGCAGGTCCTCGTTGCGCTGGATCATCTGCATCAGCCGCACGATCAGCATCGACTCGGGCTGCAGGGTGCGGCTGGCCTCCTCCTTTTCCGGCTGCATGCCGGCGCCGTCGAGGAACACGTCGACGCGCCGCGCCGCGCAGGCATCGAAGTCCTTCCAGGTGGCGATGCGCGTGGCGATGAGGTGCAGCGGCTGGCCCGGCGGCTCCTCGCGCCGCAGCTGGGCGACCAGGTCGAGATCGCCGGCGCCGACATCGAAGTGGGTGACCAGGCCGCGCAGCTCGGGAGCTTCAGGCAACGCCCCGGCGCCGCACAGCATGAAGCGGAAGCCCTGCTCGCGCAGGAATAGCAGGATGGGCCGCACGTCCGCATCCATGAGCGCGTCCAGCCCCAGGCACAGCACCACGTTGTCAGGCGGCAGCCCCTGCAGCTCGCTGGCTGCCAGTGTCTCGGCCGTCACGTCGAAGAAGAGCACGGTATGGCCGAGCCGCCATCCGGTCTTGGGCGGGTTGAGCTGCCTGGCCACGCAGCTCACGAGCGCCTTGAACAGCTCGCCCGCCCCCGCGGCGTTGTGCTGCGCCGCCGGATGCCATGCGAGCCTGTAGCCCGCAACGCGCTTCTGCGTGTCCAGCAGCAAGGCGTAGGTCACGAAGCCGTCGGCACCGCGCTCCGCCGCGGCCGGAAGCGTCCCCGCGGAGGACTCCTCTTTGGGCGCGTCCCCGGCCGGGGGATGGTCGGAATCGTGCCGCCGGAAAAAATCGAAGCGCATGCTTTGGTCTCCGTCCGTGTCTCGCTCAGTGGACGATGGCGACAGCATCGATGCGCGAGGCGCCGGCCAGCGCGGCAGCGCTCGCGGCCTGCGCACGCTGGATGCGCGGCATGGCGCCGACGTCGATGATGAAGGCCACGCTGCCGTCGCCCAGGATGGTCGCGGCCGAGATGCCGGGCACCTTGCGGTAGTTGGTCTCCAGGTTCTTGACCACGACCTGGTGCTGTCCGAGCAGCTCGTCGACCAGGAGCGCGAAGCGCGCGTCGTCGGCCTGCACGATCACCAGGATGCCCTGCGTCGGCTGGGTCTGCGCGCAGGCCACGTCGAAGACCCGGTGCAGCTCGATCAGCGGCAGGTACTCGCCGCGGACCTTGATGACATGGCCATCCGCGGTGATCGAGTGCAGGTGCTCCGGCAGCGGCTGTAGCGACTCGATCACGTAGCTGAGCGGCAGGATGTAGGCCTCCTCGCCGACCTTGACCGACATGCCGTTCAGGATCGCCAGCGTCAGCGGCAGCAGGATGCGCGTGGTGGTGCCGCGGCCTTCGCGCGAGCTGATCTCCACATGGCCGCCCATCTCCTGGATGTTGCGCTTGACCACGTCCATGCCCACGCCGCGTCCGGAGATATCCGTCACCTGCTCGGCCGTCGAGAAGCCGGGCGCGAAAATCAGCTGCCACACTTCGTCGTCGGGCATCGCATCGCTCACGGCCAGGCCCTGCTGCATGGCCTTGGCGAGGATCTTCTCGCGGTTGAGACCGGCGCCGTCGTCGCTCACTTCGATCACGATGTTGCCGCCGTGGTGCTGGGCCGACAGCAAGAGTTGCCCGGTGGCGTCCTTGCCCTTGGCCAGGCGCAGCTCGGGCGTCTCGATGCCGTGGTCCAGGCTGTTGCGCACCAGGTGCGTGAGCGGATCGATGATGCGTTCGATGAGGCCCTTGTCGAGCTCGGTCTCCTTGCCGTAGGTGTCGAGCCGGACCTGCTTGCCGAGCTTGGCGCTGACATCGCGGATCACGCGCGGGAAACGGCTGAACACGTAGTCCATCGGCATCATGCGGATCGACATGACGGACTCCTGCAGATCGCGCGCATTGCGCTCGAGGTGGCCGAGTCCGCTCAGAAAACGCTCGTAGGCCACCGGGTCGAGCATGGTGGCGGCCTGGGTCAGCATCGACTGCGTGATCACCAGCTCGCCCACCAGGTTGATCAGCTGGTCGACCTTCTCCACGTCGACGCGGATCGAACTGGACTCCTTGGCGGCCGCGGCCGCGGCCGCAGCGGGCGCGGCCGGCGCGGATGCCGCTTTCGGTGCCGCGACGGACTGGCTCGGCGCCGCCGCCACCGGCGCTTCGGGCTCGGCCGCCGCGGCTGCCTCGTCCGGCTGCGCCGCGCCGCGCGTGATCTGGATCTGCGATTCGTCGATCACGAAGCAGCACACGGCGATGATGTCGTCGGGCGCGCAGGTGGTCTCGAGCGTCACGCTCAGCTGATCCTTGCTGCGCGTGCGCGAGAGCACGCGGCCGAGGTTGCCCAGTTCGTCGGCGAGCAGATCGCATTCGCTGTCGGAAAGACGCGAGAAGCGGATGCACAGCGCGCCGTCCGCTGCAGGGGCGAGAGCGGCAACAGGCGCGACGGGTGCGGCAGCCGCGGCGGCCGGCGCGGCTGCGGGTGCGGGAGCTGCATCGGCAGCGCCGCTCTCGCGCGCGAGCTGTTGAAGCACCGCGCAGATCTGCGCGACTCTTTCGGATGCAGGCTCTTTGCCGGCCTGGTAGGCAGTGAGTTGTTCTTGCAAGGCGTCCTTCGTTTCCAAAAAGGCATCGATCATCGGAGCGCTCAGGCTCAGCTCGCCATGGCGCGCCCGGTCCAGGAGGTTCTCCAGCAGGTGCGTCGTCTCGGTCAGCGCCGTGAAGCCGAAAGTGGCCGCACCGCCCTTGATCGAATGGGCGGCACGGAAGATGGCGTTGAGCTGCTCGCTGTCGGGCGACTCGACGTCGAGCTCGAGAAGCAGTTGCTCCATCTCCGCCAGAAGCTCGATCGCTTCGACGAAGAAGGCCTGGGTAAATTGACTGAGGTCCATCGTTGCTCCGAACCGGCTTTCTGTGTGCCGGTGCTTAGGGGTGTGTGGCGGCCGGCTTGTAGGCCGTCACCTTGACGTTGTCGACGGGGAGGACGCGCAGCGGCGACTTGCCAGCCCGCGCCGGCGCGGCGCCGTCGCCGCTGTTCTCGCGCTCGATCTGCTGCTGCGTGCGGTGGTTGAGCACGACGATGCTGATGCGGCGGTTGATCGGGTTGCGCGGCTCGGCCTTGTCCAGGTGCTGGCTGTCGGCCAGGCCCACCACGCGCATCACCTTGTCTTCGGCCATGCCGCCCATCACCAGTTCGCGCCGCGAGGCGTTGGCGCGGTCGGCCGACAGCTCCCAGTTGCCGTAGGACTTGTCGCCGTTGGTGTAGACGATTGCATCGGTGTGGCCCGAGAGCGTCAGCTTGTTCGGCAGTTCGTTGAGCGTGGGTCCGATCTCGCGCAGGATGGCGCGCATGTGCGGCACCAGCCGCGCGCTGGCCAGGTCGAACATGGGGCGGTTCTCGTTGTCCACGATCTGCAGGCGCAGCCCCTCGGTCGTGATGTCGATCAGGATCTGCGAGCGGAACTGCTTGAAGACCGGGCTGTTCTCGATCAGCGCGTCGAGCCGCTTCTTCATGCTCTCCAGGCGGTTCGCATCGGCTTCGTCGTCGGCGTCGGCCATCACGCGCCGCATCTCGCCGTCGATGTTCGATGTCGGGTCGGTGCCGCCGCCGGGAATCACGCTGTCGCTGGTGCTGCTCTTCTCGCCGCCGTTGATCGCCACCTTCAGCGGCATGCGAAAGTGCTCCGCGATGCCTTCGCGCTGCTTCGGGCTCGCATTGGAGAGCAGCCACATGACGAGGAAGAAGGCCATCATGGCCGTCATGAAGTCGGCATAGGCGATCTTCCATCCGCCGCCGCCGTGCCCGCCGCCGCCGCTCGCGGCAACGCGCCTGACGACGATGCGGCCCTTTTCTGCGCTCATGGTGGAGCCCTCACCGGGCCTTCACTTCGCGGACGTGGCTGTCCAGCTCGGTGAAGGAAGGGCGCTCGGTGGAGAACAGCACCTTGCGGCCGAACTCCACGGCCAGCTGCGGCGCGTAGCCGTTGAGGCTCGCGAGCAGGGTCACCTTGGCGCACTGGTACAGCTTCATGCCGTCCGACACCTTCTGCTCGATCACCGAGGCCAGCGGCGAGACGAAGCCGTAGGCCAGCAGCACGCCGAGGAAGGTGCCGACCATCGCATGCGCGATCAGCGCGCCCATCTCGGAGGGCGGCAGGTCGGCCGAGCCCAGCGCATGGACCACGCCCATCACGGCCGCGACGATGCCCAGCGCGGGCAGCGCATCGCTGACCCGCGTCAGGCTGTGCACCGGCATCTCGGCCTCGTGCTTGATGGTCTCGATTTCGTGGTCCATCAGCGCCTCGATCTCGAAGGCGTCGGTGTTGCCGCTGATCACCAGCCGCAGGTAGTCGCAGAGGAACTCCATCACGCTGGCGTCGGCCAGGATGGTGGGATAGCGCGTGAAGATCTCGCTCTTGGCCGGGTCCTCGACGTCGGTCTCCAGCTTCATCATCCCTTCCTTGCGCGCCTTGGCCAGCAGCTCGTAGAGCAGCGCCAGCAGGTCCATGTAGAGCTGGCGGTTGTGCTTGGACGAGCGCAGCAGGAGCGGCAGTTCCTTGAGCGTGGCCTTGATGGTCTTGCCGTTGTTGCCCGCCACGAAGGCGCCCACCGCGGCGCCGCCGATCATCAACAGCTCGACCGGCTGGAACAGGACGCCGAAGTGCCCGCCCATCAGGGCATAGCCGCCGAACACGGCCCCCAGGACCACCAGATAACCAACCAGAACGAGCACGCGCTTCCCCTAATGCCGCTTCCGGCTTGAATCAAAAACCTTTCCTCCCAAACCAGAGCCGGGGAATCAAGGACCTTTCAGTGCAATCCGCCGGCGTCCAGCGTCGATTCCACGGCAAAACCAGCGTGTCCCTCTGCGAGCGCTGCGGCCGGGTGTCCGCCGGCGCGCTTCGCGCCGCGCACCTTGCCCGCGCGGGAAGGCGGCCGGCACAGGACACACACGTAGCCGCTTTTGCTGTCGTGCGCGTGCGCCACGAACTTGCCGCCGCAACGGCAACACGCACTCAACTGCAGCATGTCGCTGTCGAAAAATCGCACCATCGTGTAGGCGCGCGTGAAATCCAGCACAATTTCGCCGCCCTGCGATTCAATTTGCTCCAGATATAACCGATAGCTTTTGATCAGCGCCTGCAAGCCGTTCTCGTTTGCGTGCGTCAACATGAATTGATACATGTTGTAAAACATCGAAGAATGGATATTGGCCAGCCAGGTCATGTACCAGTCCGTCGAAAAAGGCAGCAAACCCTTGGGCGGGGAAACGCCCTTGAGCTCCTTGTAGAGACGGATCAGGCGCTCGCGGCTCAAGCTCACCTCGGCTTCGAGGAACTGCAGGCGTGCGCCGAGCCCGATCAGTTCGATCGCGAGCTGGACTTCACGCACTTCTCCAAGGACGCTCTTTATCGTCATGCCGCCTCGAGCATCTGGAGCCGCCGTGCCGACATCAGGATCGACATGTGCGCCTGCTGCAGGGTCGTGTCCTTCCCCTCGCCGACCACGGCCGACATCGACGGGTGGTCGTCGAGGCGGAAGCTGCACAGCAGGAAGTTCGATGCCGCCAGCTTCAGGATCTGGGCCAGCGACATGCTGGCGAGCATGTCCGCCAGTTCGCGGCTCACGCCGAGCCTGAACATGGCGGCCGCGCGGTCCTGCTTGACGAGTTTCTGGGCCAGCAGCATGTAGGCGAGGTTGAGGTCGCCGATTTCCTTGGAAATCTCGCCGCTCGCGGCGTTCTTCACGTTATCCGGTTCCACTTTTGCACTCCGTTCAGTCAAGGCTTCAGTCTATCCAGAGTTATTTACAAATGTAACTTCTTCAGATTTATGTATCTGAAAGTGAGAAATAAATTACGCCTCGTCTCCGCCCACTGCGCAGCCCTCGGTCTTTTGTGATTTATTTCGTAGACCAAACTCATTCATTTCAATAACTATCGCCTCGTTTAATTCGGAAGAAAAAAGTACTAATTTATCAAGATAAAAATATGTCAATGAATATGCATAATAAAAAGTATTAATTTCCATGCGGCGCCTCGGTCGCTTCCAGCCGATGAATCCAGGCCATGACTTCGGCCACCGCCTGGTACAGCTGGGGCGGGATCTGCTGATCGAGGTCGACCTGCATCAGCAACTTGTTCAGCGCCGGCGAGGCATGGACATAGAGGCCGTTCTCGCGCGCCTCGCGCATGATCGATTCGGCCGCCACGCCGTAGCCCTTGGCCACGACCACGGGTGCGCGGGTCTTGTCCAGATAGGACAGGGCCACCGCGCTCTGGCGTTCACCGGTGCTGCCGGGGTTCATGGTTTGCCCTTCGCGCCGATCTGCAGTTCCTGCAGTTGCAGGCCCGCGGCCTCGAACCGCTGCACCAGCCGGTTGCTGTCGGCGCGCAGGCGCGCCGCGGAGCTTGCTTCGCTCGCCGCCAGCTGCGCCTGGATCCGGGAGCCGGTGAGGCTCAGGCGCAAATCCACGGCGCCCAGGCGGGGCAAACCCAGAGAGACCTTGGTCGTCCAGCTTCGCGCAGGGGGTTCCTCAGGCGCATGGCCTTGCGAGTCCGCCTCCTCTTCCTGGATCGTCCAGGCCATCGGAACCTCCGGCCACGCCTGCCCGCTCCAGCGGAACACCGCCGTGGCCAGCAGGTCGAGCTGCTGGTGCACCACGGTCGCGGCCTGCGGATGGATCACTTCGCCCGCGGTCGGCGCCTGAATCGATGCGGCATGGCGCGACGCTGCCTCTTCGGCACGCTGCACAGGCGCCGCCTCCGGTGCCGCCTCGCCCCGGCGGTAGGCCGCCTGCACGCGCGCGGCATCGGTGGGGGCGGAGGTCTCGGCGTGAATCTGCGGTGCAGGTGCACGCGGCAGCAGCCAGCCATCGCTCGCGCCGGCTTCGGCGGACGGGCGCGGCGCACCGGGTGGCGGCAGCGTCGAGGCACCTTCATCCGGACCCGGCACGGCGGCCGCACCGGGCAAGGCTGCCGGCAGCACCGGCTTCAGGGTCTCGGCCGCAATCGCCACTGCCGAAGCGCCCGCGGCTTGCGCGGCGGCCCCGGGCCCCGCGCTACTCGCCGGCGCCCAGCGCGCTTGCGGCTCCTGCGCCAGTTGCGCCAGCGTGCGTGTGCCGGCTGCAAACTCGCGCAAGTGCGATTCGTAGAACAGGCCGCTCGCGTTCACGGTCTGCGCCAGCGTGCCGGCGAGCACGGCGGCCGAAGGCTGCTGCGAGGACGGCCACATCGGCGACGCGCCGCGCAGCGGACCGGCGTCGGGAAACTCCGCCAGCAAGGCGCCGATGACGCGCGCCGCCACCGACAGCCGCGCGGCGGACGGCGCTGCTGCATCGGGCTGGCCTGGAGCGGACTGGCCCGGCGCTGCCGCCGCACCCGCGGCCGGCGCGTGCCGGCCCAGGGCCATCTCGGGCGGCAGGCGAATGTCGTTGACGACCTTCTGCACCCCCACCACGGGCCCGGCGGCCGCGTCCGTTCCGACCTGGCTCTGCTGCAGCGCGAGCAGCTCCAGCCGCGGCGCGAGCTTGGCGCTCAGCAGCGTATCGACCAGGCCGGAAAGTCTGTTCATGGCAGCGTTATGCCGTTCAGCGCGGCAGCCCGTAGGCCTTGTCGAGCTCGCCCTGCCGCTGCAGCCGGGCCATCGTGGCGACGAGGCGCTCGAGCTGCGGCTTGACCAGCCGGCGCACTTCGTCCTGGTCGGCGCGGATGCGCGCCATCAGGCGCTGCGCCTGGTCGAGCTGCGCGGGATCCAGCGCTTCCGTGGGGCCGATCTGCTTCAACCGCTCGACCACCGCCGCGCACTGCTCTTCCAGGGCCGGAAGCCGGTCCCACGCCTTCGCCCGCGCCTGCGTCGCCATCAGCGAGGTGGTCGACGCGAGTTGCACGTAGCAATGGACGATTTCACTGCGGGCGGCCATGGCTCTTCTTTCTTCGATTGGTATTCAGTGGCCGGCTGCGACGCCATCGATTTCGCGCCATGCGGAGGCGATGTTTTCGAGCAGCGCCTCGGCTTCGTCGAGCGCCTGTGCATCGTTGTGCAGATTGGCTTGGAGCAGGCGCCGGATGACGTAGTCGTAGAGCGCCGACAGGTTCGCCACCAGGCCCTCGCCGGCCGGCCCCGCCGCCTTGGCGTCGAGGCTGGCCTTGAGGCCGCTGTCGACGATGCCGACGGCCTTGGAGATCGCGTTGCCCTTGGCCGCGACATCGCCGCTCGCCATGTGGTGCCGCGCCATGCCGATGGCCGTGACGGCGCCGTCGAACAGCATGCAGATGAGCTGGTGCGGCGACGCGCTCATCGCCTGCGTTTCCACGCCGAGGCGTGCATAGGCGTTGGCGCCGGTCCTGAAAGTGTGGGGTGTGTACATGTGCTGCTCCGCGTAGGGGCTTACTTATCGCTGCTGCTGCTCATGCTCGCGAACTGCTGCGTGAGGTAGCTGCTGGTGCTGTTCATCCTGCTGACCAGCAGGTCCAGCTGCGTGAACTGCGCGCGGTAGTACTCGACCTTCGAGTCCACGCGCGCCTTCATGTCGGTGTACTGCTCGTCGAGCTGCTTGAGCGAGGTGTTGATGCCGTCGGTCGCCACCTTGAGCATGCCGCCGGTGGAGGTGGCCTTGGTCACCAGCACGTCGAGCTGCTTGCCGTAGCCGGCGGTGCTGCTGGTCGCGCTCGAGAAGAGCTTGGAGACGCCGTCCAGGTTGCCGGCGAGCGCGCTCTTGAGCTTTTCCGAGTCGACGCTCATGGTGCCGTCCTTCGTAAAGCTCACGCCGATCTGCGACAGCATCGTCAGCTCGCCGCTGCCGCCGGCCTGCGGCGAGGTCAGCGTGTTGCGGATGCTGGTCTGCAGATTGCGCAGCGTGGAGTCGCCGACCAGCGCCGCGGCGGTCTGCTTGTCGGTGTCGAAGGTGGTCAGCGTTCCGGCCATGCTCTGCAAGCCGTTGTAGGCCTTGACGAAATCGTTGATCGCCGTCTCGACCGAGGCCGTGTCGCGCGCCACGCTCAGCGTGCTGGTGCCGGTCTTCAGCACGGTCAGCGTCGTGCCCTGGATCGATTCCTTCACGGTGTTGCTCGCGCTCGTGACGGCGATGCCGTTGACCGTGAGTTCCGCGTTCTGCGCCTGCACCGTCTGCTGCAGGTTCTGCGTGCCGGCCGGGTCGTGGTTCAGCAGGTTAGCCAGCGCCGCATCGCCGGCCACAGAGACGCGCATGCTCGAGGCCTTGCCGGTCTCGGTCGAGGTCAGCACCAGCCGGTTGGGCGTGCCGCTGCCGTCGTTCACGATGCTCGCGGTCACGCCGGCCTTGGCCGCGTTGACCGCGTCGCGGATGCCTTCGAGCGTGTTGTGCGCCGCATCGATGGTGATCGGCACCGCCGTGCGGCTCGCGTCGGGCGTGAAGCCTGCGCCCGTGTACTTGCCGCTCACCGCGTCGTAGCTGCCGCCGGCGATGGTGCCGAAGTCGATCGTGATGGTGCCGGTGCCGATCGCCGTCTTCGCGTTGGCCTGCCCGGCCGCCACCACCGACTGCGCCTGCGCGAGCTGGGTGACGTTGATGCTGTAGATGCCGGCCGCTGCCGTGTTGCCGGCGCTGGCGGACATAACGTCGGCGGCGCTGGACGTGGCTTTCACGCCCAGGAAGAAAGCCGGGTCCGACAGCTTCTTGGCCGCCGTCTGCAGCGTGCCGAGAGCGCTCTGCAGCTGGCCGTAGGCCGACAGCTTGCTCGTGTAGCTGACCTGGCGCTGCTGCAGCAGCTTGAGCGGCTGGCTCTCCGCCATTTCGAGGTTGGTGAGCAGGGTGCTCAGGTCGAGGTTGGAGCCGATGCCCAGACTGCTGATCGATGCCATGAATAGCTTCCTGATTGTTCTTCGTTAACGCGCTCAGGCCGACTGGCTCACCAGCATGCCGGGCGCCTTGCCCAGCACCTTGGCGATGCGCACCACTTCCTCGGTCGGGATCTGGCGAATGACCTCGCCGCTCGCCCGGTCGACCACCTTGACGATGAGCTTGTCGGTGTCCTGGTCCACCTCGAACTGCAGGCCGATCGAGCGGCTCTGCAGCGAGGCATTGACCTCGCGCACTGCCTGTTCGACCTGCGTCGGCGTCGCGGCTTCCAAGGCATCGGCCGCCGCATTCACGCCCTCAGGCGATGCCGCTGCGCCCGTGCCGATCGGCCGGCCCGAGAGCATCTGCACCCACCACTGGCCGTTGTCTGCTGCGGGAGCTACGGGGATCGACATGGTCTTCACCTTGGATTGCTTGCTTCGCTGTCGTCTGCGGCCTGGTCGGGACCAGGCCGCAGAGAACAGCGCAGGCGCTGCGGGCTCGCGCCCAGACGCCTGCGATGGTTCTTTCTTCGATCAGCGCAGGAGCGACAGCACGCCTTGCGTGGTCTGGTTCGCCTGGGCCAGCACCGAGGTACCGGCCTGCTGCAGGATCTGCGCGCGGGTCATGTTCGACACTTCGACCGCGTAGTCGGCGTCTTCGATGCGCGAGCGCGAGGAAGACAGGTTGGTCACCGTGGTGCCGAGGTTGGCGATCGTGGAGTCGAAACGGTTCTGCACCGCACCCAGCGAGCTGCGCAGGTCGTCGACCATCTTCAGCGCTGCATCGAGCTTCTTCATCGGGTCGATGGAGGAAGCACCCGCGAACTCGGCCGTTGCGCCGGCGCCGCTCAGGACGATGTCGGTGGCGGTGTTGTCGAAGTCGGTCGGGGTTGCACCGCCGTTGGCGAGCGCGCCTGCGCCGACGCTGAAGTTCTTGCCTTGCACGGCTACATAGGCGGTGGCAGCGCCGGCGGCGTCCACACCCACCTTGACCAGCTGGTTGTTCAGCGCCACGGCGGTCGTCACGCCGTTGTCGGTGTCGGTGAACTCGACGTCGGCCACGTTCAGAACGACGTCGCCGGTGGCGTCATCGACCGAGGCGGCGTAGAAGTCGTCACCCGACTTGACCACGAAGTTTGCCGTGGCGGCGCCGGCGGCGTCCTTCACGTTGTGCAGGCTCAGCGAGCTGGCGGAGACACCCAGGGACGTGGCAGCGGCGCTCAGGTCGACGGCGGTCGGCGTCGCAGCCAGGTTGGTCTGCGTGATGGCCTCGCTCACCGGGAGGGCGTTGTTGCTCACCGAGAAGCCGGCCAGGCCGAGCGTCGACGAGTCGATCTGCTTGAGGTCGATCTTGATCGTTTCGCCGTCGTTGGCACCGACTTGCACGGTCAGCGGCTTCGCGCCGGCCGACAGGACCTTCACGCCGTTGAAATCGGTCTGTGCCGAGACACGGTCGATTTCGCTCATGCGCTGGGTGATTTCGTCCTGGATCGACTTCAGGTCGCTGGCCGAGTTGCTGCCGTTGGCGGCTTGCACGGCGAGTTCGCGAACGCGCTGCAGGTTGTTGTTCACTTCCTTCAGAGCGCCTTCCGTCGTTTGCGCCAGCGAGATGCCGTCGTTGGCATTGCGCTGGGCTTGCGACAGGCCCTTGATGTTCGCCGTGAAGCGGTTGGCGATCGCCTGGCCGGCCGCGTCGTCCTTGGCACCGTTGATCCGCAGGCCCGAAGACAGGCGCTGGATCGCGGTGTTCAACGACGACTGGGACGCGTTGAGGTTGTTCTGCGTGAGCAGCGAGAGACTATTGGTGTTGATGACTTGCGCCATGTTCGACTCCTGTAGACAAAGGTTGTGGACTTCGGCCAATGGCCGCAACGCTGGACCCGCTTCCCACCGTGAGACTCAAGCCATCGTTGGATTAGTTATCGGCAGGGCTTCCCAAACATTTAGGCCGGTGCGCTAAAATGATCGCGCGGCCTCTTCCACGACCTTCGGGGCTCAGGCGGGCAGGTTCATCACCTCCTGGTAGGCGGCCACCAGCCGGTTGCGCACCTGCAGCCCGGTCTGGAAAGCCACGTTGGCCTTCTGCAGGTCGACCATGACGTCGTTGAGCGCCACGCCCGGACGGCCCAGCTCGAAGGCTTCGGCCTGGACGTAGGCCTTGGTCTGCACGGTGCTGATGTTGTCCAGCGAGCGCCGGAGCTCGGCTGCGAAGCCGCCCGGCTGCGCCACCTCGGCGGCGGGCGGCGCGAAGCCGGACTGGAGCGCGGTGACCCGCATCTGCTGCAGGACGGACTCGATGGCGGCAATCGACATGAGCAAACCTTTTCTCTTCTAGAACTTCCGTATTGACAAAGGAAGCACCAAGGCGCTCCCGCGTGTTTTCAGCGTAGCAGCGGAGCGCCCGAACACATGCGCCCAACTGACGGCGAAACCCGCGGTTGTTCGACCAATCGAATCGGCATCGGCTGCCGAGAATCGACTGCGAACAAGAAAGCCTGCTGACGACATCAACGGCCCTGCGGCATGACTCCTCCACATCGACGACTCTCTTTCCTTTCCATGAATCCGGCGCGGCCGGCCGCGCCGGAGGCGCGCACATGAATGCGACGGCGCCGGCCCTCCCGCCCCTCATGGAACGGATGCGCGCGCAGCCGAAGCTGCCGCTGATCGTCGGCGCCGCCGCGCTGGTGGCCGCCGCGGCGGCCTTCATGCTCTGGAGCCGGGCGCCTGACTACAAGGTGCTCTACACCAACGTCTCGGACCGCGACGGCGGCGCGATCATCGCGTCGCTCGCGCAGATGAACGTGCCCTACAAGTTCGCCGACGGCGGCAGCGCGATCCTGATCGCCGGCGACAAGGTGCCCGAAGTGAGGCTCAAGCTCGCGGCACAGGGCCTGCCCAAGGGCGGCGGGGTCGGCTTCGAACTGATGGACAACCAGAAGTTCGGCACCAGCCAGTTCGCCGAGCAGGTCAACTACCAGCGTGGGCTCGAAGGCGAACTTGCGCGCTCCATCGAGTCGATAGCCACGGTCGAGTCGGCCCGCGTGCACCTGGCGCTGCCCAAGCCCTCGCTCTTCGTGCGCGACCAGAAGAAGCCTTCCGCCTCGGTGGTGCTGAGCCTGCATCGCGGCCGCAGCATCGACGAGGGCCAGGTCAGCGCCATCGTCCACATGATCTCCAGCAGCGTGCCCGAGCTCGACGCCAAGAGCGTGACGGTGGTCGACCAGCGCGGCAACCTGCTATCGGCGGCCAATGCCGGCGCGCGCGGCCTGGACGTGAGCCAGCTCAAGTACGCGCAGGAGATCGAGCAGGGCTACATCCGCCGCATCGAGGCCATCCTGCAGCCCATCGTCGGCGCAAGCAATGTGCGCGCCCAGGTCGCGGCCGACATCGACTTCTCGGTGGTCGAGCGCACCGACGAGAAATACAGCCCCAACCAGGATCCGCGCAATGCCGCGATCCGCAGCCAGCAATCGAGCGAATCGAGCCAGCACGGCGCGACGCCGCCGGGCGGCGTACCGGGCGCGCTGTCGAACCAGCCGCCGACCACGCCGAACGCGCCGATCACCGCACCGCGGCCGCCCAACGCGCCCGGCACCGGCGCCGCGCCGACCGCGGGCGCATCGACGACCACGACGGCCACCACCACGGCGCCCGGCGCCCCCTCCAGCCTGCGCAAGGACACGACGACCAACTACGAGCTCGACCGCTCGATCCGCCACGTGCAGCAGGGCGCGGGCGCGATCAAGCGCCTGTCGGTGGCGGTGGTGGTGAACAACCGCGAAGGCGCGGACGGCAAGGCCGCCGCGCGCGCGCTCACCCCGCCCGAGATCGAGCAGATCCGCAACCTGGTGAAGGAAGCGATGGGCTACAGCCAGGAGCGCGGCGACTCGCTCAACGTGGTCAACAGCGCCTTCGCCCGCGAGGGCCAGGGCGAGGAAACGCGCGACGTGCCGGTCTGGCGCGACCCCGAGAACATCGAGCTTGCCAAGACCATCGGCCAGTACCTGCTCTACGCCACCCTCGCCCTCTTCGCCTGGTTCGCGGTGCTGCGGCCGCTGCTGCGCAAGCACCTGGCGCCGCCGGCGCCTCCCGCTTCCGCGGCCACGGCACCGAAGGCCACGGCCGCCGACGCCGATGCCGATGACACCGGCTCCGCACAGGCCAACGCCCGCCAGCGCGAAGCCGAGCGCCAGAAGGCCGACCTCGACTACGCCCACCAGACCGCCGACAGCGATCCGCGGCTGGTGGCCACGCTGATCAAGCATTGGATGAACCCATGAGCGCAGTGATGAACGAGGGAACCCGCAAGGCCGCGATCCTGCTGATGTCGCTCGGCGAGGACCGCGCCGCTGCCACGCTGCACCACATGCCCACCACCGAGGTGCAGGCGCTCGGCGCCGCGATGGCCAAGCTGAGCCAGGTGTCCAAGGAGGAGCTGGCCGCCGTGCTGTCCGAGTTCCGCATGGAGACCGAGCAGCTCTCGGCCCTGCACCTGGGCTCGGGCAGCTACATCCGCGCGGTGCTGCGCAAGGCGCTGGGCGACGACCGCGCCAGCAACCTGCTCGAAGACATCCTGCAGCCCGACGAGCCGCACGGCGGCATCGAGCGGCTCAACGACCTTGAGGCCGGCGAAGTGGTGGAGCTGATCCGCGACGAGCATCCGCAGATCCTCGCCACCCTGCTGGTGCACCTGGACCGCAAGAAGGCGTCTGAAGTGCTCGAGAGGCTGCCGGTGCGCCTGCGCCACGACGTGATCATGCGCGTGGCCACCTTCGGCGGCGTGCAGCCGGCGGCGCTCGCCGAGCTGACCGACGTGCTGACCGAGATGCTCTCCGGCGAAGGCCTGAAGCGCAGCCGCCTGGGCGGCGTGCGCACCGCCGCCGAGATCGTCAACCTCATGAACAGCGCGCAGGAAGACGAGGCCATCGCCCACGTGCGCGAGCACGACGAGGCCCTCGCGCAGCGCATCCTCGAGGAGATGTTCGTGTTCGAGAACCTGCTCGATCTCGAGGACCGCTTCATCCAGCGCCTGCTCAAGGACATCGAATCCGATTCGCTCATCGTTGCGCTCAAGGGCTCGCCGCAGGAGCTGCGCGACAAGTTCCTGAAGAACATGTCGCAGCGCGCGGCCGAGACGCTGCGCGAGGACATCGAGCTGCGCGGCCCGGTGCGGGTCTCGCAGGTCGAGGCCGAGCAGAAGGCCATCCTGCAGGTGGTGCGCCGCCTTGCCGATTCGGGCGAGATCACCGTCGCCGCCCCGGGCACCGATGACTTCGTCTAGCCACTCTTCCTTCGGCGCGCGCGCGCGGCTGTCCGCGGCCTACGCGCCCGCACGGCCGGCCACGCCGCCCAAGCCCGCCAAGCCGGTGCTCTCCGCCTGGCAGCGCTGGGAGATGGGCACGCTGGAAGAAGATGCCGCGCCGCCGCAGCGCGACGTCGAGGCCGCCAACGCGCAGCGCATCGATCCCGCGGCGCTGGCGCGCGAGGCCGAGCTCGAACGCCTGCGGCTCGAAGCGCGCGCCGCCGGCCTTGCCGAAGGCCGCCGCGAAGGCTGGGCGCAAGGCCATGCCGAGGGCCGCACCGCCGGCCTGGCCTCGGGGCTGGCCGCCGCCAGCGCGCATGCCGAACAGCTGCGCGCGCTGGCCGCCACGCTGCCGGACGCACTGCGCCGCGCCGAGAGCGAACTGGCCGACACCATCCTCACGCTGGCGCTCGACGTGGCGCGCCAGGTGGTGCACCGCACCCTGCGCGCCGAGCCCGAGTGGGTGCTGCCGCTGGTGCAGGACCTGCTGCATGCCGAGCCCGCGCTGCAGGGCGAACCGCGCCTGCTCTTGCATCCCGACGACGTGGCGCTGGTGAAGAACAGCCTGGGCAACGAACTGCAGATCGCCGGCTGGCAGGTGCGCGCCGACGACACGCTGGCGCGCGGCGGCTGCCGCGTCCAGTCCGCCAGCGGCGAGATGGATGCCAGTCTCGAAACGCGCTGGAAAAGCGTCACTGCAGCGCTTCACCGCGACGTTGACGCCCTGGACATCTGATGCCCGCCGTCGCCCCCAACCCTCATCTGCAATCCTGGCGCGGCATGCTGGCCCAGGCGCGCAGCGACGTCAGCCTCTGCACGACCACCACCCAGTCGGGCCGCCTGACGCGCGCGGTGGGCCTGGTGCTGGAGGCCGTGGGCCTGCAGCTGCCGGTGGGCAGCGACTGCCTGATCGAACTGCCGCCCGGCTATCCGCAGCGCCATGCCGAAGCGGAGGTGGTGGGCTTTGCCGGCGAGCGGCTGTTCCTGATGCCGCAGAGCGAAGTGGCAGGCCTCCTGCCCGGCGCGCGCGTCTTCGCGCGGGCCGGGTCGGGCGGCGCCGGCGGCGACTCGCACACCAAGCGGCTGCCGGTCGGCGAAGGCATGCTCGGCCGTGTGGTCGACGCGGCGGGCCGTCCGCTCGACGGGCTCGGCCCGCTGGACATCACTCGCAAGGTGCCGCTGACTGCGCCGCCGATCAACCCGCTCTCGCGCGCACCCATCGACTCGGTGCTCGACACCGGCGTGCGCGCCATCAACGCCATGCTCACCGTCGGCCGCGGCCAGCGTATGGGCCTGTTCGCCGGCTCCGGCGTGGGCAAGAGCGTGCTGCTCGGGATGATGGCGCGCTACACCAGCGCCGAGGTGATCGTGGTCGGCCTGATCGGCGAACGCGGCCGCGAGGTGAAGGACTTCATCGAGAACACGCTGGGCGAGGAAGGCCTGGCCCGCGCGGTGGTGGTTGCCGCGCCGGCGGACAACTCGCCGCTCTTGCGCCTGCAGGGGGCGGCCTATGCGACCTGCCTGGCCGAGTACTTCCGCGACCAGGGCAAGGACGTGCTCCTGATCATGGATTCGCTCACCCGCTACGCGATGGCGCAGCGCGAGATCGCGCTGGCCGTGGGCGAGCCGCCGGCCACCAAGGGCTATCCGCCCTCGGTGTTCGCCAAGCTGCCGGCGCTGGTGGAACGGGCAGGCAACGGCGCGCGCGATGCAGAGGGCCGCGGCGGCTCGATCACCGCCTTCTACACCGTGCTGTCCGAAGGCGACGACCAGCAGGACCCGATCGCCGATTCGGCGCGTGCCATCCTCGACGGTCACGTCGTGCTTTCGCGCACGCTGGCCGAGGCCGGCCATTACCCGGCCATCGACATCGAGGCCTCGATCAGCCGCGCGATGACCGCACTGATCCCGCCCTCGCAGTTCGAGACCGTGCGCCGCTTCAAGCAGATGCTCTCGCGCTACCAGCGCAACCGCGACCTGATCAGCGTCGGCGCCTACGCGGCCGGCCACGACCTGCAGCTGGACCAGGCGATCGCGATGTACCCAAAGATCGAAGCCTTCCTGCAGCAATCGATGCACGAGCGCGCCGACTACGCGGGCTCGATCGCGCACATCACCGCCTTGTTCGACAGCAAATAGGACCACGCAACATGTCCAAGAAGCTCCCCCTCGACACCCTGACCGAACTGGCGCGCACGCAGAAGGAAGAGGCCGCGCGGCGCCTGGGCGCGCTGCAGACCGCACAGGTCAGCGCGCACCAGAAGCTCGACCTCTTGCTGCAGTACCGCCAGGACTACAGCCACCAGCTTCAGCTGCTGATGGAGAGCGGACTGCCGGCCTCGCAATGGCGCAACTACCGCAACTTCCTCAGCACGCTCGACGGCGCCATCGAGCAGCAACGCGCCATCACGGTCCAGGCCGCCGTGCGGCTCGACCATGGCCGCGGCGACTGGCAGCACCACGCGCGCCGCCTCAACTCCTTCGACACCCTGGCCGACCGCCTGCGCCGCCAGGAGGCGATGGTGCAGGCCAAGCGCGAGCAGCGCGACAGCGACGAGCGCGCGGCACGCAAGTTCATCGACCGCGCGGCGCATTCGAGCCCCTGATCCCTTCTATCTGGAACCGCCATGACCACCTTCATCGCTCCCTCTGCCGCCCCGGCCGCGACCAGCCAGCCGCTCACATCCTCCGGCCCGCGCGGCCGCGCGGCCGACGAGCCGCAGGGGCAGCGCTTCGGCGAGATGCTCGAGCGCTCGCGCGCCGCCGGTGCGCGGAAGTCGGAGGCCTCGCCGGACGCAGCGCCTGCCGAGGCCGCTGCGCTTGCGAAGCCGGCGCGCGGCGCCGACAAGAAGGACGAGCTGGTTGCCGAACTGCTGGCCTTCGCACTGTTCGCGCCGGCGCCGGTTGCGGTTCAACCGGCGAGCGCTTCGAAGCCCGCCGCCGGCGTGCCTGGCGAAGCCAAGGCAGAGCTGTCGATGGCAGCGGATGTTGCCCAGGACCCCTTGCTTGCGCAGACACCGGCGGCGGCCTTGACCGAAGCCGGCACCGAAGCAGCAGCCGGGACGATCACCGCCGCGCAGGAGGCGGACCCGGAAGCGAAAACGCCTCCCGCGCAAGCGGCCGCAGCGCAGGCCGACGCCGCCAAAGCCCTTCCCGCAGCCGCGGACGCGAGCGCTGCCGACGCCCTCGCGCCGGCAACCGTCGCCGCCATGCCGCTGCTGCCGGACGCAAGCGCCCTGCCCTCGGCAAAAGCCCCGGCCGCCGGCGCGGCCGTGCCTGCACCGGCCGCGCCACAGCAGGCCAAGGCAGTGCCCGCACTGCCGTCCGCCGAGGAAACGAAGACCGCGCCGCCAGCGATGGCCGCGACGAGCACCGAGCATGCCGATGCAGCCGCCGCGCAGGGCCCGGCATCCCCGGCCCTCGTGCCCGCGTCGACGCCTTTCATGCCGCAGGCGGTCGAGCGCGCGAGCGCACCCGCCAGCGCCACGCCCGTGTTGAGCGTCGCACCGCCCGTCGGCAGCGACGAATGGGGCCCGGCCATCGGCCAGCAGATGCTGCGCATGAGCGCCGGCGGCCACCAGGTGGCCGAGTTCAACCTCAACCCGGCCGGCCTCGGCCCGCTCAAGGTCACGCTCAGACTGGGCGACAACCAGGCGCAGGCCATGTTCGTGTCGGCCCATGAATCCGTTCGCAAGGCCGTCGAGGCCGCGCTGCCGCAACTGCGCAGCACGCTCGCCGAGCAGGGCATCAGCCTGGGCCAGACCTCGGTCGGCGCGGAGTCGCGGCCCTGGGCTGGGCAGGGCGGCGGCTTCGGTCAGCCGTCACAGCAGCAGCACGCTTCGTCCTCGCGGCAGGCGACGTATCCCGGGCGCGCAGACACGGCCGCCGACGCCGTGGCGCCTCGCATGTCCGTGCCCACGCGCCCCGCCGTCGGCCTCGACACCTTTGCGTGAAAAGCGAACGCGAGATCTGAGGCCCTTTCCCCCGCTTGATCGGCGCTTCGCTTGCGCGCGCGCCGGCCAAGAATAGACCGAACCGATTTGCAGCTCCCACCATGGCCACCAGTCCCTCAATCACCCAAGTCGCTCCCTCCGCGCCGCGCTCGTCGAAGCTCCTGATCGGGCTGCTGATCGCCGTCAGCCTGTGCGCCCTCGGCGGCGGCGGCTACGCCTTGAGCCGCAGCGACCTCTTCGCGCGCGAAGCCTCCGCGCCGGTGCCGCAGAAGCCGATCTTCGTCACGCTCGAACCGCTGACCGTCAACGTCCAGTCCGAAGGCCGCGGGCGCTTCCTGCACATCGGCATGGCGCTCAAGGTGCGCGACGAGCAGGCCAAGACGCAGATCGTCGAATCCATGCCCGAGCTGCGCAGCCGGCTCCTGCTGCTGCTGTCGAACCGCCAGCCCGAGTCGCTGCTGTCCACGCAGGACAAGGCCCGCCTGGCCGAGGAGATCCGCACCGAGCTCAACAAGCCGCTCGGTCCCAACCTGCCCGCGCAGGACATCTCCAGCGTTTCCTTCAACACCTTCGTGGTGCAGTAACCCGTTTTTCGGATTCGCGATCCATGGCCTATGAACAGGTGCTCTCGCAGGACGAGGTCGATGCGCTGCTGCAGGGCGTCACCGGCGGAGCCGTCGACCAGACCCGCGCGCCCAGCCCGGCCACCGACGGCCTGCCGGCCTACGACCTCGGCGCGCCCGACCGCGTGGTGCGCAGCCGCATGCACACGCTGGAGGTCATCAACGAGCGCTTCGCGCGGCATCTGCGCAGCTCCCTGCTGAACTTCATGCGGCGCAGCGCCGACATCTCGGTCGGGCCGGTGCAGATCCAGCAGTACGGCGAGTTCGTGCGCCACCTGCCGGTGCCGACCAACATCAACATGCTGCACTTCAAGCCGCTGCGCGGCACGGCCCTGATCGTGTTCGATCCGAAGCTGGTGTTCCTGGTGGTGGACAACCTGTTCGGCAGCGACGGCCGCTACCACGTGCGCGTCGAAGGCCGCGACTTCACGCGCACCGAGCAGCGCATCATCAAGCGTCTGCTCAACCTCACGCTGCAGTGCTACGGCGACGCCTGGCAGCCGGTGTTTCCGCTCGCCTTCGACTACGTGCGCGCCGAGATGCACGGCAAGCTGGCCAACATCGTCGCCCCCAACGAGGTGGTGATCACCACCACGCTGCAGGTCGAGTTCGGCCCGGTCGGCGGCTTCGTGCACGTGTGCATCCCCTATTCGATGATCGAACCGATCCGCGACCTGCTGTCCAACCCGGTGCAGGACGAGATCGAGGTCGACAAGCGCTGGGTCAAGCAGATGTCGCAGCAGATGCAGAGCGCCGACGTCGAGCTCAGCGCCGACTTCGTGACCATTCCCTCGACCATCGGCGAGCTGATGAAGCTGCAGGTCGGCGACGTGCTGCCGATCGAGCTGCCGAGCTCCGTCACCGCGCGCGTCGACGGCATTCCGGTGATGGAGTGCGGCTTCGGCGTCTCGAACGAACGCTATGCGCTGCGCGTGCAACAGATGATCTCCCACCAAGACAGCGATCTGAAGAACGACCATGACTGACAACACTTCTTCCAGCAGCGACGCGGACGACTGGGCCAGCGCGCTGGCCGAGCAGACCGCGGCCGCCGCGCCTGCGCCCCTGCAGGCCGCCGCGCCCGCACCCGCGGCGGCGCCGGCCGGCGCACAGGTCTTCCAGCCGATCCAGAACACGCCGGCGGCCCACAGCTCGCCGGTCGACATCGAGCGCATCCTCGATGTGCCGGTGCAGCTCACGGCCGAGATCGGCCGCACGCGCATCACCATCAAGAACCTGCTGCAGCTCTCGCAGGGCTCGGTGGTCG
This sequence comes from Variovorax sp. Soil_C_33, assembly GCF_057656935.1. Classification (NCBI taxonomy): domain Bacteria; kingdom Pseudomonadati; phylum Pseudomonadota; class Betaproteobacteria; order Burkholderiales; family Comamonadaceae; genus Variovorax; species Variovorax sp. Soil_C_33. Next base: position 74,888 of record NZ_JBDGJK010000020.1, read on the forward strand.
AGCTCGACGGCCTGGCCGGCCAGCCGCTGGACGTGCTGATCAACGGCTACCTGATCGCGCAGGGCGAAGTGGTGGTGGTGAACGAGAAGTACGGCATCCGCCTGACCGACATCGTCACGCCCTCCGAGCGCATGCAGAAGCTCAGCCGCTCATGATTCTTTGCGGCCGGCCGCTGCGGATTGCGGCATCTCTTCTTGCGTGGGCATGCACGCTGCCTGCGCGCGCGGCCCTGCCCACCGTGCCGACGCCGGCCGCCGAGGCCGCGCCGGCCGTCGGCGCCTCCGGCCTGCTGCAGGCCGGCTTCGGCATGCTGGTGGTGCTCGGGCTGATCTTTGCGTGCGCATGGATGGCGCGCCGCTTCGGCCTGCAGCGCTTCGGCGGCGGCAACCTGGTGAAGGTGGTGTCGAGCTCCATGGTCGGCCAGCGCGAGCGCGTGGTGGTGGTGGAAGTGGGCGCGACCTGGCTGGTGCTGGGCGTCACGGCCAGCCAGATCAACACGCTGCACACGCTGCCTGCGCAGGCCGTGGCTTCGGCGCCGGCGGCATCGCCGCTGGACGCGAAGACTTCGCAGGCGCTCGGCCTGTTCGCCCAGAAGCTGCGCGAATCGCTGGGCGTCAGGCCGCGGCCGGGCCCATGATGCAGGGCAACTTTCGCCGTGGCCTGCGCCGCGCGGGCCTGCTGCTGGCGCTCGTGCTGCCTGCACTGCCGACTGCCGCCTGGGCGCAGGGCCTGCCCGGCCTGGTGAGCACGCCCGGCCCGGGCGGCAGCCAGACCTGGTCGCTGAGCGTGCAGACGCTGGTGCTCTTGACCTCGCTGTCCTTCCTGCCGGCCTTGCTGCTGTGCATGACCAGCTTCACGCGCATCCTGATCGTGCTGGGCCTCTTGCGCACCGCCATCGGCACGCAGTCCTCGCCGCCCAACCAGATCCTGGTGGGCCTGTCGCTGTTCCTGACCTTCTTCGTGATGTCGCCGGTCTTCGACAAGGTCTACAACGAGGCCTACAAGCCCTTCTCCGAGAACAAGATCAGCGCCGAGCGCGCGCTCGAGCGCGGCATCGGCCCCTTCAAGACCTTCATGCTCAAGCAGACCCGCGAGAACGACCTCGCGCTCTTCGCGCGGCTGGCCAAGGTGCCGGCGATGGAAGGGCCTGAAGACGTGCCGCTGCGCATCCTTCTGCCCTCCTTCGTGATCAGCGAGCTGAAGACCGCGTTCCAGATCGGCTTCACGATCTTCATTCCCTTCTTGATCATCGACCTGGTGGTGGCCAGCGTGCTGATGTCGATGGGCATGATGATGGTGCCGCCCGCCTCCATCGCGCTGCCCTTCAAGCTGATGCTCTTCGTCATGGCCGACGGCTGGCAGCTGCTGATCGGCGCGCTTGCCGAGAGTTTCTACTTATGACGCCCGAATCGGTCATGGCCATCGGCAGCCAGGCGATCCACGTGTCGCTGCTGCTCGGCGCGCCGCTGCTGCTGGTGGCGCTGGTGGTCGGCCTCGTCATCAGCATCTTCCAGGCCGCCACGCAGATCAACGAGGCCACGCTGTCCTTCATCCCGAAGCTGCTGGCGGTGTTCGCGGTGCTGGTGATCGCCGGACCGTGGATGCTGGGGCAGATCGTGGACTACATGCGGACGCTGTTCTCGAGCATTCCGCAACTCGTTGCATAGGCTTCAATGCCGGCGGTCTTTTCGGTCACCTCGGGGGAACTCAACGCCTGGATGGTGGCCTTCCTCTGGCCCTTCGTGCGCATGCTGGCGCTGGTCAGCACCGCGCCGATCTTCGGCGAGCCGGGCGTGCCGCGGCAGATCAAGGTCGCGATCGCGGCCTTGCTCGCGGTGGCCGTCGCGCCCACCATCGGGCCGATGCCGCAGGTGCCGGTGGTGTCCGCGGGCGGGGTCTGGATCCTGGTGCAGCAGGTGCTCATCGGCGGCGCCATCGGCTTCACGATGCGGCTGGTGTTCGCGGCGGTGCTGGCGGCGGGCGAGTACATCGGCCTGCAGATGGGCCTGTCTTTCGCGTCCTTCTTCGATCCGATGAGCGGCGGCGCCACCATGGTGGTGGCGCGGCTGCTGCACATGCTGGCGATGCTGATCTTCCTCGCGCTCGACGGCCACTTGCTGCTGGTCGCCGCGCTGGCCGAAAGCTTCCAGACCCTGCCGATCGCCGACGCGCCGCTGGCCGCCCGCGGCTGGATGCATCTCGTTGCCGGCGCCGGCCAGATCTTCGCCAACGGCCTGATGCTGGCGCTGCCGCTGGTGACGGCGCTGCTCACGCTCAACCTGGCGATGGGCATCCTGAACCGCGCCTCGCCGCAGTTCAGCATCTTCGCAGTCGGCTTTCCGCTCACGCTGCTGGCCGGCATCGGCATGCTGCAGCTGCTGATGCCGCAGATGGGCGCCTTCCTCGCGCCGCGCTTCGCGGCGGGCTTGTCGTCGGTGATGGAGTTGGCGCAGGCCTTGCGGCCTTGAGGCCGATGAGCGCTAGCGCGCCGGAGTGATCTCGCCGCAGATCACCGGCGCCGGTTCCTGCGTCTTCTCTTCTTCGATGCGCATGGCCGCCTTCAGTGCCGCGACCGCCGCTTCGGCATCGGCCTGGCTGGCCGCATGCACGCGCGCCAGCGGCTGGTCCCTGCGTACGCTGCTGCCCAGCGGCAGCACCTCTGTGAGCCCGACGCGCGGATCGATGCGGTCTTCCGCGCGGCGCCGGCCGCCGCCCAGCGCAATGACGGCCAGGCCGATGGCGCGCACGTCCGTCGCCACCAGCACGCCGTCTTGCGGTGCCGGCAGATCGCACAGCACCGGCGCAGCCGGCAACCCGCGCGCCGCTTGCCGAAGGTCGCTTGCACCGCCGAGGCCCGACACCATGCGCGCAAAACGCTCGGCCGCCACGCCGCTGTCGAGCGCATGCAGGGCGCGCGCCCTGGCCTCGGGCAGGTCGGCCGCGAGGCCGCCCAGGCGCAGCAGCCGCGCCGCGAGCGCCAATGTCACTTCGAAGAGCCGCGGCTCGCGTTCGACGCCCGTCAGGAAGTCGATCGCTTCGCGCACTTCGAGCGCGTTGCCCGCGCTGCGGCCCAGCACCTGGTTCATGTCGGTGATCAGCGCTTCCGCCGGCAAGCCGGCGCCGGCCGCGACTTCGACCAGGCTCGTCGCCAACGCACGTGCGTCGTCCAGGCGCGGCATGAAGGCGCCGCTGCCGACCTTCACGTCGAGCATAAGCGCCTCGAGCCCGGCCGCGAGCTTCTTGGAGAGGATGCTGGCGGTGATCAAGGGCAGCGACTCGACCGTGGCCGTCACGTCGCGGATCGCATAGAGCCGCTTGTCGGCGGGCGCCAGCGTGGGGCCGGCGCCGACGATGGCGCAGCCGGCATCGCGCAGCACGGCGAGCAGCGTCTCGCGCGGCGGCTCGACCTTGTAGCCGGCCAGCGATTCGAGCTTGTCCAGCGTACCGCCGGTGTGGCCCAGGCCGCGGCCGGAAATCATCGGCACCACGCCGCCGCAAGCCGCGACGATCGGCGCCAGCATCAGGCTCACCTTGTCGCCGACGCCGCCGGTGGAATGCTTGTCGAGCACCGGGCCCGGCACATCGGGCCATTGCAGCACTTCGCCCGAGTGCGTCATGCCGCGGGTCAGGGCCACGCATTCGGCAGGATCCATGCCGTTGAGGAGGATCGCCATCGCGAGCGCCGCGATCTGGCCCTCGCTCCAGCTGCCGTCGACGAGGCCGCGCACGAAGGCTTCGACTTGTGCCGGCGAGAGCGCATGGCGATCGCGCTTGGCGCGGATGACCTCGGCCGGCAGCAGCATCAGTAATCTCCGGGCGCGGCGGGCTTGCCGGGGCCGCTCTGCAGCAACACCGACTCGATGTCGGCCAGCAGGCCGCTGGCGCCGAAGCGCAGCCGCTTCGGTCCGAGGGCCGACTCGCCGAGCATCTCGCGCACCAGCGCAATGTAGATCGCCGCATCGGCCACCGTGCGCACGCCGCCCGAGGCCTTGAAGCCGACCTCGTCTTTCCGCGCGTGGCCGGCGATGGCTTCGAGCATCGCGCGCGCCGCATCGGGCGTCGCGCCCGTGGCCGTCTTGCCGGTGCTGGTCTTGAGGAAGTCGACGCCGGCGTCGAGCCCGATGCGGCAGGCCCGGCGGATCAATTCGGGCGAATGCAGTTCGCCGGACTCGATGATCAGCTTGAGCGTCCTGCCCGCGCAGGTCGCGCGCACCTGCGCGACCAGGGCCGCGGCGCTGTACGCGTCGCCGGCCACGAGCGCGCGCCAGGGCAGGACCAGGTCCACTTCGTCGCCACCGGCATCGAGGATGGTTTGCGCCTCGCGCAAGGCGCGTTCGCTGTCGAGCGCGCCGTCGGGGAAGTTGGTCACGGCCGCGATGCGGATCGATGCCGGCAGCGCGGCCCGGGCCTGCGCCACGAAGCGCGGCCACACGCAGAGCGCTGCCGGCGGGCCGGCCGGCCCTTCTGCCTTGGCGCACAAGGCATCGATGGCGGCCGCGTCGTCGCTGTCGTTGAGGCTGGTCAAGTCCAGGCAGGCCAACGCCAGACGTGCTGCCCCCACGCTCGGCACTTCGTGTCCTTGCTGCCCCCCGAGGGGGCTCTCGCTTGCTTGGGGCGGCCCGGCGCGGCGCTCGCCGCGGCCTGCGTTCGCCTTGGTGCTCATTGCATCATCTCCTTTGCACTTCGTCGCCCGGTGCGTAGTCCGCGGCCTTGAGCGGGCTGCGGCCGGCGATGTAGGCGCGCAGCACCTCGGCATCGACGAAGCCGGTGTTGATGTAGCCCGGATGCGTCGCCAGCTTGGGATAGCCGTCGCCGCCGGTGGCGGTGAAGTTGTTGATCGCCAGCCGGTACTCGCGGCGCGGGTCGATGGGCTGGCCGTTGACCTTGGCGTCTTTCAGCTGCCCGCCTTCGATCAGCATCTGCACGCCCGCCGTTTGTGGAAAGGCGCCGGAGCCCGGCGTCATTCTGGCCGCGGCCTCGAGATAGCTCAGCAATTCGGCGCCCGTGAGCTGCACCACGGTCACCTGGTTGCCGAAGGGCTGGACCTTGAGCACGTCGCGGTAGGTGATGCGGCCCTCGGGCAGCGAATCGCGCACGCCGCCCGAATTCATGAGCGCGACATCGGCGCCTGTCTTGTCGCGCATGGCCAGCGCGATCAGTCGGCCGAGGTTGGTGGCTTGCCTGCGCACCCGCTCGCGGTCGCCGTCGAACACGCCGACCGTTTCGCCCACCGGCACCGCGAGCTGCGCCTGCCCCTTGTCCTGGAAGGGCTGCAGGAAGGCGCGCACGCCGGCGTCCTCGGGGATGGTCTCTTCATACGCGACCTTCCTGCCGTCCACCGTGCGCTTGAGGTTGACCGGAATCAGCTGGTACCGGATCAACTCGATGCGGCCCGGGCGCACCTCGAAATCGGCCCGGCCCACGTACTTGCCCCATTCGTGCGCCTGCACGATCCAGGTGCCGTTCTGCCGGTCGGGTGCGCAGGGCGTGCCGGGCACGTAGGCGTCGTTGCGCAGGTTTTCCTGCAGCATGCACACCGGGTTCTGGCTGTGGCCGCCGACGATCAGGTCGAGCCCGCGGGTGGCGCGCGCCATCTCCACGTCGCCCGGCGCATTGACGCCGCGCCGGCCATCGGTGTAATGGCCCATGTGGGTGGCGGCGATCACCATGTCGGCCTTGGCGCGCAGCTCCGGCAGCAGCGCAGCCGCCTCGTCGATGGGCTGGCGGAATTCGATGCCCGCGATGTTGGCGGGCAGCACCATCTTCGCCGTGTCGTCGGTGGTCAGGCCCATCACCGCGATCCGCAGGCCGCCGCGCTCGAACACGCGGTAGGGCTCGAACATGCGCCGGCCGTTCTGGTAGATGTTGGCCGAGAGCAGCGGGAAGCCGGCCCACTGGCGCTGCTTCTCCAGCACCGCGGGCGGCTTGTCGAACTCGTGGTTGCCGACGGCCGCGGCGTCGTAGCCGAGCAGCTCCATGCCCCTGAAGTCGGGCTCGGCGTCCTGCGTGTCGGACTCGGGCACGCCGGTGTTGATGTCGCCGCCGTCGAGCAGCAGCGTGTAGCCGCCGCTGGCCCGCACCTCGGCGCGCACGCGGTCGATGAGCGTCTTGCGCGCAGCCATGCCGTATTCGCCGTCGGCATTGGTCCAGAAGCGGCCATGGTGATCGTTGGTGTGCAGCACGGTCAGCTTGACCGGCGCGCGCTCGCCCGGCGCGGTGGCGCAGCCGGCCAGCAGGGCCAGCGCGGCGGCGGCGGCGATGAATGGGATGCGCATGGCTCAGATCGCTGCAATCACCGCTGCGAGCAGGCGCGATGCATCCTGGTCGGCGGCGCGCGCATTGCGCAGGGTGTGGGCATGGCTCAGCACTTCGTCGGAGAGCCCCGCCGCCATGTTGGTGAGCATCGAGAAGGCCAGCACCTTCAGGCCCGCGTGGCGCGCCAGGATGGTTTCGGGCACGGTGCTCATGCCCACGGCCTGCGCGCCCAGCAGGCGCAGCATCCGGATCTCGGCCGGGGTCTCGAACTGCGGGCCCATTACCCAGGCATATATGCCTTCGTGCAGCGCGATGCCCGCCTGCGCGGCCGCGGCGCGGGCCTGCGCGCGCAAGGCGGGATCGTAGGCCTCGCTCATGTCGACGAAGCGCTCCGAGCCGGCCTCGTCGTGCAGCGGCGTGCGCTGCGCCATGTTGAGGTGATCGGCGATCAGCATCAGCGAGCCCGGACGCATGTTCGCGTCCAGGCTGCCGGCGGCATTGGTCAGCACGAGGGTCCGGCAGCCGGCCGCGGCCAGGCTGCGGATGGGACCCTTCATGGCCGCCGCGTCGCCGCTTTCGTAGGCGTGCTTGCGGCCGCGCAGGAGCGCGACCGCGCGGCCGCCGATGCGGCCCAGGCGCAGGATGCCGGCATGGCCGGCGACGTTCAGCGCCGGGAAGGCGGGCAGCTCGGGATAGGGGATGTCCGTGGGCGCCTCGACCAGCTCGGCAGCGCGGTCCCAGCCGGAGCCGAGCACCACGGCCAGCTCGGGCACCAGGCCGGCGGCGCGGATGCGCGCGGCGCTTGCTTCGATCGCCTTCTGTGAACTCATGGCGACGGCAGATGCATGGGCCCGAAGCTCGCCGGCAGCAACTCGCCCAGCGTGTAGCGGCCGCGCACATCGCGCAGGTCGGCGCACCACACCGGCATGTCGTCGTCGTCCGCGAACTCGCGCAGCTTCTGGCGGCAGCCGCCGCAGGGCGTGACGGGCCCATCGGCCACGCCGACGACCACCGCCGCCAGCACGCGCATGCCGCCGGCCAGCACCAGGTGCGCGAGCGCCGAGGCTTCGGCGCACTGGCCCTGCGGATAGGCGGCGTTCTCGATGTTGCAGCCGGCGTGGACACGGCCCTGTTCGTCGAGCAGCGCAGCGCCGACCGCGAACTTCGAATAGGGTGCATAGGCGCGCTCGCGGGCGGCGCGGGCGGCATCGATCAACTGCGTCATCTGGGTCTCGGAAACGGCCATCATCGCTCCTTCACGTACGGGATGCCGAGCGCCCTGGGCGCGCGCGCCTTGCCCACGAAGCCGGCCAGCAGCACCACCGTCATCAGGTAGGGCAAGGCCTGTACCGCCTGCACCGGCACGGCGCCGATCAAGGGCAGCACCGTGCCCTGAAGGCGGATCGACACCGCATCGAGAAAGCCGAACAGCAGGCAGGCGAAAAAGGCGCCGACCGGATGCCACTTGCCGAAGATCATGGCGGCCAGGGCCATGTAGCCGCGGCCGGCCGTCATGTTCGGCATGAATGAAGGATTCTGCGCCAGCACCAGGTAGCTGCCGGCCAGGGAACACAGCACGCCGTTGAGCATGAGCGCGCGGTAGCGCAGCGCCGTGACGGAGACGCCCGCCGCATCGACCATGGCCGGGTTCTCGCCGGTGGCGCGCAGGCGCAGGCCGAAGCGGGTGCGGAACAAGAGCCACCAGACGGCCGGCACCAGTGCGATGGCGAGATACACCAGCGCGTTGTGGCCGAACAGGCCCAGTCCCAGCACCGTGCCCAGCCAAGGCAGCGCGCGCAGCGCCTCGCCGGCGCCCGCCCCCCACGGCGCGAGGCGCACCGCGTCGGGCAGCGGGGGCGTCTGGCCGCCCTGCTGGAACCACGCGATGCCCAGCACCACCGTGAGGCCGGCGGCTGTCATGGTGATGGCCATGCCCATCACGACCTGGTCGCCGCGATGGGTCACGCAGCCGAAGCCCTGCAGCAGCGAGAGCGCCACGCCGACCGCGAGCGACACCGCCAATGCCAGCGCCAGGGAGCCGCTCAGTGCGGCAACGCTGCCGGCGGCGAAGGCGCAGGAGAGCATCTTGCCTTCGAGGCCCAGATCGATCACGCCCGAGCGCTCGGCCAGCGCGCCGGCCAGCGCGCACAGGATCAGCGGCGTCGCCACGCGCAGGGTCGAGGCGAGCAGCGTGCCGAGCGCGACTTCATCCATGGCCCGCACTCCCTGCCGCCACCGCGCGCGGCGTGCGGCGTGTCGCGCGCCACAGCCGCGCCAGCGTCGGCGCCGCCACCTGCGCCAAGGCGCCGGAGAACAGCACGATCAAACCCTGCAGCGTGAACACCATGTCGCGGCTGAAGCCGGGGATCTCGAAGGCCAGTTCGGAGCCGCCCTGGTAGAGCGCGCCGAACAGCAGCGCGGCCAGCACGATGCCCACCGGGTGGTTGCGTCCGATCAGCGAGACCGCGATGCCGGCGAAGCCGGCGCCCACCACGTATTCGAGCAGGAGCCGCCCGTGCACGCCAGCGATCTCGTTGATGCCCACCAGCCCGGCCAGCGCGCCGGACAGCGCCATCGACACCATGATCTGCGCGCGCGGCCGCATGCCGCCGTAGTGCGCCGCCTCGGGCGCATGGCCGACCGCTCGGATGGCGTAGCCCGGCTGCGAGCGCCACAGCAGCAGGTACACAGCGATGGCGGCGGCGAGCGCCAGCAGCACGCTCAGGTTGAGCGGAGAGGCCGGCCATTCGATGCCGATGCCGGCGAGCGCCTCGTGCAGGCCGGGCATGCGCGCCGACGCTGCGAAGGCGCGGCTCTCCACCGTCATGTTGCCGGGCTCCTTGAGCACGTCGACCAGCAGGTAGGCCAAGAGCGCCGAGGCGATGAAGTTGAACATGATGGTGGTGATCACCACGTGGCTGCCGCGCCAGGCCTGCAGCGCCGCCGGCACCGCGGCCCAGCACATGCCGAACAGCATGGCGGCGCCGATCATCAGCGGCAGCATGGCCCAGCGCGGCAGGTGCTCGCCCAGCGCCAGGGCCGCCAGCGCGGTGCCCAGCCCGCCCATCATGGCCTGGCCCTCGCCGCCGATGTTGAACAGGCCCGCATGGAACGCGACCGCCACCGCCAGGCCGGTGAAGACGAAGGTGGTGGCGTAGTACAGCGTGTAGCTCAGGCCCATGCGGCTGCCGAAGGCGCCCTGGACCAGCAGCACGAGCGCCTGCCAGGGGTCGTGGCCGACCACGGCGACGACGATGCCGCAGGCCAGCAGCGCCAGGGCGAGGTTGACGAGCGGCAGGACCAGGAGGTCGATCCAGCGCGGCAGATCGGTGCCCTTCATGTGGCCCCCACGCTCGGCATTTGCATGTCCTCGCTGCCCCCCGAGGGGGCGCAAGCTTGCTCGGGGCGGCCCGTCGCTGCGCTCATGCGTTCGTCACCTCGTCGCCCGCGCCGCACATCAGGCGGCCCAGCGTGGTCTCGTCGCACTGCGCGACCGGGCGCTCGCCGACGACGCGTCCGCCGGCCATCACGAGCACGCGGTCGGCCAGCGCCAGGATCTCGTCGAGCTCGGAGGACACGACCAGCACCGCACCGCCCGCGGCCGCCATCGCGCGCAGGCGACCGTGGATGAACTCGATGGCGCCGATGTCGACCCCGCGCGTCGGCTGGCCCACCAGCAGCACGCGCGGCTTCGGCGCGGCTTCGCGGGCCAGCACCAGCTTCTGCTGGTTGCCGCCGGAGAACTTGGCGCTCGCGAGGCGCACATTGCGCGGCCGCACGTCGTACTCGTCCATCATGCGCGCGGTGTCGGCCTGCATGGCCGACTGCCTCATCCAGCCGTGCCGGCTGTAGCGCGGGCGCCGCTGGTAGCCGAGCACGGCCGATTCCCAGGCCGCAAAGGGCAGCACCAGGCCGCGGCGGTGGCGGTCTTCCGGCACATGGGCGAGCCCGGCTTCGCGCGCGGCTTCAGGGTCGAGCCAGTGCTCGGGCGTGAAGGAGCGCGAGCCCAATGTCAGCGTGCCGGCCTGCGGCGCCAGCATGCCCGAGAGCACCTCCAGCAGCTCGCTCTGGCCGTTGCCCGAGACGCCCGCGATGCCGACGATCTCGCCCGCGTGCAACTGCAGCGACACGTCGACCAGCCGCGGCGTGCCCTGCGCGTCGCGCCAGTCGAGGCCGCGCGCCTCGAGCAGCGGCGTGCCGCTCGCGGCGCGCGCAGCCTCGCCCAAGCGCCCCATCTGCACGCGGCGCCCGACCATCGCCTGCGCGAGCGCGTCGATGCTGGTGTCGGCGGTGGCGCAGGCCAGCACCACGGCGCCCGCGCGCATCACCGTCACCGCATCGCACAGCGCCATGATTTCCTTCAGTTTGTGCGTGATCAAGAGCACCGTGGTGCCGCGCGCGCGCAGGGCCCGCAGCGTGTCGAACAGCTGCTCGGTCTCCTGCGGCGTGAGCACCGCCGTCGGCTCGTCGAGGATCAGGATGCGCGCGCCGCGAAACAGCGCCTTGAGGATCTCGAGCCGCTGGCGCTCGCCCACCGGCAGCTGTTCGACCGCAAGGTCCAGCCGCACCTGCAGGCCGCTCTCGCGCATCAGCGCCTCCAGCCGCGTGCGCACCTGCGCGCGCGCCGTCGGCAGCCGCCAATGCGGCTCGGCGCCGAGCAGGATGTTGTCGAGCGCTGAGAAGGTCTCGACCAGCATGAAGTGCTGGTGCACCATGCCGATGCCCAGGGCAATGGCCTCGTGCGCGCCGCGGATCTGCGCCGCCTTGCCTTCGATCTCGATCTCGCCGCTGTCGGCCTGGTAGAAGCCGTACAGGATCGACATCAGCGTGCTCTTGCCCGCGCCGTTCTCGCCCACCACGCCATGCACCGTGCCGGCCGGCACGGTGAGGGTGACGTCGCGATTGGCGTGGACGGCGCCGAAGTGCTTGTTGATGCGCGACATGCGCACCGCGGGCGCGGGGCTTCCGGACACGGCCGGCTAGAACTTACAAGCGTTATCGGCCATGTAGTCGGCCACCTTGATCTTGCCCGCGATGATGTCGGCTTTGGCCGCATCGACCTTGGCCTTCATGTCGGCGCTCACCAGCTTGGCGTTGTGCTCGTCCAGCGCGTAGTCGACGCCGCCTTCCTTCAGACCCAGCGAGGTGACCCCGGGGGTCGGCTTCTTCGCAGCGTTGAGCACCGCCACGTCGACGCGCTTGACCATCGAGGTCAGCATGGTGCCCGGCTGCATGTGGTTCTGGTTGCTGTCGACGCCGATGGCCAGCTTGCCCGCGTCCTTGGCAGCCTGGTAGACGCCCGAGCCGGTGCCGCCGGCGGCGGCGAACACCACGTCGACGCCCTTGGCGAACTGCGCCTTGGCCAGCTCGCTGCCGCGCGTCGGGTCGCTCCAGGCGGCGGGCGTGGTGCCGGTCATGACCGAGCTCACCTCGACCTTCGGGTTGGCGTACTTGGCGCCTTGCTCATAGCCGCACTGGAACTTGCGGATCAGCGGAATGTCCATGCCGCCGACGAAGCCGACCTTGCCGCTCTTGCTGGCCAGGGCCGCCATCATGCCGACCAGGAAGCTGCCCTCGTGCTCCTTGAACACGATCGATTCGACATTGGGCAGCTTGACCACCGAGTCGATGATCGCGAAGTTGAGCTTCGGGAATTCCTTGGCCACCTTCTCGAGGCTGCTGCCCTGCGAGAAGCCGATGCCGATCACCGGGTTGGCGCCGCGCGCGGCCATGCGGCGCATGGCCTGCTCACGCTGCGCCTCGTTGGCGATCTCGAAGTCGAGGTAGGGCTTGCCGCTTTCCTTCTTCCACATCTCGGCGCCGCGGTAGGCCGCTTCGTTGAAGGACTTGTCGAACTTGCCGCCCATGTCGTAGACGATGGCCGGCTCGGCAACCGCCGCCAGCGTGGCGCCGGCGGCGAGAGCGAGGACGAGGACCTTGTTGAGTTTCATGTGCGCATCCTTGGTTGGCGATCCGGCTGTAAGACTTCTTGCTGCGTCGCAGGCTCGCGCAGAGCCCGAGGCAGGATAGCAAGACTTGCGCCGTGCCGACCCCGGGGCACTACCATGCGGCGATGGTCGCTCCGCTCTCCCGCACGCTGGCGCAACAGCTGCAGGCAATGCCGAAGGTGCTCTTGCACGAGCATCTCGACGGCGGCCTGCGGCCGGCCACCCTGCTCGAACTGCTGCACGCGCGCGGCATCGCCGCACCGGCGCCGGACGCGGCGGCGCTCGCGGCCTGGTTCAACGCCCGCGCCCATGCCGGCAGCCTGGCCGAGTACCTGCGCGGCTTCGTGCTCACGGTCGAAGCCATGGCCAGCCCCGCGGCGCTCGCGCGCGTGGCTTTCGAGGCGGCAGAGGACGCGCGGCTCGACGGCTGCGTGCTGGCCGAGTTCCGCATCGCGCCCCTGTTGTTCGAGCCCCTGGGCGTGCCGCCCGAAGCCGCGGTCGAGGCGCTCCTGGCCGGCCTGCGCCGAAGTCCGCTTCCGAGCGGGCTGATCCTGTGCGCCATGCGCGAGCAATCCAGCGCGCACAGCGAGCGCGTGATGCAACTGGCGCTGCGCTACCGCGACGCAGGCGTGATCGGCTTCGACCTGGCGGGCGCCGAACGCGGCCATCCGCCGTCGCGCCATGCCGCCGCCTTCGCCATGGCGCGCGAGGCCGGGCTGCCGATCACCTGCCATGCCGGCGAGGCCGACGCGGCCGAGCGCGTGCTGGAAGCGGCGCGCCTGGGCGCGCGCCGCATCGGGCATGGCGTGCGGCTGGCCGACGCGCTCGACGCGCCGGCCGGCAGCGCCGCGCGCGCGATGCTCGACGAGGTGCGCGCCGGCGGCGTGCACCTGGAGCTGTGCCCCAGCAGCAACATCCACACGGGCGCTGCCGCGTCGCTGGCGGCCCACCCGATCAGGCGGCTCTGGCAGGCCGGCCTGAGCCTGTCCTTCCACACCGACAACCGGCTGATCTCGATGGTCAGCATGAGCGACGAGGCGATGGGCCTGGTGCGCGACAACGGCCTGGGCCTGCAGGACCTGGCGGCGATGGGCCTGCAGGCGGCCGAGCACTCGTTCCTGCCTGCGGCGGCACGCCGGCAGGCGCAGGCCGCGCTGCAGGCGTGGCAGGCCCGCGCCGGCTGAGTTGCAATCAGCGGTGGTGCGGGGATACTTGCCGTTTTCGAGAATCCTGGAGTGCGCATGTTTCCCGATACACCCCTCCTCCTGGCCTTCGTCGGCGCCAGCCTGGTGCTTGCGCTCACGCCCGGCCCCGCCGTCGTCTACATCATCGCCCGCACCCTGGCGCAGGGCCGCGCCTGCGGCCTGGCTTCGGTGCTGGGCGTGGCGCTCGGCAACCTCGCCAATGCGGTGGGCGCCGCGCTCGGCCTGGCCGCCTTGTTCGCCGTGTCATCGACCGCTTTCACCGTGGTGAAGTGGGCCGGCGCCGCCTACCTCGTGTACCTCGGCATCCGGATGTGGCGGACGGCGCCGGTCGTCGCGGACGCCGCGCCGCAGGCGCCGCGCAAGCCCTTGCGGCGCGTCTTCCGCGACGGCTTCGTGGTGGCGCTGCTGAACCCAAAGACCACCCTGTTCTTCGCCGCCTTCCTGCCGCAGTTCATGGACGCGCACGCCAGCCCACTGATGCAGACCCTGGCGCTGGGCAGCGTGTTCGTAGCCGTCGCCTGCTGCACCGACCTGTTCTACGTGCTGACGGCCAGCCTCGTCGCGCCGCGCCTGGGCCGCGCGGCGCGGCATGCGGTCTGGGGCAACCGGCTCGCAGGCACTTCCTTCATCGGCCTGGGCGTGCTCACGGCCATGGGTACGCGGCCCACGCGCTGAGCCTGCGATGTCCCGCTACTGGCTGATGAAATCCGAGCCCGACGAGTGCTCGATCGACGACGCGCTGGCCGCCCCCGATGCGACCGTGCCGTGGACCGGCGTGCGCGGTTGGCAGGCGCGCAACCTCATGCGCAGCGAGATGCAGGTCGGCGACGGCGTGCTGTTCTATCACTCGAGCTGCCCGCAGCCGGGCATCGTCGGCCTCGCGCGCGTGGCCTCCGGCACGCGGCCCGATCCGACGCAATTCGATCCGAAGTCGCCCTACTACGACCCGGCCTCCAAGCCGGAGCACCCGCGCTGGCTGCTGCTGGACGTGCAGGCGCTGCGCAAGACCCGGCTGCTGGGCCTGCCCGAGATGCGCGCGACGCCCGCGCTGGCCGACATGGTGGTGCTGCGCAAGGGCAACCGCCTGTCGATCACACCCGTCGATGCCACGCACTGGCACCTCATCGTCGACCACATGCTGGCTTGAAAAAAACCGGCCCCCGCACACCTCACACAAGAAATCGAATGAACTTGCGCACCCTGCTCCCGCTCGTCCTGGCCCTCGCCGGCTGCTCCACGCCCACGGAGGTGGTCCGCGTTCGCGAAGGCGTGCTGCGCGCGCCCACGTCCGCCGACGCATCGAACTACTGCCGAGCGCAAGGCTCGACCGCGCGGATGCTCGGCAAGGCCCAGGCCGAAGCCGGCGTCCTGTTTCGCTGCGAGTGACGGCAGCGGGGCATCGCGCTGCGCGGGCCCAGGCCACCATCTCGGCCGGGTTCGGCCCACAATGGACAGGCACAGAACGCAGGAGATCGCCGCATGAATCCAGCTATGCCGCCTGCTCCGCCACGGCCGCCTGAGAGTCAGGCCGATAGCCAGGCCGAGAAGGCATCCCCGGCTCCAGCGGGCGCAGCGCTGACCCCCGAGTGGGTGCGCTGGGTCACCGAGCAGCTGCTGCGCGGCTGCACGCCGGAATCGATGCTGGCGGTCATGACCGCTGCCGGCGTCGACGCGCGAGCCAGCGCGGAGCTGATCGAGCTGGTGCCCGTCAACGCGGTCTACATCGCGGCCGAGGGCCGGGCGCAGCAGCTTCGCAAGCTCGAGTCGACGCTGGCCAACCTGCAGCTGCTCTGGGAGATCGACCCGATGTACGGCATCGTGGACAAGCGCGTGTCGGTCAGCGAGGACGAGTTCATCGATCGCTACGTGCGGGGCTGCCGGCCCCTGGTGCTCACGGGCCATACGCGGGACTGGCCGGCGATGCGGCGGTGGTCGCCGGCCGACCTGAAGATGCGCTTCGGCCATGTCGATGTCGAGGTGCAGGCCGAACGCCAGGCGAATCCGCGCTACGAAGAAGACAAGGCCTCGCATCGGCGGACTGTCCGCCTGGGCGATTTCGTCGACCAGGTGCTCGTCGGCGGCGAAAGCAACGACTACTACCTCACCGCCAACAACGAGGCGTTGCGGCGGCCCGACTTCGCGCCGCTGCTGGATGACATCGGCAGCCTGCCGCCATGCTGCGATCGCGCGGAACTGGCCGGACGTTCCTCGTTCTGGTTCGGGCCGGGAGGCACCGTCACCCCCTTGCACCACGACACGATCATGCTGTTCCACACGCAGGTCGTCGGGCGCAAGCGCTGGCGCCTCGTCTCGCCGCTGCAGGGGCAGCGCCTGTACAACACCAACGGCGTCTTCAGTCCCATCGACCTGGATGCGGTCGACCTGAGACGGTTTCCCTTGTTCGAGGGCGTGCGCGTACTCGAAGTCGTGGTCTGGCCGGGCGAGACCATGTTCCTGCCGCTGGGTTGGTGGCACCAGGTGCGCGCGCTGGACGTCAGCGTGTCTTTCTCGTACTCGAATCTGGCCTTGCCGATCTCGAACCAGTTCAGCTACTTCGACCCGGTGCCGCGTGCCGTCCCCGACGCCTGAAGCTCGGCTCAGGCGACGCGGCAGGACTTGACGACGTAGGGCGCCGGATCGGTGCCGAAGAACGCGTTGGTGCAGGGCACCGTGCCGTTGACCGTCTTCTGCACCCAGCGCGTGTCGGCGCCATACCTCACCACGGTCGGCGAAGACACGGTGAAGCTCTGTCCCTCGTTGGCCAGGAATGCGCCCGAGGGTGGCGGTGCTGGTGCTGGTGCAGGTGCTGGCGCTGGCGCCGGTGCTGGCGCCGGTGCCGGTGCCGGTGCCGGTGCCGGTGCAGGTGCAGGTGCAGGTGCTGGTGCAGGTGCTGGTGCAGGTGCTGGTGCTGGTGCTGGTGCTGGTGCAGGTGCTGGCGCTGGCGCCGGTGCCGGTGCCGGTGCAGGTGCAGGTGCAGGTGCAGGTGCAGGTGCAGGTGCAGGTGCAGGTGCAGGTGCAGGTGCAGGTGCAGGCGCTGGCGCTGGCGCTGGCGCTGGCGGTGGCGGTGGCGGTGGTGGCGGGGACGCGGTCACCAGCCTGCAGGACTTCACCACGAAGGGCGCCGGGTCGGTGCCGAAGAACGCATTGGTGCAGGGCACCGTGCCGTTGACGGTCTTCTGCACCCAGCGCGTATCGGCGCCGTACGCCACCAGGGTCGGGCTCGACACCGTGAAGCTGCCGCCTTCCGTGGCCAGCGTCGCCCCGGACGGCGGCGGTGCAGGCGCAGGCGCAGGCGCAGGCGCAGGCGCAGGTGCAGGTGCGGGTGCGGGTGCGGGTGCGGGTGCGGGTGCGGGTGCGGGTGCGGGCGCAGGCGCAGGCGCAGGTGCAGGTGCAGGTGCAGGTGCAGGTGCAGGTGCTGGTGCGGGTGCAGGTGCAGGTGCAGGCGGCGGCGGGGCGGTGGCCGTCACGCAGGACTTCACCACGAAGGGCGCCGGGTCGCTGCCGAAGAACTCGTTGGTACAGGGCGCTGTGCCGTTGACCGTCTTCTCCACCCAGCGCGTGTCGGCGCCATAGCGCACCAGGGTCGGGCTCGACACGGTGAAGGTGCCGCCTTCGGTGGCCAGCGTGGTTCCTGAGGGCGGCGGCGGTGGCGGTGGCGGCGGGGGTGGAGGCGGCGGAGGTGGCGGAGGCGGGGGCGATCCCGTGACGCCCGAGTCCGCCACGCAGGACTTCGCCACCGACGGCGCCGGGTCGCTGCCGAAGAAGGAGACGGTGCAGGTGGCGGCGCCGGTCACGACCTTGTGCACCCAGCGGTTGTCGGCGCCGTAGCTCACCAGCGTCGCGCTCGACATGTTGAAGCTGCCGCCTTGCGCAGCGACGGTGCGGTCGGTAGTCGTCTGCGTGCTGCCCAGGGTCACGCCGGAGGCCTTGGTCGTGAGCACGTGGCAGCTCTTCGTGACGGTGGGGGAAGGATTGATGCCGAAGAAATCGCTCTTGCAGCTGACGTTGCCAGTGACGGTCTTCTGGGTCCAGTTCCCGCCCACGCCGAACTGCACGACGGTGGGCGCAGGCAGGGTGAAGGTCTGCCCCTGGTCGGCGACCTTCGTCACGCTGCCATCCACCTTGAGGATCTTCCCGATCGAAGGCACGCCGGCGTCGTCGATCACGTACAGCAGGTAATGCCCGATGGGCACGACGTTCGGGCTCTCGTTGAAGGTGATGTCGACGTTCGCGCTTCCGGTGGCCTGGGTGAAGGGCAGTTCGAGGAAGCGCTGGCCGAAATCGGTGGAATGCGTGACCGCGCCGGTGCGGATCAGCGTGACGCGGCGAATCGGCCGCGAGGACGCGACGGTGACGCGGAAGTCGGTGCCCAGCGTCAGCTGGGCCGGTGTCTGGTCGATGAAGGGGCGCGGCCGGCGCTGGCCGTTGCTGTCGAACAGGTAGGGAGGCGAGTAGATCTCGGCATTGAGGTTCACCACCGGCCCGGGCGAGCCGCCGCCGGCCGACAGCACGGTGCCGTCGGGCAGCAGCAGCGCGCTCGAGTGGTAGAGGCGGGGCTTCGTCGCCTCGGCGCCGGTGGTCCACTGGCCCGTGGCGGGGTCCCAGATCATGGCGCTGAAGGCGGTGTCGACCAGCTCGTTGAAGGTGCTCGAGCCGCCGGTGACCAGCACCTTGCCGTCCGCCATCACGGTCGCGCTGGACCAGATGCGGTTGGTCCCCGGTCCCGGGATGGAGGTCACGACGGGGGTGGCGCCGTTGAAGTCCATCACCATCGCGCCGCCGTCCTCGGCGATCAGCAGGACCTTGCCGCGGTCGAACATGGTCCAGGGCATGGCCCAGTTCGCCGTCCTGGGCAGCGTGCCGATCTGCATGATGAACGGGGCCTCGGTGTTCATGCTGAACAGCTTGTTGCCGCTGGTCACCAGCACGCGCCCATTGGGCGCCAGGACGGCGCGCGGATAGAACCAGTCGGCCGGCCAGTCCTGCATGTTGAGGGTCTGCCAGCCGAGCGTGGGCCGGTAGATCTCGGGCACGCCGGATCCCGCGCCGCCGGCGTCGATGCCGGCCAGGACGAGCTGGCGTCCGTCGGCCAGCGGCACCAGCGTGCCGTACCAGCGCGCATAGGCCATCGGCGGTCCCGGCGAGATGGTGGCCGCGGCCGGGTCGTACAGGTTGACGTCGCGCACGCCCCCGTTGACCTGGTTCGGCGTCACCCCGCGCGTGTCGCCGCCGGCCAGCAGCACCAGCCCGGAGGGCAGCGTGGACTGGGCGGTGCAGAAGAGATCGGTGCGGGTGGTGTGCTGCAGCAGGCTGTGCGCGTTGGTGGCCGGCGTCCACACGTCGTAGTAGAGCTGCGCGCCCTGGGCGCCGCTCGGGTCGGTGCCGTAGCTCATGACCTTGCCGTCGGGCGTCAGCACGGCGTGGATGGCATTGATCGGCCAGGTGATCGGGGCGGCCCATTGCCCGCCCATGCTGGGCGCCACCGCGGCTGCTGCCGCCGCCGCGGCAGCGGTGGTGGGCTGACCCGGCGCACCCTCGCCGCGGTCGATGGGCGCGGCGCGGTCACGCTCCAGCTGCCGCAACTGGGCGATGTCGTCGAGCGACCTGACGGCCTTGCTGATGGGCGAGGGTGGAGACTCCGGCTTGGACATCGCCCCAGCGGCCGGCGCTGGTGCAGGTGCCGGTGCATCGCCGGCACCGGTGGGCATGCCGGCGATGCCGGTGCCTGTACCGTCCCCGCCGCCACCGCAAGCGGTGATCACGAACGGGGCGCACAAGGCGATCCATGTGAAGCCCGAAACGCGCGGATCCGGCTGCCCTTTCTGCATCGCTGCCCCCCTGGAGTGCGAACTTAAGTTTATACAGCGTTCGCAGCCGCAGGCAAAGATCGTTCCTCCTCGTTTTTGTGGAGGGGTGGACCGCACTCCTGCGCAGGGCCATGATCGGCAGACGATGGCCGCACTCACCGTCCGCCTCGTTGCCGTTGCCGCCGCGCTCCTGTTGGCCGTGACAGGGGGCCGGTCCGCCGCGGCCGACGCGTTCGCGGCCGAGCGCCAGCGCATGGCGCAGCAGATCGCGGCGCACGCGCGCGAGACCCAGGCCGACACCGGCAAGCGCGCCTTCGACGCGCGCGTGATGGAGGTCATGGCGAAGGTGCCGCGGCATGCCTTCGTGCCTGCCGACCAGCTTCCCTACGCCTACCAGAACCGGCCGCTGCCGATCGGCCACGGCCAGACCATCTCGCAGCCCTACATCGTCGCCTTGATGACCGACCTGGCGCGCGCGGAGCCCGGCCACAAGGTGCTCGAGGTCGGCACCGGCTCCGGCTACCAGGCCGCGGTGATGGCGCAGCTGGCCGGCGCGGTCTACACCATCGAGATCGTCGAGCCGCTCGGGCTGGCGGCCAGGCAACGGCTGCAGGCGCTGGGCTATCGCAATGTCGAGGTGCGCCTGGGCGACGGCTACCACGGGTGGGAAGAACATGCGCCCTACGACGCCATCCTCGTCACCGCGGCCGCCAGCCACATTCCGCCGCCGCTTATCCGCCAGCTCAAGCCGGGCGGGCGGATGGTGATCCCGGTGGGCGCGGCCTTCATGGTCCAGCAGCTGATGCTGGTCGAGAAGAACGCGGACGGGACGGTCTCGACGCGGCAGATCCTGCCGGTGGCCTTCGTGCCGCTGACCGGCAAGCGCTGAGCCGGCGATGGCCCCATCGCAGGATCAGCGCGCGCCGCTCCTCGCCGTGGCACTGATCTCGGCCGCCGCGCTGGCCTACGAGATCGTGCTGATGCGGCTGTTCTCGATCATGCTGTGGCATCACTTCGCCTACATGATCATCAGCCTCGCGCTGCTGGGCTGGGGCGCCAGCGGCGCCGTGCTGGCCTTGGCGCAGCACGCAGTGCAACGGCGTTTCGCGCCGCTGTTCTGCGCATCCGCCGCGGCCTTCGGGGCCGGCGCCATCGGCTGCTTCCTGCTCGCGCAGCGCGTGCCCTTCAATCCGCTGGAACTGCTCTGGGACCCGCGCCAGCCCGCCTACCTGCTGGCGGTCTTCCTGCTGCTGCTGTTGCCCTTCCTGTGCGCCGGCGCCTGCGTGTGCATGGCCCTGTCGCACTTTCGCGGCAAGCTGGCGCGCATCTACAGCTTCGACATCCTCGGTGCGGGGGCCGGCAGCCTGGGCGTCGTGGCCCTGCTCTTCGTACTCTCGCCGGCCGAGGCCTTGAAGCTGATCGGCGCGCTGGGATTCGTCGCCGCGGCGGTGGCATGGCTCGAATGCGGTGGTCACGTGCGCTGGCCGGCGCTGCTGTCGATGCTGTTCGCTCTCCTGCCCTTGCTGCTGCCCACAGCCTGGATCGCGCCCGCGATGTCCCCGTACAAGGAGTTGTCGCAGACCCTGCGCATTCCCGAAGCCCGCGTGATCGAGGAGCGGTCAAGCCCGCTCGGGCTGGTCAGCGTGCTGGAGAGCCCGCGCGTTCCGCTGCGGCACGCGCCGGGACTGAGCCTCAACGCGAGCACCGAACCGCCGCCGCAGCTCGCGGTCTTCGTCGACGGCGAAGGGCTCAACGCGCTGACCCGCTTCGACGGGCGGCGCGAGAGCCTGGCCCATCTGGACCAGATCAGCTCGGCACTGCCCTACCACCTGCTGCGCCGGCCGCGCGTGCTGGTGCTGGGCGCCGGCGCCGGGGCCGACGTGCTGCAGGCCCACTACCACGGCGCGAGCCGGATCGATGCGGTGGAGCTCAACCGCCAAGTGGTCGAGCTGGTGCGCAATCGTTTCGCGGACCATGCGGGCGGCCTCTACGCGCACATCGCGCGCGTGCACGTGGCCGAAGCGCGCGGCTTCGTCGCGGCCAGCGACGAGCGTTACGACCTGATCCAGGTGGCGCTGCTCGATTCCTTCAGCGCCTCCTCGGCCGGCCTCTACGCGCTGGCCGAGAACCATCTCTACACGGTCGAAGCGCTGCAGGAGCAATTGCGGCACCTGCAGCCCGGCGGCCTGCTCGCGATCACGCGCTGGGTCACGCTGCCGCCGCGCGACGCGTTGAAGCTCTTTGCCGCGGCCGCGGCGGCGCTGGAGCGATCGGGCGTTGCCGACCCAGGCTCGCAGCTCGCGCTGATACGCAGCTGGAAGACCGCCACGCTGCTGGTGAAGAACGGCGCCTTCGGCAGCGAGGACATCGCGGCGATCAAGGCCTTCTGCGTCGCGCGCTCCTTCGACCTCGGCTTCCACCCCGGCATGCGTGCGGAGGACGCGAACCGCTACAACGTGGTCGAAGGCCCGGACCTGTTCGACAGCGCGACGGCGCTGCTTGGTCCGGGCCGGGACGCGTTCATCGAGAACTACAAGTTCCACATCGCGCCGGCCACCGACGACAAGCCGCACTTCTTCCACTTCTTCAAGTGGCGCTCGCTGCCCGAGCTGTTGTCGCTCAAGGAGCAAGGCGGCCTGCCGCTGCTGGAATGGGGCTATCCGGTGCTGGTGGCGACGCTGGTGCAGGCGGCGCTTGCGAGCCTGCTGCTCATCGGCCTGCCGCTGGCCTGGGCCGGCATCCGGCAGAAGGATCAACGCATGGCGCCGCTCGCCGGATCGCGCGGCCGCGTGCTCGTCTACTTCATGGCGATCGGCTTCGGCTTCATGTTCATCGAGATCGCGTTCATCCAGAAGTTCGTGCTGTTCCTGAGTCATCCGCTCTACGCGGTGGCGGTGGTGCTGTTCGCCTTCCTGCTGTTCGCCGGCATCGGCAGCCGCGTCGCCGCGCGGGCGCTGCCGGTGGCAGCGGTGGCCGGCGCCATCGCGCTCGCGGCAGCGCTTTGCCTGCTGCTGCTTCCGGTGCTCTTTCGCCATGCGATGGGGTGGCCGGACGCCGCGCGCATCCTGCTCTCGGTCGCGCTCATCGCGCCGCTGGCCTTCTTCATGGGCATGCCCTTCCCGCTCGGCCTGGCGCGCGTGGAGGCCGCCGATGCCCGGCTCGTCCCCTGGGCCTGGGGCATCAACGGCTGCGCGTCGGTCACCGGCGCGGTGCTGGCCACGCTGCTCGCGATCCATCTCGGCTTCACTGCCGTGGTGCTGGCGGCGCTGGCGCTCTACGGGCTTGCGGCGGCAGCGCGTCCTTGACACCATGGGGGCATGCTCGCCGGTCATCGCCACGCTTCGATGCGCCGCGAGTTCCTGAAGAAGGGGCTCGCGGTGCTGGCGCCGTCCCTGCTGTGGCCGGCGCTCGCCCGCAGCCAGACGACGCCGCCCCCCGCGACCCGGCCGATCCCCTCGACCGGCGAGCAACTGCCGGTGGTCGGCCTGGGCAGCTGGATCACCTTCAATGTCGGCAACGACCGTGCAGCGCGCGATGCCTGCACCGAGGTCATGCGCGCCTTCTTCGAAGCCGGCGGACGCATGGTCGATTCGTCGCCGATGTACGGTTCGTCGCAGAGCGTCATCGGCGAAGGCCTGGCCCGCATCGGCAGCGCCGCGCGCGTGTTCGCGGCCGACAAGGTCTGGATCGGATCTGGCGCACGCGGGCCCGGCCAGATCGAGGAATCGCGCCGGCTGTGGAAAGTTTCGCGCTTCGACCTGCTGCAGGTTCACAACCTGCTCGCCTGGGAAGAGCATCTGCCGGCGCTGCTCGCGATGAAGGCGGCCGGGCGGCTGCGCTACGTCGGCATCACCACCTCCGAAGGCCGGCGCCATCGCGAGATCGAATCGATCATGCAAAGCCGGCCGATCGACTTCGTGCAGGTCAGCTACAACCTGCTCGACCGCGAAGTCGAAGAGCGCATCCTGCCGCTGGCGCGCGAGCGCGGCATTGCCGTCATCGCCAACCGGCCCTTCCGCGAGGGCGCGCTGCTGCGCGGCCTGCAGCGCCATCCGCTGCCGCCGTGGGCGGCCGAGATCGGCTGCGACGGCTGGGCGCAGTTCGCGCTCAAGTTCATCGTCTCGCATCCGGCCGTGACCTGCGCCATTCCGGCCACCAGCAGCGTGCCGCACGTGCGGCAGAACATGGGCGCGGCCCTCGGGCGCATGCCCGACGCCGCGATGCGGCGGCGCATGGTTGCGCACGTCGAGGCGTTATAGGGCCTGCGCCAATGTCCGAGTGGTGGAGCTACCGGCCTTCGGATTTCCTGCTGTTCTCGGCGCGTACCTACCATCGGCTGTTCGAGCTCTACAACGCCGAGCTCTGGCCGGCGCACCTCCTGGCCCTGGCAATAGGGTTGGCGCTGCTGTACACGGCGCTGCAAGGCGGGGCGCAGGCGGCGCGGGTGGCCTGCCTGCTGCTCGCGGCCTGCTGGCTGTGGGTGGCCTGGGCCTTTCATCTGCGGCGCTATGCCGCCATCAACTGGGCCGCGACCTGGTTCGCCGCGGCCTTTGCGATCGAGGGCGGGCTGTTGTTCCTGTGCGGCGTGTTCGGCGCGCGCCTTCACATCCGGACGCAGCGCAGCTGGCGCGGCCATCTCGGCCTCGGCCTGCTCGTCTTTGCGCTCTTCATCCAGCCCTGGCTCGGCCTGCTGCTCTTCGGCAGGCCGTGGCGCGAGGCCGGGCTCTTCGGCATGGCGCCGGACCCGACCGCGCTCGCGACCCTGGGCCTGCTGCTCCTCCTGCGCCCGCTCGCACCCTTCGCATGGATGCTGTGGCCGATCCCGCTGCTGTGGTGCCTGGTCGGTGCGACGACGCAGTGGACGCTGGCAGCGGCGACGGCGCGTTCCGATTCAGTTGCTGTCGTCCCGAAACTGGATGCTGCGGTGCGTTCCGTCGCAGAACGGCTTGTTCTTCGATCCGCCGCAGCGACAGAGGAAATAGCGCTCGCGCGAGGTGCCTTCGCTCCAGTTGTCGGTGTCGAGATCGAAGCCCTGAACCTCATAGGGTCCGTTCCGCGTGACACGAATGCTCGGAGCATTCACCTCGCCGGGTCCGGGCTGGGCGGCGCCTCGGCCGGCCACGACGCCATCAGGCGTGCGCTCCGGACACCGGTCGTCGTCCGAGAAACCGATCCGAATATGGGAGCTGTCGCAAAACGGCTTCTTGCGCGACGCGCCGCAGCGACACAACGCGACGCCGTTCCACCCCTGGAGCTGCTCTCCCTTCGAGTTCGTCAGGTCATCGACGGTGACCAGATAGGGTCCATTGCGCGACAGCCTGATGCGAGGTCTTTGTTCCTGCTTCATCTTGCAACTCCTTCCCGCGCACGCATTCAGCCGATGCGCGCGAGCGCCAGCCAAGCGTACACCTGATGAGCGCAGAAAAAAATCGGTTGCCCGTGCTCAGCGCGCCGCGGCGGAAGCGTCCAGCACGAAGGACGTGACCTGGCGCCACCATGCATCGTCGACACGCCCGGGCCAGTCGTTGTGGCCGGCCGCCTCGATCACGACCAGCCGCTTGGGCTGGGGCAGCGCGTCGTGGAGCGCGCGGCCGAAGCGCGCCGGCACGATGCTGTCGCGCTCGGCAACGGCCACCAGCACCGGGCGGCCGAAGGATGCGAGATGCGCCGCGTTGTCGTAGCGATCGCGCAGCAGCCACTTCACCGGCAGCCACGGATAGTGGAAGCCAGCGACGTGCTCGAGCCGGTCCCATGGCGTGATCAGCAGCAGGCCCGCCACCTTGTCCCGCTGGCGTGCGGCCGCCGCGGCCGCGACGCCCGCGCCCAGCGATTCGCCGATGACGAGCAGCGGCGCGCCATGCGCGCGGTGCGCCTGCACGATGCTTTGTTCGGCATCGTCGACCAGGTGCGCTTCGCCCACCGCTCCGCCGCGCGGGCCGTAGCCCGGGTACTCGGCCAGGATCACGCGCAGCCCGAGGCCGGCGAGCGCCTGGGCGTAGTAGGCGCGGTGCCCGGCATGCCCTGCGTTGCCGTGAAAGACGATGGCGGTCCCGCGCGCATCGCCCGCCGGCTGCGCCACCAGGCCGCGGAAGTCATCTGCCGAAGGCCAGGCCTTCAGTCCGCCGGACACCATGTCCGCGACCGTGGCTTTGGCCGGGAAGTAGAGCAGGCGGTCCTGGAACATGGTGACTCCTGCCAGCCCGATCAGGCAGGCGATGGCGAGTTTCAAGATCAGTTTCATCGACTTGCGCCGCCTCGCTGTTGAACGGCGGCCAGGGATCGACGCCGATGCGCCTGCGATCTTGCCCCGGGTTCCCCCTAAAGCGCAAAACTTGCCGCGCGTTGCCCAATTGGCGCTTCGCGACTGGCCAGGAGGTCCTTCATGCACAAGAAATCCGCATTGCTCGCCATCGCGCTCGCCGGCGCCGCCGTGACCCTGGTCACCGCCTGTGCCACCGGGCCGACCAGGGGATCCATGAGCTTCTTCGTCACCAGCGTCGGGAGCGGCAAGGGTGCCGACCTGGGCGGGCTCGCAGGTGCCGACGCACATTGCCAGCGGCTCGCCAGCGCCACCGGGGCCGGCAGCAAGAGCTGGCGCGCCTACCTGAGCGTGCCGCCGACCTTTGCATCGGGCTCCACCCCGGGCGTTGCCGCCGTCAATGCGCGCGACCGCATCGGCACAGGCCCCTGGCACAACGCCAAGGGCGAGCTGGTCGCGCGCGACCTGGCGCATCTGCACAACGGCAACAACATCAGCAAGGCCACCGCGCTCGACGAGCGCGGCAATCCCGTCAAGGGCCGCGGCGAGACTCCCAACGAGCACGACATCCTGACCGGGTCGCGCGCCGACGGCACCGCCTTCGCCCCCCAGACCGACACCACCTGCGGTGCCTGGACCAAGAGCGGCGACGGCTCGGCCGTGGTCGGCCACCACGATCGCACCGGACCCACGTCCGAGGCCTGGGCCACCTCGTGGAACTTCTCGCATCAGTCGGCCGGCTGCAGCCAGGAAGCCCTGATCCGCACCGGCGGCAGCGGCCGCTTCTACTGCTTCGCTGCGAAGTAAGGGCGCGGCCCTGTTTCTTGATCTCGAGCCTGCAGACGCGTTCGTTCGGCAACTTTTCCGTCGACTACTCGAGCACCGCATCTGCCGACACGATGATCGAACGCGGCACGGCGATGCCTAGCGCATTGATCGCCCGCCTTTCGATCACCAACTCGATCTTGGTGGATTGCTCGAAGGCAATCTCGGCCGGCTTCCCGCCCTTGAGCACCTTGTCGACCAACGCGGCCGCCCGCCTGTACATGGCGGGGAAGTCCGACTGGTACGAGGCCAGGCCGCCGCCGGTCAGGAAGTCGCGCCCGCCCCAGACGGATGGCATGCGCCACTGCAGGCACAGCGCGTTGAGCCGCACCCGGTGCGTGTAGGTGTTGGCGTCGGCAAGCACGACCAGGCCGCCGACCCCATCGCGTGCCATGGCGTTGAAGACGCCTTCGAACTCGTCCGGCCCGGCTGCCGGGTACACCGAGATCCGTACGCCGAGCGTGTGTTCCCAATCGACGATGGGACGGTCCAGGGCACCGGCCCGCATGACATTCGGATTCACCAGGATGCCGATCCGCCGTGCCGTCGGCACGAGTTGGTGCACGAGCTGCAGACGCTTGGCTATGAGTTCGAGTGCAAACCCGCTGATGCCCGTGAAATTGCCGCCGGGGCGCGCCAGGCTCGCCGCGAGCCCCATCTGGACCGGGTTGTCGACGCCCACGGCCACCACCGGCACGGTGCGCGTCGCATCCTTGACCGCCAGCGCCGGCGCGGGAAACGCCGCGACCAGGACATCGGGTTCGAGCCGCAACAACTCGTCGGCCAGTTCGCGAAGGCGCTCATGCCGGCCCTCGGCCGATCGGTACTCGATGACGACGTTCTGGCCCTCGATGTATCCGAGATCGCGCAGCCCCTGCCGGAAAGGTTCGACGACGCCGCGCTGCAGGATCGGGTCGAGCGCCGGCTCGACCAGGAATCCGATGCGCGCCTTGCGGCCCACGACCTGCGCCAGGACCTGACGCGGCAAGGCGATCAAGGCCAACGCCGCGGCGCATGTTGTCCGTCGATTCATGTGGAAGCCCGATGAGCAACTCCGCATTCAGGCTAGCTCAAGACCCGGGGTGGCGCAAGCGCCGCCGCGTCGGCGCCACAGGTCGCGCCGGCGTCACGGTGGGTTCACGCGCCTGACACGGCCGCTGCCTAGTCTAGGCCGCGCCCCTCACAGACGACTCGAAGGAACCCCCCATGACAACAGTTGCGAATCTGGCGCGCTTCGCAGGCGCGTTGACCCTGGCCTGCGCGCTTGCCGCCTGCGGCGGCGGCAGCAGCGGCGGCGGCTTCAGCGGCACGGCCGCCGGCAGCCAGAAAACCGAAACCCCCGCACAACCCCCGGCGAGCGACAACGCCGACGTGCGCTACGCGCCCTGAAGCCCTCGACAACAACATCCAGAGACCCCCATGAACTCGCGCCGCAAATTCCTCCAGGGCACCGCCACCACCGGCATCGCCGCCGCCACCCTCGCCGCCTTTCCGCCCAGCATCCGCAAAGCCCTCGCCATCCCGGCGCACAACGAGACCGGCACCATCAAGGACGTCAAGCACGTGGTGATCCTGATGCAGGAGAACCGCTCCTTCGACCAGTACTTCGGCACGCTGCGCGGCGTGCGCGGCTTCGGCGACCGCTTCACCATTCCGCTGCCGCAGGGCCGCAACGTCTGGCAGCAGAACAACGCCGCCGGCCAGCCGGTGCTTCCCTACCACCTCGACTTCACCAAGGGCAATGCGCAGCGCGTGAGCGGCACGCCGCACAGCTGGAGCGACGGCCAGGACGCCTGGGACGGCGGCCGCATCGAGCAGTGGGTTCGCTATAAGACACCGGCCTCGATGGGCTACTACAAGGAAGCCGAGTTGCCCTACCAGTTCGCGCTGGCCAATGCCTTCACGCTGTGCGACGCCTACCACTGCTCGATGCACACCGGCACCAACTCGAACCGCATGTTCATGTGGGCCGGCACCAACGGCCCCACCGGCGCCGGCGTGGCCACGGTGAACAACGAGTGGGACTCGATCGACTCCTCCGCCCTCGGGTACGACTGGAAGACCTACCCCGAGCGGCTGCAGGAAGCCAAGGTCAGCTGGATGGTCTACCAGAACATGCCCGACAACTTCGGCGACAACCCGCTGGCCGGCTTCAAGCAGTACCGCAAGGCCAACGAGGCCTCGGGCAAGCCGGTGAGCAACGAAGCGCTGTCGCCTGCCTACGACCCGGCCAGCGATGATGCCGGCAACCCGCTCTACAAGGGCATCGCCAACACCATGCCCGGCCCGCTCGGCGACGTGAACGCGTATTTCGAAACCTTCCGCCAGGACATCCGGAACGGCAAGCTGCCGCAGGTTTCTTTCGTCGTCGCGCCGGCCGCCTACTCCGAGCACCCCGGCCCGTCGAGCCCGGTGCAGGGCGCCTGGTACATCCAGGAGACGCTGGACGCGCTCACCGCCGTGCCCGATGTGTGGAGCAGGACCGTGCTGCTGGTCAACTTCGACGAGAACGACGGCTACTTCGACCACGTGCCCTCGCCCTCTGCGCCCTCGCTCAACCCGGACGGCACGCCGGCCGGCAAGACCACGCTGCGCGAGTCCGACCTCGCCTTCGAGCGCTTTACGCACCCGAACCCGCCCGGCACCACCAGCCAGCCGCAGCCCGACGGCCGCGTCTACGGACCGGGCGTGCGCGTGCCCCTGTACGTGATCTCGCCCTGGAGCCGCGGCGGCTGGGTCAACTCGCAGGTGTTCGACCACACCTCGATCATCCGTTTCCTCGAGCAGCGCTTCGGCGTCAAGGAACCCAACATCAGCCGCTACCGCCGCGCCGTATGCGGCGACCTGACGAGCGCCTTCAACTTCAAGAACCCCAACAACGAGCCGCTGCCCGCGCTCACGGGTCGCAAGACGCTGGCCCAGGCCGATCAGCTGCGCGCCGCGCAGCAGCAGCTGCCCCAGATCGCGCCGCCGGCCAACCCGCTGCTGCCGGTGCAGGCCCCCGGCACGCGGCCCTCGCGCGCCCTGCCCTACGAACTGCACGTGAGCGCGCGCAGCAACGCGCTGCACGGCAAGGTCAAGCTCGTCTTCGCGAACAGCGGCGAGGCCGCGGCCGTGTTCCACGTCTACGACAAGCTCAACCTCGACCGGCTGCCGCGCCGCTACATGGTGGAGCCCAACGCGCGCCTCGACGACGAGTGGGCCGCGGCGACCGACAACGCCGGCCTCTACGACCTGTGGGTGCTCGGGCCCAACGGCTTCCACCGGCACTTCAAGGGCGACCTGAACCGCTTGCGCTCGCGCGGCGCGCCCGACCCCGAGATCCGCGTCGGCTACAACGTGCGCCGCGGCGACCTGCACCTGAAGCTGCGCAACGAGGGCGAGCGGGCATGCGTCTTCACCATCACGGCGCTGGCCTACCGCAATGACGGCCCGTGGACCGTGCGCGTCAAGGGCGGCGACGATGTCGAGCAGAAGTGGGACCTCGAGGACAGCGGCAACTGGTACGACTTCGAAGTGCGCTGCGACGCCGACCCGGCCTACTTGCGCCGCATCGCCGGCCGCGTGGAGACCGGCCGGCATTCGGTGAGCGATCCGGCCATGGGCAAGCCGAACGCCTGAAAGCGCCTCAAGGCTTCGGGCTCGGTTTTTGGTTCCGGAACGCCGCCTCTCCGGCGTCCGACACCTCGACCCACTTCTTGTCGGGCGCTGCGTCTGCGGCGTAGTTGTCGTGCCAGTTCCACCACTTGTAGGTCGGAGTCTGAGGATAGCCCTCGGGCGAGTCCTCCCAGACCTCCTGCCGGCCCAGCGGCGTGATGTCGAGGTAGTTCCACGTGCCCCCCATCTGCTCGTCGCCGCGGTTGTTGAGGAAGTAGGTGCGGAACACGCGATCGCCGTCGCGGTAGTACACGTTCGTGCCGTGCCACTCGGCCACGCCGAAGTCGGCGTCGAAGCTGTCGGTGAGGGTGAACCACGGCATCTCCCAGCCCATCCGCGCCTTCAGCCGCGCGATGTCCGGCTGAGGCGCACGCGAGACGAAGACGAGGGTGGTGTCACGGGCGTTCAGGTGGGCGACATGGGCGACCTGGTCGGCCACCATGGAGCAGCCCCGGCAGGCGTGGTCGGGCCAGCCGAACACGCCCGGCTCGAAGAAGGCGCGGTAGACGATCAACTGGCGCCGGCCGTCGAACAGGTCGAGCAGGCTGGCCTTGCCCGCAGGCCCCTCGAATGCATACGCCGACTCCACGGCCATCCACGGCATTCGCCGGCGCTCGGCGGCCAGGACGTCACGGGCGCGGGTCTGGGCCTTTTCCTTCACGAGCAGCTGCTCGCGGGCCGCCTCCCATGCCTGCGGCGATACGACCGGGGGTGTGTGCATGGCAGGCTGTGGGCTTTTGCGTCCGTTGTCGGTCGAGGTAGTCATGGCAGAAATCTCCTGGTTCGCTCGTTGTCGGTGAACCAGTTTGGCACCGGAGATCGAACGCCGGGAGTAACAAGTGTGGCGGGATTCCCCGGCGCTCAGGCCCGCTTGAGGTCCGGATAGCGCACGTGCTCCACGAGCTCCTGCGTATCCTGCCTCGGCTGGCCGGTGAGCAGGCTGACGATGACGATCACCGCAAAACCGACCGGCACGCCGAACAGCCCGGCCGAGATCGGCTGGATGCCCCACCACAGCTCGATCGGGCTCGTCACGCCGAATACGCTGCGCATCCAGGGTTGGGTCACGGCCATGTAGTAGAAGGTCACGCCCAGGCCGGCGGCCATGCCCAGCGATGCGCCCCACTTGTTGGCGCGCTTCCAGAAGATGCCGAGCACCAGCGCCGGGAAGAAGGCCGCCGCCGCGAACGAGAAGGCCGCCGAGACCAGGAACAGGATGTCGGCCGGTTTCTGCGCCGCGACCGCGGCAGCCGCCAGGGCCACCACCAGCAGCAGCGCTTTGGAAAGCGCCACGCGGCGCGAGGTCGGCGCATTCGGATCGATCATCTTGTAGTACAGGTCGTGCGACAGCGCGTTGGCGATGGTCAGCAGCAGGCCGTCGGCCGTGGACAGCGCCGCGGCCAGGCCGCCGGCCGCCACCATGCCCGAGATCACGTAGGGCAGGCCCCCGATCTCCGGCGTGGCCAGCACGATGATGTCGCCGCCGATCTTCATCTCGCTGAGCTGGAAGATGCCGTCCTTGTTCACGTCGGACACCGAAAGCAGCGAGGAGTCGACCCTTGACCAGTTGGCGATCCAGGCCGGCAGCTCGTTGAACGGCGTTCCTACCAGCACGTTGAAGACCTCGAACTTCACCAGCACCGCGAGCGCAGGCGCCGTGAAGTACAGCAGGAAGATGAAGAACAGCGACCAGGTCACCGACTCGCGGGCCTCCCTGACCGAGGGCGTGGTGTAGTAGCGCATCAGGATGTGAGGCAGCGCGGCCGTACCCACCATCAGGCAGAAGACCAGCGCGAGGAAATTGCGCCTCGATTCGTCGAACGCCTTCTTCGCCGCCGCATCGCCGTTCGGGTCTCCGGCATAGATCTGCGCATGGTTCGGCATCCCGGCCAGCGGCTTGGCCTGCGCTTCGTTGGCCGTCTTGGCCGCGGTCCAGGCCTTGCGCGCCGCGGCTTCGTCCTGCGGCACGGCGGCCAGCGCCTTCTCGGCTGCGTCGATCTCGGCCGGCGGCGCACTCGCGGCCTTCAGGTCGGCCACCCTCTTCTCGGCCGCCGCCTTCTCGGTGGCCAGCGACCCAGGCAGTCCCTTCAGCTTGGCATCGAACTCGGCCGCGCGGGCCTTGAAGATGGCGACCACCTCGAGTTCCTTGGGGTCGGCGCGCAGCTCGTCGCCGCGCTTGGCCACCTTCTCGAGCTGATAGCCATAGATCGCCTGGGGCACCGGCACGCCGGTCTGCTTCACCGACAGCCAGATCACCGGCACCAGGTAGGCAATGATCAGGATGATGTACTGCGCGACCTGCGTCCACGTCACGGCGCGCATGCCGCCGAGGAAGGAGCACACCAGGATGCCGCCCAGGCCGACGAAGATCCCGATCTCGAAGGCCAGGCCCGACAGGCGCGTGGTGATCAGGCCGACGCCGTAGATCTGCGCCACCACGTAGGTGAAGGAGCACAGGATGGCCGCCACGATGCCGATGAAGCGCGGCAGGTTGCCCTCGTAGCGCGCGCCCAGGAAGTCGGGGATCGTGAACTGCCCGAACTTGCGCAGATAGGGTGCCAGCAGCAGCGCCACCAGGCAGTAGCCGCCGGTCCAGCCCAGGATGAAGGCCAGCCCGCCGTAGCCGGTGAGATAGAGCGTGCCGGCCATGCCGATGAAGGAAGCCGCGCTCATCCAGTCGGCGCCCGTCGCCATGCCGTTGTAGACCGCCGGCACGCGCCGGCCGGCGACGTAGTACTCCGCCGCGTCGGTGGTGCGGCTCATGATGCCGATGCCGGCATACAGCCCCACGGTGGCGAACAGGAAGATGAAGCCGATCCAGTTCCTCGGCAAACCCGCCTGCTCGAGGATCCCCAGCAGGATGACGAAAACGATGAAGCCGCCGGTGTACCAGCCGTACACCTTGTGGAGCTGCTTCTTGAAGGTGCGCCTGTCCGAGGCGCCGCCGGCGGCAGGGTGATCGAAGCTGATGTCGGCCATGTCAGTTCTCCTCGGCAACGCCGTGTTCCTGGTCCAGGCGATTCATGTACCAGGCGTAGAACCCGATGATGAGGACATAGACGATCAATGCGCCCTGGGCCGCGACCCAGAAGCTGAACGGCCAGCCGAAGAAGGTGAAGTTCAGGTCACGGGCGAAGTACCCGATCACGAAGGTCACGAAGAACCAGATCGCCAGCAGGATCGCAGTGATCCGAAGGTTCTTCTGCCAGTAGTGGCGCTGCGTTTCGGTCAATTCCATCGCTGTCTCCTAGCTTGCTTTCACTGCATCAAGAAGCGAGACCCGTCTCGCGTTCCAACTGAGCGGCGATCTTGGGCTCGAAGCCCCGCAGATGGCGGATGATCCTGCGAGCCTCCTCCGGCTCGTGACGGTCCATGTGCACCCGTGCCAGCTGATACCAGCCATAGGGACTCATGGGCTGCAGTTCGGTGTTGCGCTTCAGCGCTTCGGCGGCCTCGCCGTAGCGGCGCTGGCGGATCAGGGCCAGGCCCAGGCCGTACCAGGCCCGGTCGAGCCGGGCATCGAGCGCCACGGCCCGGCGGAAGGCCGCCTCAGCTTCCTCGACGCGGTCGCCGGCCTCGAGCAGGAAGGCCAGGTTGAACCAGTCGCCGGCGCTGCGTTCAGGATGGACCTGCACCAGGTGCGTCGCGTCCTCGATGGCGGCCTCGCGCCTGCCGAGCTGCACGCGGACGTAGCTGCGGCTCGCAAGCGCATAGGCATCATCGGGCCGCAGCACCAGCATGTCGCCGAACACCGCCTCGGCCGAGTCGGATCGGCCCAGCAACAGCAAGACCATGGCGCGCAGCCTGAAGGCCTGGTATTTCACCTGCATGCCTGCACCCCGATCTGCAGACAGAGGTTGATCTTCGCGACCGTGGCTGCCAGCCATACCGAGGCCAGCAGCACGAAGGCCGCCAGCGGGATATGGCGGTCGAGCACGAAGCGGGGGGTGATGGAACGCACCGTCTTGACGAAGGGATTCGTCAGCACCTGCAGCAGGCGATAGAAGAGGTTCTGATCGCGCCGGCTTCCCGCCAGCAGCCCGAGCACCCATTGACCGGCCAGTGCCAACAGGGCAATCTCGGCAATCAGCTTGACGGACGATGCGAGCAGCAGCACGTAACCCCCAAGGTTCGGCGCGAGCGCGATGAACCCATTGTTGGAGGGTAGCTTACGGATTTCTTACGCAAGCCCCTATCCGCTTGGAATCCTGCTCGGTGCTTACCCTCTGCTGCGCCGCAACACCTTGCACGGGAGGGCTGCGTGCCGGAGATCGCCTGCAAGGCATGCGGCGAATGCGAGCTTCGCCGGGAAGGGAAGCGTCGATGAACGCGGCACGAACGATCCTTCGAGTGGGCTTTCGCAAGTGGTACGAGCGCGAACTGCTTCAGAGTCATGCGCATCTGGTCCTGGTGCTGCTCTGCACCGTCGGCCTGCTGGGAAGCGCGGAGGCCTATAGCCTGCGCTTGGATGCGTCGTCGCAACTGCTGATACTGGCATGCGCCATCGCCAGCGCGCTCATCGGTTTCTGGGCGCTGCGGCGCTACCTCTACCTGCTCAACCATGCCGAGTTCGTCGCCGACCAGGCGGTGTGCCGGGCTTGCGATACCTATGCGAGATGGGAGATCCTGAACCCGAACGACGCGGGACAGCCCGCGCAGGATCGCCTGCGCGTTCGCTGCA
Organism: Variovorax sp. Soil_C_33; assembly: GCF_057656935.1. Lineage (NCBI taxonomy): Bacteria > Pseudomonadati > Pseudomonadota > Betaproteobacteria > Burkholderiales > Comamonadaceae > Variovorax > Variovorax sp. Soil_C_33. The sequence continues at coordinate 109,525 of NZ_JBDGJK010000020.1, forward strand.
AGCGCTGCGGCCACGTGTGGTTCATCGAGCTTTGAACCGCCTCTTCGACTGCGCGGCCCAGCCATTGCGGAACGTGAACTTTTGCTCGACTTGCCGTGTAGGACTACACCTACTAATCTTCGGCCATGGTTTCTCCCGGGTGGGCATCAAGGACCAACCCCTTCAGGCCCGCCTCGTGCGGGCCTTCTTTTTTGCAGACTGCGTCCGACAGGCATCGGGCATCCGTCCCACAGCCCTGCCGCCGTCCTGCGGTCACATTGCAGGCTCCGTTCAAGAAGGAGTCCCATGAACAAGAAACCCGCTCTGGCCAGTCTTTGGCTGATCGCGCTGCTCGGTGCCGGCGCCGCGCTCGCCCAGTCGGCGCCGCCCGGCTCCGATGCCCGCATGTCGCGCGAACGCGCGGCCTGCGACGGCGTGCAGCAGGACAAGGCGGCGTGCCTTCGCGAAGCCGGCGCCGCGCGACAGGAAGGCCGGCGCAACGGCCTCACCGGCTCGAGCTCCGCCGGTTACGACGCCAATGCGATGGAGCGATGCAAGCTGCAGCCAGCCGCCGACCAGGCAGACTGCGAAGCGCGCGTGCGAGGCGGCGCGGGCAGTTCTTCCGGCGGCAGCGTCATGGGCGGCGGCGTGATTCGCGAGTCGGTGACTCCGGTGCCGGTGCCTTCGCGTTGATCGCTGGACGGATCGCAGTGACGACTCTCGCCGGAGGCAAGCACCGATGCCAAGACTCTCTCAATCTCTGGCTTTCATCGCACTGGTCTTCGCCGGTTCTGCGAGCGGCGCCAGCAGCTGCGATGCCATCCGATCCCAGATCGATGCCAAGATCCGGACCTCCGGCGTGACCCGCTTTACGCTCACCACGGTAGACGCCGATGCACCGGTCGTCGACAAGGTGGTGGGCACCTGCGATCTGGGAACGAAGAAGATCGTGTATGCGCAGACCGACGTGCCGGCCTCGCCGCCGCAGCCTCGCAGCGAGCCCATCCTGACCGAATGCAAGGACGGCTCTGTCTCGATCGGCGGCGACTGCAAGAAGTAAGCGGGACCCGGATCAACGCCTGACGCTATGCAGCCGCGGCATCGCCGGTGCGCCGGCTCCTGCGGTAACGCGGAGTGACTTCGGCCAGCATCGCCTGCTTGGACAGCAGTCTTGAACCTCCCACCCAAAGCTCGGTCGGCGTACCGTCGGAATCGCGCACCCGGCGGATCGTCTCTCCGGGACTGTTGTAGGAAGAGGCTCTGCGGATCACCCCATGATCCTTGCCGGCAATCGCGAACTCGGTGTTCGTGCCATCGAAAGGTGGATTCATCGCCGGCCCGACTTGGCACACCACCTTGCCCATGGGGACCAGATCGCTGGCACCCCACATGCTCCACCAGCGTCCCTTCCAACCTGCCTCCCGTCTGGCGGGCGCACCATGGTGCTGAAAGGCCGAAAGGATGCTCGCAATCCCATCGACCCACTGGTAGGACGGGCCATCCTGTGCGTTGCAAAGAACGGTGACCGTGAACCCCGAGGCGGTAAAGCGCGCCGTTCTCGAAACGAAGCCTTGCAGGCTGCCGGTGTGGCCATACCACTCCTTGGCCCCGGGCCCGCTCATCATGGTGCCGTAGCCGTAGTACGACTCCTGGGTGCTGCAGTTGTCGCGCCAGCGGCGCTGCATCATGTGGCGGCGACTCGCTGCCGACAGGATGCTCACCTTGCTTTCCGGCGCGAGTTGCGCAAAAAACCGAGCCACATCCGAAGCCGTCGAGACGAATCCGCCTGCCGGCGCGATCGCATGGCAGACGTTGTCGCCCGGTACGATCAGGCGCTGCCCGAAGGGGAACTCGGCACTGTGCCCATTGGCCATGGGCGCTTTCTTGCGCAGCTGCGGCATGTCGGGGACGGTCTCGTGCAATCCCGCCGCGTCGATCACGTGGCGAGTGATCCAGGCCGGGTATTCGGTGCCGCTGACTTCCTCGATCATCAGCCCCAGCAGGCCATAGCCATGGTTGGAATACTTGAGCTGAACGCCGGGTGCGAACGGCTGCTTGATGGACAACTCCGCCAACAGCTCTGCGCGGGAAAGAAACGGCCGTCGGTCCGAGAACTGTCCGCTGTCGGCGCCATCACGAACCACGCCTGCACCATGCGACAACAATTCGCCGATGCGCGCGCCCGCGAGGCCCTTGTGCAGGCCGGAGACATAGCGGCCGATCGGGTCGTCGAGGCCGATCTTTCCTTGTTCCCGCAGCAGCATGACGCCGCTCGCAGTGAAACTCTTGGAGTGCGACGCGACGCGAAAGCGATGCCTCGGGGTGAGGGACTTGCCGGTTTCCAGATCCGCGGCGCCGAAGGCAAACTCCGCCACGATATGGGGCCCCTGCGCTATAGCGACAGAGCACCCGGGTTGCCGATAGCGCTCGAGTTGAAAGCTCAACCAATCGGGCACGTAGTCCAGCGCGGCCTTGAGCCAGGCGTTCTTTTTCATGGGTGTCGCCGCTTCCTTGAAAAATGGGGCTGCGGAGTGTAGACGCAATCCGCAATCACTTCGGGGAACAGTGACCCAATGCACGAACTGCCAGACGAGTGCAGGTCATCGTTGCCAATTCGCCATGTGCACGGCCGGCGCTCGCGCCTAGGATGACACCCCTGTCGTCCGAGAGGAGTTCGCCATGGATACAACGCACGCAAAGCTGCAACCTCGAGACCCGGTAGCAGCCAAGTTGGGGATCTACATGACCCGGGTCGGCATCGTGATGATCGCCATCATCGTCGCGGCCTCGTTTCTGCGCGGCTAGGCTGCCGGCAGGGCGGCGCCCTTTGCGGCATTTCTCGTTCGGCAGCGGCTCGGCACGCTGCCTCCGGCTTCGGCCTTTCCTGCGGCGATAGTCGCACTTGCCCTAGTCCCCGGCGCGCGAAGGTGGTTCACCATCTTCTTCTCGATCTCGTGCGAGCGAGGCGGTTATGCGCTTCAACAAGCTTGACCTGAACCTGCTGGTGGCGCTGGATGCGCTTCTCACCGAGTGCAGCATCAGCAAGGCGGCCGCGCGCGTGCACCTGAGCCAGTCTGCCATGAGCAACGCGCTGGCTCGGCTGCGTGCCCATTTCGAGGACGAGTTGCTGGTGAAGGTGGGCCGCTCGCTGGAGCTCACGCCCCGGGCCCAGGCGCTGAAGGAACCCGTGCGCGACGTGCTGCTGCGCATCGACACCGCCATCGCCGCGCAGCCGCGGTTCGATCCCTCGCGCTCGGACCGCACCTTCCAGCTGCTGGTCTCCGACTACACCACGGTCACCCTGATGCCGCACCTGCTGGCGCTGGCGCGCCAGCAGTCGCGCACGGTGCGCTTCCTGCTCTCGCCGCTGCCGCAACTGGACCAGCCGCAGCGCGCGCTGGGGCGCGGCGAGGCGGACCTCCTGGTGATCCCTCGCAACTATTGCTCGCCCGACCATCCGATCGAAACGCTGTTCGAGGAAGAGTACGTGTGCATGGTGTGGAACGGCAGCCGCTTCGCGCGCGCAGGCACCCTCGGCTACGAGGAGTACGTGGCCGCAGACCACGTCGAGGTGCAGCCGGCCAGCCTCGGCCAGCCCACGCTCGAGAGCTGGTTCATGAAGCGCCGCGGCATCGTGCGGCGCGTCGAGGTCTGCACCTTCAGCTTCGTCGCGGCGCCCTTCCTGGTTCTGGGCACCGACCGGGTCGCCACGGTGCAGCGTCGCCTGGCCCGCATGGCGCAGCAATTCCTGCCGCTCACGGTGCTGCCTGCGCCCTTGCCGCTGCCCCGGATGGAGCAGTCCATGCAATGGCACAAGTACCGCACCCACGACCCGGCGCTGGTCTGGCTTCGCGGCCTTCTGCATGAGGCCGTCGTGCAGATGGAGGCGCAGCAGCAGCAGCAGCAGCAGGCGGCGGCGCCTGCCGGCGGCGAACCGGAAGCCGCCAGCCGGTCTACAGGTAGTTGAACAGCGCGATGCTGTGCAGCCGCGCGAAGGTTTCCTGCGAGGCCTTCAGCGAAGTCTCGCGCTGCAGGTATTCCGAGATCGCGCTGGCCATGTCCAGGTCTTCCAGCTCCGACAGGTAGCTCTTGTCGATCAGGCTGCGCGAGGAGCCCGAGGCGTTGAGCGCATCGAGTTCGTTCATGCGCGAGCCGACCGAGGAGCGGATGGTGAGCACGTTGTCGTGCGCGTTGGTGATCTTGACGTTGGCCGTGGAGAGCGCGTTCTGCAGATCGGCCTGAGCCGCCGCACCGCCGCCGGCGAGCGGTTTCCTGAGCGAGGCCACGAGCTCGCCGATGGCGGCGAACACGTCGGTGCCGGCGTTCTTGGCGGTAAAGACCTGGAAGCTGTCGCCATCCGCCGGCGCGCCGCTCATGCTGATCTGCACGCCGCCGAAGGAGATCGGCGTGTTCGCCACGAAGGGGCCGCTGGCTGCGACCACCGGGGGAGTATCGTTGGTGCTCACCGTGTAGTTGCCGCCGGCGAAGCTGATCGTGAAATCGCGGCCGTAGTTCGGTGCCGTGGCATCGGTCACCGCGACCGAGCCGAACACCCCCGTGCCGGTGTTGCCGGCGCCCGCCGTGGTCACGTAGCCCGCGCCGCCCTGCACCGACTGGAACACGCTGCGGCCGTCGTCGGTGGCCGACATCTGGCGCGAGACGTCGATCTGCATCAGGCGCTGGCCCTGGTCGCCCATGTACTGCACGCCGCCGCCGGCCTGCGCCACGAAGGGCGGATTGGCGCTCTTGAAGCCGGCGAACAGGAACTGCCCGTTGCCGTCGTCCGCGTTGGCCACGTTCACCAGCTGGTCCAGGTTGCTCTGGATGGTGGTGGCGAGCGATTCGCGGTCGGCGTCCGACAGCGTGCCGTTGCCGGCCTGCACCGTGAGCGTCTTGATGTTCTGCAGGATGGTGGTGGCCGATTGCAGCGCGGCCTCTTCGTGCGAGAGCGAGAGCACCGCGCGGCTGCGGCTGGCGGCGTACTGCGAGCTCTCCGCGATCGACTGCGAAACCACCAGCGAGCGCGCCGCGCCCACCGGATCGTCCGCCGGCGTCAGGAACTTGGATTCCGAGGAGAGCTGCTGCTGGATCCGGAACAGCTGCTGCTGCTGCGAGCCGATCCCTCTCAGGCTCTGTGCGTAGAAGGTCTGGGTGCTGATGCGCATGACGATTGCCGATGTTCTTAGTTGCTGATGCCGAGGATCGAGTCGAACATCGTCGACGCGGTCTCGATCACCTTGGCGTTGGCCTGGTACATCTGCTGGTACATCAGCAGGTTGGCGGTTTCCTCGTCCTGGTTCACGCCGGAGATCGAATCGCGGGTGGCGCGGATCTGGTCCGTCACGCTGGTCTGCGTGGTTTCGGCCACGCGGATCTCCATCGTGCGGTTGCCCACCGAGCTCACCAGCTGCGCGTAGGCGCTGTTGAATGTCGAGGTGCCGCCGCCCATGGTGTTCTTCTTCTGCAGCGCCGTGAGCAGCAGCGCATTGCTGCCGTCCGACACGCCGCCGACGTTCTTCTTGATCGTGAAGCTGTCGCCCTGCGCCGGCGCGCCGGTCATGCTGAGCTTGATGCCGTCGAAGCTGATGGCGGCGCCTGCCGTGTAGGGCACGGGCGTGCCGGCGGGGTAGCTGGTCGAGGTGCCGTCGGCGAGCGTCACGGTGACGGCCGAGGTCGCCGGAAAACCCGACAGCGTGTTGCTTCCGGCGTCATAGGCGAGCGTGACATTCGCGGCCAGCGGCGCGGCGAGGTAGTTGGCATCCACGGTGGCGGCGCCCAAGGCGCCGCTGCCCTGGTTGCCTGTGGCGTTGCCCGTGACCAGCGGCGAGGCCGCGGCCACCTTGGCCGGATCGCGCACCAGCACTTCGAGATCGCGCGCGCCGGAGCGCGTCGGCTGGACCAGGAAGGTGTCGCCCGGCTGGGCCGTGCCGCTGGCGGCGGACAGGCTCACGCCGTCGAAGGCGATCGGGAAGGCGGTGAAGTCGCCGATCGGCGCCTTGTCCGCGAGGCGCGTCACCGAGTAGGTGAGCGTGCCCGCCACGTCCTTCACTTCCACCGCATAGTCGCTGGTCGTGAGCTGCGAGGTGTCGGTCACGGCGGCGCCGAGCACCATGGTGCCGGTGTTGCGCGCATTGGAGAACACGCCGGCCTGGGCCTCGGAGAAGAAGTCGGTGCCGAGCACGCCGTTCAGGTCGACGCCCAGCTTGTGCCGGTCGTTGAAGGCGCTGCCGAGCGCCATGGCGAGGCGGCCGATCGCGTTCTGCGTGGTGGTCAGCGTCTCGGCGCGGAAGGCCATCAGCCCGCCCAGCGTGCCGCCGGTGAAGATGTTGTCCTTGAGTTCGGACGCGGTGCCGCTCAGCCCGACCAGCGCCATCGCCTTGCGCGTCGGGTCGGCCGCCGAGTCGACGGCCTTCATGGTCGCGGCCCGGTCGCCCATCACCAGCGTCTGGCCGTTGCCGATGAAGACGTTGTACTTGCCGCCGTCCTGCTCCAGCACCTTGACATCCACGATCTTGCCGAGCTCGGCCACCAGCTGGTCGCGCTGGTCCATGAGGTCATTCGGCGGCTGGCCGCCGGCCATCGCCCGGAGCTGGCTGACCTGCTGGTTGAGGCTCGCGATCTGCGTCGCATAGGTGTTGATCTGCTCGGCGCTGCCCACGATCTGGTCGTTGACCGAAGTGTTCAGGTCGCTGAGGTATTGGTCGGTGGCGCGAAACTTGTTGGCCAGGGCCTGCGCCGCGCTGATGAGCTGCTGGCGCGCGGCCGGGTCCGCCGGCGTGTTGGCCACGCCCTGCATGCCGGCGAAGAAGCTTTGCATCAGCGGCGTGAGGCCCGAGGTCTTGTCGGCCAAGAGCGAGTCGATGCGGCTGATCTGGGAGTTGTAGCTCGCGAGCGCGGCGCCCGTGGCCTCGGCGCCGTTGAGCTGCGCGGTGAGATAGCGGTCGTAGCTGCGCGACACGGTCGTGACGCTGGCGCCGGTGCCCATGAAGCCGGCGCCGGTCGAGATCGCGCCGTTGGTGGCGACGATCGAGGTCTGGCGGCTGTAGCCGGCCGTGTACACGTTGGCCGTGTTGTGCGCCGTGGTCATGAGCGCGCTGCGCGCCACGGCCAGGCCGCTCAGGCCGGTATAGAACATCGACATCTGGGATTGCCTGTAGGTAGGTTTGCTTGTTTGTTTATCGGCAGCGCGGGTGAAACATTCAGTCCGCGAGCCTGAAGACGCTGACCGCCTCGACGAGGCTGCCGGCCTGTTCCTGCATCGACTGCGCCGCGGCCGCCGCCTCTTCCACCAGCGCCGCGTTCTGCTGCGTCACCTGGTCCATCTGCGTGATCGCCTGGTTGATCTGCTC
>NZ_JBDGJK010000021.1:0-106438 GCF_057656935.1 Variovorax sp. Soil_C_33
GCCTTCTCGTTCCCATGAACCACCTCCGGTTTCATCTTCCACCTTAACAAGGTGTCTTTGAAACCGGCAGCAGCCCAGACAGGGCATATCCGCGCAAGGGCAAGCAGATCCCCCTGCTGCTGGAAAGCTAGAGCAGCCCCCGAGGTCGCTCAGGATCTCGGTGGCGAGATGCTCAGCTCAGCTGCCGGCAGCGGCACTGACCAGCCTGCACAGCAGGCTTCGATGGCAGCTGCCCTGGCATCGGCCAGCACGGCGGCTGCCGTGTGTTGCTCGGGTGTCGGTTCGAGCTCGTCGACGAACCCGCCAACGTCCCAGCCTTCGCGCGCGTGATGCGCGAGCGCCGCAGCCCAGGGCGAGATGTCTGCTGCCTCGAACACGGCGCGCGCAGCGGCCAGGCCGCGCTCCAGCTGCTCTGGGTTTGCGCCTTCCACGTGGAGGATGATCGTCATGCGCGGCCTTCAGAAGAGGGAAGCATCCGCCGGCGGCGGACCCTTCGGCTGCGCGTTCAGGTTTGGGCTTCGGCTCCTTGGGCGGCGCGGCCGGCGCCGGGCCGGCGTCGAAGATCTCGACCGGCGCGAGCCTAAGCAGGAGTTGCGCCTGCTCGACCGTGCCCTCCAAGGGCAAGCGCGCCACGGTGATGGGCACGCTCTTTCACTCTGACAACGGCAACCACCAGACCGACATGCTGGTGACGCCGACAGCAATCGCGCCGACTAGGTGACGGCGGTAGTTAGCGACCCGCCAGCGCCATTCACGCGCCGCCCGGCCCGCCCGTTGCGACTAGGCGCGACCGAAGCCGAGTAGACCGATGCCACGAGGCAGCTTCGCCGGCTGTCGATGTCATCATCAGTTGAATCACAATTAGCTTCATGCTATGAATCTTTTGATGATTCACATCATGTAGGATGGCGTCCTTCAATACCAAAAGGATCGCCATGCCCGCCCTCGACGAACTCATTAGGCAAGCCAACGAACGCACGAAAGAAGAGACCGTCATCGTTACAGTCCGAATCCCGCTGAACGTCCATGGCGAGATCGAGGAACTGACGGAGAAGCTCCAAACATCGAAGCAGGTGACCCTGCTGGGCCTTATCCAGGAGGGGCTCGAACAGGCTCGCATCAAACTGGACCGCCCCGTAGAGGAGCCCGCACCCAGCGAGAAAGCCGGCAAGTTCTATCTCCTGAACACGAACAGGGCCCACGGCAACCGCGATCACGAATGGATGCTCGCCGGCGGTCGCGCCGCGGCCTTCTACAAGCCCTGGACGGAAAACATCGATCGAATCCGCAAGGGCGATGTTGTGTTCCTGTATTCGAATCGTGTCGGTATCGTGGGCTACGGGTACGGCACGGGGAAGGTCGAGACCTTGGACCACGGGGGCCAGCGGGATGCCTGCCACTACCAGGTGCTCGACAAGTTCAAACGGCTGGAGAAGCCGATCTCCGCGGCGGAGCTCAAGAAGATCATCGAAGCGGACCTGGTCTTCTTCCAAACGATGGCGCCATTGCCTCGGTCGGAGAAGTTGATCGAGGTGGTGGACAAGCGCAGCGAGCCAAGCGCCCGGTAAGCCACACCCGCCCGGGGCCCCGCTCTCTCCGCGCCCCAACCCCGATGGTCGATCCGAATCGCACGGGAGGGACAATGAGGCTGGCAGCCAATCGACACGGCCCACTACATCAACGAGCGGCCTCCCATCGCGAGTACGCCACGCGGCGGCCGACATGCGCGGAACACTCATGAACAACAATGCGACGCCTCCCGAGAAGCCGAAGCGCTTGAAGCTCGACGACCTGATTGGGCGGCGAGTAGAACTGGAGACCGATGATGGGACGCTCTACGCCCGGCACTTGAGCATTGGCGATCTGGAGGCTCTGGCACCGCTGATCGATGATCCCGCAGTCTCCGACGCGGCGCTCGGTCGTGAAGCCGTCAGGCGGCTGCTTTCGCGGAGCAAGACCGCGCACGACGAGCCGCTGACCGAGGAAGAGGTCGACAACATCTCCTCACTGGACAACCTTGCCGGGGCCGCAGCGCAGGCGATCGGTACGATGCTGCACCCGGGCGGCCGCGAGCCCGTTGAACAAGTCGGCTCGAACGTGCGTCAGCAGGCTCGTGATCTGGCCGACACCACACGACGCGTCCGCCAGTCCTACGACTCGATCGGCACCGCGCTTCAGTCCGAGATGTCGAAGAGCCTTGGCGCCATGCAGGCAGCGGCGCGCAATCTGACCTCCATGGCAGTGCCCGCCGAATCTCTGCTGCGGCGTGCGAAGCAGGAAATCACCTTCGAGTCGCCACCCTTCAAACTGCACGACATGGGCGTCTCGCCGCTGGTGAAGTCCGGCGAGATTGCCGTGCAGAAGTTGGACAACATCGCCACGCAACTTGCCGTCCTCGCAAGTAGCGAATCCGAACTGCTGCGGACGATCACGCTCGACGTTGTCCCGAAGTGGGAAGAGGCAAGCAAGGCGGCGGACCTCGCGTCGAAGCGAGCACTACGTCTATCCAGGTGGTCGCTAGGCATCGCGCTCTTTGCGCTTCTCGCGTCTGCCATCGTGCCGTACCACATCATGCAACTTCAGAACGACGCTGCAGCCGCAGATCGAAAGATGGACGACGACGCCCGTGCGCGCCACGAAACTCTCTTGCTAAAGCAACTCGTAGCAATCCGCGCGCTGGGGGCACAACTCGAACAACAAGGTATACGTGTGGCGGCGCCGACATCGCCGCCGGCGGTGGACACGAGACGTGACGCTACCGTCGCAAGCTCGCCGAGCGCTAAAAAATAAACCGTCTCATTTCAAAAAACAAACGGAGAACCAATGGATATCACTATTCCCGGATTGGCCGCCCCACTCGTCGGCGCGGCGCCTGTTGTCATCTTGGGAGCAAACGGCTCGGGCAAAACGCGACTGGCTGTGCAGATGACAGGCGCTGGAAATGCAGAATTTATCGGGGCCGTCCGCAACATTGCGCTTCCCGATCAAATTCCAAACTGGACTCTCCAAACGGCAATCAACGAGCTAAATAATAGAACCAATCAGAGAAGAAACACGTATTGGGAGCTTATTCCAGACATCGACGCATTGTTTGGGAAATTGTGGAGTTCGCACGCTGTAGAAGCAATGCGAATCTATGATCAGCTTCAGGCGGGAACCACACCGGAAACCCTCCCCGAAACCGTTCTAAATAAGACGCGCGCGCTATGGAAGACGGTTTTCCCCGGAAGAACTATTGCTTTCAGCGACTTTAGCGCGACAGTCTCAAATGAGTATCTGGGCGCCGCCACATATACAGCTAAACACATGAGTGACGGCGAAAGAACTGGGCTATATCTTGCAGCCAGAATCCTTGACTCGTCACACTCCATTGTTGTGGTCGATGAACCTGAGACCCATTTTCACTCTCGATTGGCAGTTCGTTTTTGGGATGCTCTAGAGTCCCTCTGCAGCGACAAGCGCTTTGTCTATGTGACGCATGATTTAAATTTTGCGTTATCACGAAAGGATGCAAGCATAGTTCTGGCTCGTCCCAATCAGGTTCCCGAGCTAATCGCCCCAGGCGACGCTCTGCCGACGGACGATGTGGCATCGATCCTGGGAGCAGCTTCATTTTCAGTGTACGCAAAGCGACTTGTGTTCTGTGAAGGGCGTGAGGAAAAAAGCCTTGATCAAGAGTTGCTGCGAGCGTGGTTCAATGATCGAGGCACTGCACTGGTGCCGGTGGGCGGCTGCGAAAATGTGAAGCGGTGCACTGCAGCCTTCCAGACTTCTTCAATAGTCAGTGGCTTCGAAGCAATCGGGATAATCGATCGCGATCATTGGCCCGATGAGCTGCTTTCAAATGTGCACGGACTACACGTTTTGCCCGTGCATGAGGTGGAAAGCCTTTATGTGCTCAAATCTGTGTATCTGGCCGTCGCGGCTCATCTTGGACTTGCAGCCAGTGCAGAGCAATCATATGCCTCCGCACTTCTGAACTGGCAAAGACAAATGGCTGGTGTACTCGCCAATAAACTTATATGCGAACGCTTTAAAGCGAGATCGATGATGTTATTGGAACGGGGTTTCGCTAGTACTGCGGATTTCAACGATCGTTTGGCGCTCCAAAGTGCCTTGACGACACATATTTCAAACACCTTACCTGTCACGCGCCCGGATCAAATTTGGCAAGAAGAAGCGGCTCTTGTAGATGCTGCGGTGCAGTCGCAAGACTCAGCGGTCTTTCTCAGAGTTCTTCCTGGCAAGCCGCTGCTGGGACCGGCGGCAACGAGTTTGGGCATCAACAAAGAGCGGTACTGCGAAATTATCAAGACAGCCTTGGGTTCAAGCGAAGCGGGCTTCGCAACCTTGCACGCAGCGCTGGAGGCGGCACTAACTCCCTACTTGCCCCCACGAAGGGTGGTCTAGCCCCTTGCGGCGCATAGACCGCCATGATGCGCCGCCCAGCCCGCCGGTCTGCACGTGCGCGACGCCGGGCACGTTCTGGCTGATTTCGCTCTTTCGCAATCACGTCGCTTGTGTTCCGCGACCAACGCACGCTTGCCGACGGCGATGAGTCGCTTGTGTAAGCCGTCTAGCGCAGCGATGTGAGGACCCCGCGCCGTCACCACGGCAGAATCTGGCTGCGTAGATCCTTCCAGGGGATCATGCAGTCAACTCTCTCGAATGGCGTGAATCTAAAACTTCAGTCTCTGCAGCGCTTCGCCAACCGGGTGCACGTCGCCATTCATGACATTGGCGAGGCAGAAGAGTTCGCAAAGACATTTAGGAGCATTCGGGGCACTCCTGAAGGCGAACATAGCCCCCATAACGACCACTTGGAGGCAGCCCTTGGCATGGCGGCGATCATCAGCTACGCACGACCTTTCGTGGCTTCACGCTCCAATGGCGTCGCCGACAAGCTCATCAAGCCCGACGATATCCAGCTATTCGAAGGCCATCCTGAGCACGCAGCGGAACATCAACTTGTGATGACGCTTCGGGATCAAGTAGTCGCGCACTCCGACTGGACGCACCGATTTTCGCTGGTCGAGGTGCCCGATCAGTTCTCCGATAGTCAACGGCTCCTTGTCGCCTTCGATCCTCGACTACTACTGACGAACTTTCACTCCTTCATCGATCTAGCTCAGCATGTGCGGACTCGGTTGGTCATATTAATCATGTCACTCGAAGGTCAAATGAACGCGCTCGCTCGATCAGTTTGAGTGCGCAAGGCCGTGCGTTCGCTACTGCCTGCGCCAAGCGCGCGTCGGCCGCTAAGGCGGGGCCTGTCCTCATGATCTGGCCCGTGCGGCTGTACGCCTCGCGAACGCTGATGGATCACCTGAGCTGCCAGTAGCGTGCGCGCTCGATAGCCGCGTGCCAGCACGCGCGAATGCCGCGCGCGGCCGGCTCGTTTTATTGTGGAAGCGACAGATCCGGCTCAGGACTGGTAGCCGCGCGTGCTCCACGAGGCCGGTGATTGCCGGGACGGCCTGCTCGGAGTAGGCTGCCTCGCCATGCGCGAAGCACTCGACGCCTTATCGACTCATTGGCCGTTCGCATTGACGCTCTTTGGCTATTTGGCCGGCGTGCTGCTGTTCGTTAAGCAAGTGTTGGAGACGCGGAAACTGCGCGCCGAGTTGGGAAAGCTCCAGCGCGAGGAAAAAGAGAAGACCGCGCTTGTGCGCATCGCTACGCCGGATGAGGTCGAAAAGTTTGGCGCACCGATGCGCGCGAGGCAGTCACATCAGATTTTGATGCTCGGCCTCGCGGCATTGCTGGTCGCGCCCGCACTGTGGTTCACGTGGCCACGATCCCCACTGTCGCCGGCGGACATTGTGGCAACGGCGCCTTCACAGGCGCCCCCGCATTTGCCGCCGCACCCGATAGCTTCACGGCTCGAAGGACAAGTTTCCGAAGTCCTGGCAGAGCCGCAGGTGTTCGCCGCGACGTGGCTTGGCCTGATTCAGGTTGGGCTCAAGCAGCAGGCCGAAACGATGGTTGATCCAGCCGCGGGAAAGGGGCTCGTCCAGTCCGTGCCGCCGACTTACGGGCGGGCCTATCGAGGTGGCTACTTAACCGCTGACGGCTTGGTTGTGCAATTCACCGTCTCGACCCTCGAAGGCGTCAAGAGCGAAGAGGTGCTTGTTTGGGATGGCGGCGGAATCGTCGCCATCAGGGGTTACCGCATCTTCAGCGGTCCCTCTACACGTTGAGTGGCACGCGCTCCGACATTACGCGGCCGCCGAAACCCAGCAGTAGGCGGCCCACATCGCAGCCGCCATCAAGAGGTAGATCAGCTCGAGCAGGCCGCGCGCGATCGGCACGGTCGTGCAGTTGCTCGGTCGCCTTGATCCAGCCGCTGCGGTAGAGGCGCAGAACCCACAACGTCACCAGCGTCGGGGTCGCCCAGTAGACCAGCGGCCAGATCACGGCGCGGACCTCTGGACGCTGACGACGCGAAACGGCTGACGGTAGCGGGCGGCCCAAATGCGGGCCTGCGCTTCGAGGCGATTGCGGACCTCGCTCATGACGAACGCGCCCGCTCGGCTCCACGTGGCGAGGAAGGCGTCGATGGCCGCGTTCCACCTCCTGCTCATTGCGACCAGCGCGGCCTCGAACTACTCGTCAGTCATGCAGTCGCGCAGCAAGAATGTCGGGCGCGAGGCGCGCGCAGGTCGGTGAAAGTCTGGAATAAGCAGGGCTCTCACTGCTGGTGTGCGCAGCGACCTGCGCGCGCACGCCGATCGCGCGACCCATGGCCGACGCCTCGGAGCGAATGCCCTCCCAAAGGGACACGCTGGCCTGATGGCCGCGCAACAGGTCGCTATTGCCATCGCTGATCGCGCCGATCAGGAACCCTTATGAGTCGTGTTTCAGAGTCGTCGCGACGTTCAACCCCTCGTGCGCAGGCGGACGACGATCGCGTCCATAAAACGATCACGCTGCGGCACGGGCGGCGGCGCTGGGTCGACGCGACGCGGGGCAATGCGCGGAATGTGGCTCGGCGCCTGTGCGGCGCGCGTGGCCCGCTTCTCCGCGATCGCCGTAGTGGCGAGGCGCGACTTCTTCAGCAGAGCCTCGATCTCGGCGGTCTGCCGTGCAAATTGATCCGGGATCACTGGCCGGCCTCGCTTTCTTCCTCGGGCAGCACCTGCACCAGCAGTGCCTCGCCGGGCTGCAGGGCGTGGAGCAAAGGATCGCGCTGCGCCTCGGTGCCGAAGTCGGGTGCCGCCGGGTCGTGGAGGTCGGCGTGCGTGATCCAAACGCGGAAGATGAGCGTCACGTTCTCGTCGGCCTGCAGCGTCACGTACTGACCGGCACAGGGCTCAGGCCGCCCGGCGGCTTGATCGAACAGCACGCGCATGCTCAGCACGGGCGGCGCCCCATCCTCGACCGCACCGGCGGCGAGGGCGAGCGCGCGTGCGTCGGCGTCGATGATCTTGAAACGCACTTGACCGCGACGCACGATCTCGGGCACCGCAGCGTCGGCTTCGGCCCACGTGGCCGGATCATCGTCGTCGAAAGGCTGGCCGGTGGCATTGAGCGCGACGCTCTGCAGCAGATCAGCGGCGAGAGCCCGCGCTTGGTCGTCGGGGGCGGGCTCGGGATAGGGTTCGGGTTGCATGGCGGGCGTTGCTCCGGGTTGATTGATGGATTGGTGGCGGCTGCTGGCGTTGACACGGCCAATGGCGACCAGCGTGCGCAGCCGGGCGGCCTGTTCAAGGTGCTTCGCGATGTCAGGCACGGGCACTCCCTTGCTGCGCGAGAAGCGCCTGCAGCGCGCGGGCGATAGCGGCCGAGTTGGGGTCGCTGCGGCCGGTGTATGCGGCCATGGCCTTGCGGATGTCGTCGGCGCTGGCCGGCGGTGGCAGCTTGGCTCCGCGCTGATGGGGCTGAACCACGATGCGGCGGGCACGCTTGGGCAACATGGCCTCGGCATCGCGCTGGGCGACAGTGAAGACCTTGGGCTTGGCCTTGCCCGGCTTGTCGATCCGCGCGCGATCGGCCTCGATCATTTGCGCGACGCGCTGGCGCAGGCCCCCGCTGTACTGCAGGTCAGTCATGACGCGCGTCAGGTGCTTGCAGCAGGCGCCGTCCAGCGTCGGATTGGTGAGCTTCGGAAAGCCGTGCTCAGGCCTCGAAGCCGAAGGCAGCCAACTGCCGGCCGTCGCGATGAAGCGCAAGAAATAGCGGAAGTGCTCGCAGTCGCACTCAAAGCGCAAGCCGCCATCCTTCAGCAACCACTGGGCTGCCTGCGTCGAAGTGCCGGGCCGCGCGAGCGCCGCGGCGTACTGCTCGAACTCGATGCTGACGTGGTGCCGGCTGACCTTGGAACGCGGGCCACTGTCGGTCACGAGGTGCACCTTGCCAGCCATGAGGCGCACCGGCAGGGAATAGCGGATCTCAGCCTTGGCGCGCTCGATATCCACGGCGCGCGACAGGCCCAGCGCCTCCTTCGCGGTCAGGCCCTGCCGCGCCTTGTCCCCGAGTACCGCCACGGCTTTCTTGAACTCACGGAGGTCAGCCGGGGTGATCGGGCGCACTTGCCCGCCCAATGTGGTCGTCAGGAGGCGCGCGGGGCTCAGACGACCGGCCACTTCGTCCGGCTGCAGGATGGTCCGGGCCTGCCGGCGGGACTCCAGTTCCTGCATGCGCTGGCGGTTCAGCGCCTGCATGGCGTTGCGGACGCGCGGCGCGGTCACGAGATGCACTCCCCAATGACCTCGGCGAGGGTCCGACCACCGAGCAGACGATCGGAGCGCGCCGCGCGTTGCTCGGCGTGCGTGGCATCCAACTCGACCACGAGTGCGTCCAGCCGCCGCAAGAGCGTGTTGACAGGTGCGATGCCAGTGCGTTCGAACTCGCGCGCGGCCTCAGCCAGGAAGTGCTCGAACGCGGCGATCTCGACGAGGCGGCGCATCTGGCTCGCGCACTGCCGCGCGAGGCTGCGAGCGCGCTTCTGACTGCGCACCGATTCGATCTGCTCGGCCATCGCCGGATCGATCGGGAAAAAGACCCTGTTCTTTTGTTTCATGACGCTGGTATCTACGCGCACACACATACGCGTGGGGTGAAGTAATTGGTTCTTGGGGCGTCTATTCGCGAGCTTCGACGGCGTGCTGCGCTGCGATAAGCGGCTCGAACTCGGCGATGCCAGCCAGCACCGCCTCGTCTCCGGTCTCACTGAACTTGAGCAGCGGCTGCATGAGCGCCTTGATCTCGGCGATACGGGCTTGACCCTGCTCGCGGCGTTCTTCGCGGCTCGGACCCGCGTTGACGGTCAATGCGGCCATCTGCTCGGCCGTAACTCCAGCGGCCTGCAACAGCATCCGACGCGCCTCGGCATTGGTCACCTGTTCGACCGGCGGCCGGGAGAGCGAATCGGCCTGCCTGCACAAGGCGTCCAACTCGACTTGCAGCGTGTTGAGGCGCTGGCTCACGGCATTCCGCAGCGGCTGCAGTTGATCGCGACGGGCCTTGACGATGCTGTCGTGCTCCGCCTGATCGGCACGCGCATCCACAAGCGCGGCTTCCGCATGCTCGCTCAGGTGCTTGAGTACGGCAGCGACACGGTCCGGGCTCAGATCGTCGCCCGCGGCTTCGCTCGCCGAGTTAATCAGCCCGCGAAATGAGGCGAACTCGACAGCACGCAACAAGGCCGAGCGGGCCTCGCCGGCTGCCCGCTGAACCATGGGATTGCGATACAGCGCAGAGACGGTATCGATCTGCGCGGCGGTCAGGCTGGCGCCGGTGTTCAACGGCGAGCGGGCGAAGGGGGCGGTGGAGATGCTGTTCATGGTGATAGGGGGCGCTTGGCGCGACGATTGAGTGAAGGGACAGGGCAAGGGTGCAGAACGCGACTTCGAAGGTGCTGCGGGGCTCGCAGGTGCCTCGGCGAGGCCGAGATGGCGGGCAGTTGCGCGAAGGACGGCAAACATCACTCGGCCTCCTGCAGGATGGGCACGGTCTCGACGAGAGCCCGCACGTCGCTGGCCCGATACCGAATCAGGCGCGGACCGAGCCGCAGGAACGGAAGCGCCACATCGCCCGACTTCCGCCAATCGGCGAGGGTTTCGGGGCTGACCCGCAGCACCTCCGCAACCTCGCGCTCTTCGAGCAGTTTTTCGATGGATTGGTCCATGGATGGAATGGTTTGGGTGGAGAAGCCTGGATCGTCGCGAGTCAAGGCGGATCGACCGGGAGCGCTTTTCCCGATCTGCGTTCAAGTGGCGCCGCGTGCGTCGTTCGCGGCGATCAGCGCGAGGCGTTCGCGTTGGCGCGCGTCTTCGTCGTCGTGCCGCTTCATGAGAATGCTGACCTTGAGTGCCGCGCCTTCCAAGCGGTCGATCGCGTCGAGCATTTCCTCTTTGCCGCCATGCCCACTGCGCAGACGCCCGGAACGTGCCACGCAGGCCTCCGCGGCTTGCACCAGAGCCCGGATCTCGGCGGTGCCTGCCCCGACCACGCGCTCATCAGTGTCGAATGCTTCCACGACGCGCTCTGCTGCCGCGGCCATCATGGTGCGCACTGCGCGAATGGCCGAGTAGCGGCGCACTGCGCGCAGGTCGCGCTCGGGGTCGTCGCAGCGGCCGAGCAAGTAGTCGGTCGTGACCGAAAGCGCATCCGAAAGCGCGATCAGCACAGAGAGAGTGGGCGGGCGCTTGGCCCATTCCCACTGGCAGAGTTGGGCTGAATTTTTGTAGCCGATCGCCTTTGCAAGTTCGGTCTGGCTCATGCCATTGATCTCGCGAGCCGCAGCGATACGGCGCCCTACGACGTTCGCGACCAAACCCCGAGTCGTCGTGAAATGCCCGCGGCCCGCCTCCTGCGGCTCGGCCGCTTCATCGAGTTCGTCAGCAAGGGCCGAGCGGCCAGCAGGCGCGAGCAATCCAGCGAACGGCCCGCAGCGCGCGGCGAGATCGCTATCGTGATTGGGAGTCTCCGTTTCAGCAACGGGCGTGGCGGCGGGGATGGGGATGGGGGAGGAAGCAAGTGCGGTCATGGCGGCGGCGGCGAGGCGTGAGAGGGGTTGCGGGGGCATGGGGGCGAACTGAAGCGAGGCAGTCGGGAAGTTCACGTTGCACCTCCGATCTCTGCGAGCAGGGCACGTACCTGGCCAAGGTCTTTCAGGATGCGCATGTGGTCCCAGCGCGAGACGAGATACGCAGTGCTGCCATCAATGCGAGGGGCCGGCTCCAACTGCCACCCGCACAGGGCGAAGCTGGCCTGCAGGGTAGCGAACGCCTTCACATCGGAAAAGAGCAGGGAGTTGGCGGCGCTGTTGAACCGGATACTCGTGCTCGCGCGTTGGGGAGCGTGCGGAACGACTTGATCCGTCACCTTGGCCTCGGTCCAGAAATGGGCCGAGGCGTTTTTTTCGGCATCGCGACCGAGGGTGCCGACGAGGATGATTTTGCGATCCACGGCAGCCCTTACTTGGAAGCCAGCCACGCCGTCACGTCACCTGCGCGGAAGCGCGTGCAGCGGCTCGAAAGGCGCACGGGCTCAACGAATTGGCCCTTCTGGATCAAGCGGTGGATCGTGGCGCGAGAGAGGCCTGCGAGGTCGCACACCGTGGAGAACTGCAACAGCGCATTGGGGTTGTTCGCCGCTTCCAGCGGCTGGACCTTGCGGGCCTTCTTCTCGATCGGTTTGACTTGTTGCGGCATATCTTGCTTCTCGTTGAGACAACGGGAAGCACTGTGCCGTCGAGGGGGCGCCGCTGCCGGCGCCTTTTTCCAGCGTTAATTTCAGCGTTAGAAGTGACGAAGCCCGGCAGGGGCCGGGCTCTATTCGTGGACGTTGGCGTGGATCAGGGGAGCGTCAGTACGTTCTGTGATTTCCCGTTGACGCGCTCCCTCGTTTGCTTGAGCCGCTCCAGGCTGACAAGCCCCCCGATCACCCCTCCCGCGTTCGCTTCACTCACCTTCGGGTCTCTGTCGAGGCTCATCAGGTGCTGCACGACTTCCTTGCGAAGGAGCCGGGTGCCTGGGTGGTCAAACATCGAGAGAGCGATGTCCCTCAAGGTGCGTGGCTCCTGTGGCGCTGGGGGCCGCGCGGCCTGCGGCTTCCTTGCTGGCGCGTCGACCAGTTGGTCCGGCTCTTCATACTCGTCCGAGCAGAACTTGGCCGCGTTGTCGATCTCATACCAGACGCGCTCCAGTGACTTCTCAGCGAGCGACGTATCCCGCTCCGCCTCATCCTGTAGTTCTTCGATCTCGGTGTCGATCAGGCTCTGCGCCTGCTCAAGGCCATGCTTTCGGCCCTGTTCGTAGCTTTCCACTCGATCCCGTTCGTAGCCGGCCGACTCCACTTCCGCTGCCTCCAACGTATCGAGCGCGGCTTCGAGCCACCGCGCCAGCTTCTCGACGGCCGGCGCGGCCTCGACGGGCGACACCCGCAGAGCCCTCAAGAACTCGCGCGCCTGAAAGGAGTCCTCTTTCTCCACTTGATCTCCCGTTGCGCCTAGTGTTCGCTGGCGCGTTCAATTGCTTCCTGCGCTTCGATGCCGGCGAGGCACCACTCTGCGGCGGCCACCACGGCATCGCCATAGACCGTCGCGGCAGTGTTGAACATCGCCAACATTGCTGGGTTGTTCTCGTACTTGGCGTGCAGCGGTTCGAGGCGCGCATAGAGCCCGTCGTCGAAGTAGTCCGCGGTGCCGCTGATCAGGCCCTGCAGGAACGCCACATCGATCGCCTGCAAGGCGGCGGCGCGCGCATCCTCGGCCCGGCGGATCAGGTCCATCATTCCGGCATCACCACGCCCGACATGCTTGGCGCGCAGCAACAACAGCCGCAGCGCCACGTCATCGGCCAGCACATCGGCTGTGCCTCGGACCAGCGCGGCGAGCCAGAGTGCGTCCTGTTCGTACATCGAAGGCTCAGCGCCAGACTGCGGCCAGATCAGCGGCAGTGGACGCATCGGTTGCGTCAGCCGCGTGGCCCGCGGCGGCGACGCCTGCGCGTTCGCGCTTCAAGGCTGTCAGTCGAGTGCCAATGGCGCCGGCAATCTCGGCGTCCAGCGCCTGCAGGCGGCGCGCACAGATGTCTGCAAATTGATCGCGGGCCTCGGCAAATTGGAGATGGTTCATAGCCCTCATTCTTGCTTCTCACCCCGGATGGTCCGCGCCGGGGCTTCGCGGTTTTCTCAGGCGGCGCGGTGCAGCGGCACAACGTTGTCGGCAGTCGGCGCGCCAATGCATTGATCGGCGAGGAAGTCGTTCCACGCGCGCAGCGCGGCGCGCTTGGCGTCAAGGTGCTGCCCCTTGTCATAGTGGCGGTCCTGCACGCCGGTCAGCCCGTGGCTCAGAAGCTGCGCGCGGGTGTCCTTGCTGATGCGAAGCGTTTCGGCCAGCATAGTTTCGATCGTGCGCCGTATGTCGCCGCCCCTGAAAGGCGCTTGAGCCTGCTTGGCTTGCACCATGGCGACCGACATTTCCTGCACCGCGTTGGACAGCGTAGCCGGCGCCACGGGGCCGCCGCGGCTCGCGAAGAGCAGGGCGGTCGTGTCGCCGTTCTCGATCGGGTTGATTGCCCGCAGCTCGTCGAGGATTTCGGTGATTTCCGGCACCAGCGGGAGCACGTGCTGGCGAGGCTGGCTGCGGCGCCCTTTGGGGTCGAACAGAACGAAGGTTTGCCCGTTCGCGTCCTCGTGGCGCAGGCGGAGCAGCTGTTGGAAGCGCTGGCCGGCGGAGACAACCTGTAGCTGCAGCGCGAGGCGCGTGAGCGTCGAGGGCAGGGCGGCGACTTGCGCGAGGTAGCGGCGCAGTTCTTCGACGGATAGCACCCGCTCGCCCGGCCGGTTGAACGCCGCGGCCATCTTGCCGGCGGGAACAGCGGCGGCGGCGTTGTACGTCAGGCCGAAGCCGGCGGCGGCGGTGGGAGCCATCGGGTCGGTGGCGGCGCCGAGCGCCAGCTTGAACGCGGCCGACATGAACGAGCGCAGCTTGAGCGCCGTGCGCCCCTTCTTTTGCTTCACGTCGGTGCCCACCAGTCGAGCGAGGATGCGCGAGACGTGTTCGGGCGTGATCTGAGCGGCCGGCAGTGCCGCCAAGTCGGGGAACGCCAGTTCGACGTGATTGGTGAACATGTTCTCCACGTCGTAGGCGGTGCCGTCTTTGCCTTTGTCGCGCAGCGCAGCAACGTAGGCCTGCAGCATCGCCTTTAGCGTTTTCTCAGCAGCGTCCCGGACCTTGGCGACAGTAGCGGCCTGCTGCGCCTTCTTCTCCGCGCGGTCGATCTCGCGTTGCGCGGCAGGGTCTTCGCCAGCCTTAATGCTCGCCTGCAGGCGGGCCGCCTCGGCGCGCGCCTGCGGCAGGGTCAGGCAGTTCTCGGCCTCGTTGATGCTGTACCGGCCGATCGACTGGCGCGAGGTCTTGCCTTCGCGGTGCCATTCGAAGACCCACTCCACGACTGTGCCGCCCGCAGTGATCCGCTTCCGAATCTTGAGGCTTCCGGCGCCGGGACGAATGGCGCCGTCGGCCAGCATCTTGCCGGGCTTGAGCGCGCTGATCGCGGTAGTGGTTAACGCCTTTGGGGCGGTGCGGCGGAGAGCGGGTTGAATGGCGCTTGTGTCACGATCCATGTCACGATCCGTTTTTGGATTTTGGTAGACATCATGATACACAAACGGATAACAAACACTGCTAAGTGCTTATCGTATATACATTCAATTCAATGAATCGTGACAAGATTTGACATTGGCAGCTGACCTGGAATCTGCCTTTTAATCCGTTGGTCACTGGTTCGAATCCAGTACGTCCTACCACCAAACCCGCGTGCAATACAGAAAGCCTGCTATCCAATAGATAGCAGGCTTTTGGCTTTGCAGCCCGCCCTCCGGTCGGGCGGCAGCGTGTCGGATCATCTGCCTATGTCTGAACCGGCGCAGGTGGTGACGGTGCACGTCTCGCGGGCTTCGGGCCGCCGAGCGCCCTGAGCGAATGGATCAGGCCTTGCGGCCTCAATTCTTCCCGAGGTGCGCGCGAACCGCGTCAGCCTCGTCGCCCACGGCCGCCACTGCCATGCGCAGCTGCTCCTCATTGATGCTCAGCAATTGGCACCAGTACCTGACTTCATAGTCTTCGATCAGGTTGATGCGCGTGCGGTCCTGGCCGCCCACCTTCGTCTTGTCGTCTGCCATCTTTTCGTGCTCCTTCATCCAATCCATAGGGTCCGGCTGCCAGCGACGCTCAGTTGCCGACAGACCCTGCATCGTACGAAGGCGATTCACGCATGCCGCTTACAGCCACCGTGAAGGACATCAGGGACTCCGGGTGTCATGGATCACCTACGCGGGCTGTCGCCTATGCTGATCGCGCCTCCATAGCCGGCATTGGGGAAAGCGCACATTCGGCTGGCGAACTCTCCGCAATGGAGGATCGCATTTTTGGCGAAGACCTGGACAACATGGCGAAAAGTAAGACAATAGAACTACATATGGGATGTTTTCACATGCACGGGCCGCAGAAGGGGTGAATTTCAGCGGGCTGTTGGAGCGCTATGGCAACGATCTTGAATGCCGCGATCGATCCTTCCCGCCGAAGCGTGCGTAAGGCTTGGCTTGCGGCTGGGCAGGTTCGCAATGCGGTAGTGGGCCGAATCGTTGTCGCCTTCAGGGAGCAGATTGAAGGTGGAGGTCCGGGGCCTGTCGACGCCGATCTGCTGCTGTTCGCGAGGGTCGCAATTGCGGAGCGAAGACTGTTGCAGCGCCTCCTCGCGCCCTCGAAGGACCCAGTTGCTCATCGCCGGAAGCCAAGAGGCAATCAGCGGTCTTCCGGCTTTCGAGCAAGACAATGACGGCCCCCTCAGCGCCTTCTTCGAGAGACCCAGGTACTGCAAGCCCAGTCCCTACGGTGCTTTCGCGCGCGGCCTGCCAGATGCTGGCGGAGCGCGCTGGCGTACTCGCGCCCGGGGCACCGCTATCCGACGAGCTGATGGCTTTTGCCGAGGCAGTCGCAAAGATGGCGTTGCGAGGCGGCGTCGGTGAAGCTGGCACCGGGTAAGGCCCAGAGAGAGCGCAACTGTTCAACCCACAATGAGGAAGCGGACAAGAGCGAGGAGCAAGCCCAGGGCGACGAAGGTTGCGATCGTCGTTGGGACCAAGCCGGCCGATCCTTCGTCTCCGTTCTGTCGCCTCGGTGTGGCGTAGGCCTTGGGCGTCGCCGCCGCCGGGTCGAAAGCGGTGCTGAACGGGCTGTAGAGTGCCCCGCCGAGGCTTGCCGATTCGTCGCTCTCGACGTGGACACCGGCGGCTTGCCCCATCGCCTCGGCCCTGGCGGAGGGCGCCTTCTCGATCTCGGCCGCGACCAGCGGCGCGCCTGGGGGCACCGACAGCGCTGCCAGGCAAATGCCGGCCAGCGCCCGGCGCACTCCAGGTTTTCTTTTCGCCACAACGGAGCCCTTCGGATTGCGAGACCTCGTTGACTACTTGTTGCCGGTCAGTCTGTGCGCTTGATGATTGCCGAAGGTCAGCGGGCTGGCTGTGTCGCAATTGAGCACTGGAGTCGTCGCGCCCGCCAAAGTGATGATGACCAGGGCAGTGTCTTTGGTGCCAGGCTCTCCGCCATCCGTGAACGTGAATGTGATCGACGCCGGCTGACCGTTGAAGGTGCCGGTTCCCGCTCCCGCGAAGGTGTCGAAGGGCGCAGTCGGAGGTTGTGGTTCGATGTCCGGCTCGTTGGTGCACAGGGCCTTCGTCAACGTGGTCAGATGGAAATTGTCGCCACCGGAGAAGTTGATTTCCAGATTGTTCGGCTCTGCGGGGCTGGGCTGTTCGTCGGTCTTGCAATGCAACTCGAACCCGTGCGTCACTCTTTGGTTCCCTGTCGCGAGCTCGCTGCAGAAAAAGCTTCCGCCACCCGTCATTCGGCCTTGCTCGTGCGCCCATGCAGAGCCCAACACCATCATCGCCGCCGCGGCCGCGGAAGCGCAGAGCACAGTCTTACCATGAGGCTTGTCCATGATCTTCCCCTTGCCCCGCCACGGGCAGTGATACCAGGGCCCGAGCCACTCACTTCAGGACACACCAGCAGACAGACACGCAGGCCCATCGGGCGGAAATGTTCTACGCCTCACGTGGCCCTTCCTCCATACCACGAATGGCCTATAGGAACCAGGTAGGACCAGTGGAGTAGAAACCTTGGTATGAACATACCAACGCCACCAAAACCTACCACGACGGAACCGGTCCTGCAGTCTCCTTCCACGGTGTATGTGGATCAGATCGCGCAAATTGCCGTCGGACCGTCGGTCTCCAAGCTCATTTTCGGAACTGAAGCGCGATCCGGTGAGGTGCCGAAGCCGATTCAGACCATCGTGATGCCCACACCGGCGCTGTTGCAACTTCATCAGCAACTGGGCAGTCTTTTGGAAGACCGGGAAATCATGGGCGCCGTATCGAAGAACGTCTTGAAGTTCGCGGACGCGCTGCAGAACCGGGCCAAATAAGAAAGGCCCGCATGCCTATTGGCTTGCGGGCCTCTTTAGGGATTTCTGCGTTTCAGGCCGCCTCATTGCCGCCGATCGCCGGGTGTGTGCTCGAGATTGCGGAGACGATACCGACGGCGCTCGCGCGCAGCAGCTCCTGCCGCAGGGCCGTCTCCAACTGACGGCGCGCCGTGTCCGGGCGGTCGTGGTCGTACTCTTCATCCAGCTCGCAGTGCAGGTAGTAGTCGACTCGGGCCATGAGTCGCTCTATCGATGTTGCGAGGTCTGTCTCATTCATCTTTCGCTCTCCTCACCTTGGTCCCTGTTTGGCCTTCGGGGGCTCGCCCCTGATTCGGAGCCTGTCGCTTCGGCCGCATTATGACCCGCCTGAACAATTGCGCCGGATTTCATGGCGTGGTAAGCCAACAGCTTGTGGGGGCAAAGGCACTGCCCGGTCAGTGCAGCCGGAGTCGATTCCATGTCTGGCGGAGGCGTGAGGGCGCCGCCGGTCGCTCGGCGCGGGGCGCGCCTTCAGGCGGCGGAAGCAGGTGCCGGACCGATTGCGTCACCTGCACGCATTCCTTGATGTGCAGCTCGCCCAGCGTGCGCAAGGCGGCGTAGCCCAGCGCCGCCGAGACGATCTGGCCCGCAATGGGTACGTACTTGGTGGCCTGCTTGGCGGTCAGACGGATGCCGGCATGGCGGGCCAGCTTGATCAGCAGTTCGCGGGTCACGAGCTTGCCCACCAGCAGGGCGCCGACGGCGGCGGCCGCCTGCTGCACGCGCTCACGCTGGTGGGGCGCCAGGCGCTGGATCTGGGTCGCCGAGAGGCCGAATTCCGCACTGATCTGGGGCACCACCCGCGAGAGCAGTGCCGCGTCGGCGGCCCAGTCGACGCCGGGAAGCGGAACCGCACTCGCGGCGGCGGCGATCAGCGCCTTGCGGCCGAGCAGGCGCCGGCTGCGCCGGATCGCCGCGATCAGCTGCGGATCACCCTGGGCGAGTTCGATGGCCGACGGCATATTCGGCGCAGCCTATCACGCCAGCTCAGGCCGCGAGCGCCTCGAGCCGGTCCGACAGCGCCAGCCAGCGTTCTTCGAGCTGCCCGATCTCGTCGTTCAGCGTTTTCAGGCGCTTGCCGGCCTCGGCGATCTCGCTCGCCGGCAGCGGATTCGCCAGCCGTGCTTCGAGCGAGGCCTTTTCGGTGCCGGCGGCGGCGAGTCGCTCGTCAATCGTCGCCAGCTCGCGCTTGAGCGGCTTGGCTTGCTCGCTGCGCTGCTGGCGGTCCTGGACCGTCGCCTGGGGAGAGGGCACCGCCTTTTCGACGAGGACGACGGCAGCCTCGCGCGTCGCCAGCTTGGCCTCTTCGCGCAGGCGCTTGGCCTCGTCCAGCAGGTAGCGCTGGTAGTCGTCGAGGTCGCCGTCGAAATCGGTCACCACGCCGCGGCCGACCAGCCAGAACTCGTCACAGACCGAGCGCAGCAGCGCGCGGTCGTGGCTCACCAGCATCAGCGTGCCTTCGAACTCGTTGAGCGCCACGGCCAGGGCCTCGCGGGTGGCGAGGTCGAGGTGGTTGGTCGGCTCGTCCAGCAGCAGCAGGTTGGGCCGTTGCCAGACCATCATCGCCAGTACCAGGCGCGCCTTCTCGCCGCCGCTCATGGTGCCGACCGCCTGTTTCACCATGTCGCCGCTGAAGTTGAAGCTGCCCAGGTAGCCGCGCAGGTCCTGCTCGCCGGTGCGCTCCTTGACGCTCGAGCCGAGCTCGCGCGCCATGCGCACCATGTGTTCGAGCGGGGTGTCCTGCGGGCGCAGCACGTCGAGCTCCTGTTGCGCAAAGTACCCGATGTTGAGGCCCTTGCCCTCGGTCACCGTGCCGGCAAGCGCGCCCATCTCGCGCGCGATCGTCTTGACCAGGGTCGACTTGCCCTGGCCATTGGCGCCCAGGATGCCGATGCGCTGGCCGGCCAGCACCGAGCGGTTCACGCCGCGCAGGATGGTCTTGGGCGGTTCGTCTTCAATCAGGTACCCGAAGCTGGCATCGCTGATCGAGAGCATCGGGTTCGGGATATTGCCCGGCTCCTTAAACTCGAAGCTGAAGTCGGCCTCGGCCAGCAGCGGCGCGACCTTTTCCATGCGCTCCAGCGCCTTGACGCGGCTTTGCGCCTGCTTGGCCTTGCTGGCCTTGGCCTTGAAGCGATCGATGAACTTCTGCAGGTGGGCGATCTTGTCCTGCTGCTTGGCGAAGGCGGACTGCTGCAGCTCCATCTGCTGGGCGCGCAGGGTCTCGAAGGCGCTGTAGTTGCCGCCGTAGCGCGTGAGCTTGGCGTGCTCGATGTGCAGCGTGACGTCGGTCACGGCGTCGAGGAACTCGCGGTCGTGGCTGATCACGATCATCGTGCCGGCGTATTTCTGCAGCCAGGCTTCGAGCCAGACCAGGGCGTCCAGGTCCAGGTGGTTGGTCGGTTCGTCGAGCAGCAGCAGGTCGC
Source organism: Variovorax sp. Soil_C_33 (assembly GCF_057656935.1). NCBI lineage: Bacteria > Pseudomonadati > Pseudomonadota > Betaproteobacteria > Burkholderiales > Comamonadaceae > Variovorax > Variovorax sp. Soil_C_33. The sequence goes on from NZ_JBDGJK010000021.1 coordinate 19,904, forward strand.
TCGGGCACATCAGCGCGCGCGCCAGCTGCAGGCGCATGCGCCAGCCGCCGGAGAAGCCGTTGACCGGCTGGTCGAGCTCGTGGGCCTTGAAGCCGAGGCCGAGGATCAGCGCCTGCGCGCGCGGCACGGCATCGTGCTCGCCGGCATCGGCCAGGTCGGTGTAGGCATGGGCTAGGTCCATGCCGATGTCGTGATCGTCCGGATCTGCTGCATGGGCGGCTTCGGTCACGGCGAGGGCTTCGCGCAACTCCACCAGCCGCGTGTCGCCGCCGACCACGAAGTCGGTGGCGGGCTCGTCGGTCTCGGGCATGTTCTGCGCGACCTGCGCCAGCCGCCACTGCTTCGGGCACGAGAAATCACCGCCGTCCTCGTGCAGCGTGCCGTTGAAGAGCGCGAACAAGGTGGACTTGCCGGCGCCGTTGCGCCCCACCAGCCCGACCTTCTCGCCGGGGTTGATGGTGACGCTGGCGCCGTCGAGCAGCACTTTGGCGCTGCGGCGCAGAATGACGTTTTTGAGAGTGATCATTAAAGAAGTGATTCGCGCGGGACCAGCAGCACCTGGTCTTCGCCCGCGCTGGTGGCGAGCCACACCACCTCGAGCTGCGGGAACGCTGCCTCGAAGTGCGAGCGCTCGTTGCCGATTTCAAGCACCAGCACGGCGGATTCGCTCATGCGCGCCGGTGCATCGGCGAAAAGCCGGCGGATGAAGTCCATGCCGTCGGCACCGCCGGCCAGCGCGAGCTCGGGCTCGGCGCGGTATTCGGCAGGAAGCCCGGCCATGCTCTTCGCATTGACGTAGGGAGGGTTGCAAAGGATCAGCTCGTAAGGACCGCGCACCTTTGCGAGGCCGTCCGATTCGAGCAGCGTGATGCGCGAGTCGAGCTGGTGGCGCGTGACGTTGATGGCCGCCACTTGGAGCGCCTCGGTCGACAGGTCGGCCGCGTCGACGCTGATTTCCGGATAGGTCATCGCCGCCAGTACCGCAAGGCTGCCGTTGCCGGTGCACAGGTCCAGCACGCGCCGTGTGTGTTCTCCCAGCCAGGGATCGATGCTGCCGTCGGCCAGCAACTCCGCGATGAAGCTGCGCGGAACGATGGTGCGCTCGTCGACATAGAAGGGCACGCCTTGCAGCCAGGCCTCCTTGGTCAGATAGGCGGCGGGCTTGCGCGTCGCGATCCGTTGCGCCAGCAGGTCGGCCACCCGTGCTGCATCCGCAGGACCGACCGCGCGATCGGCGACCGCATCCAGGTCGTCCAGCGGCAAGCCCAGGCGCCACAGCACCAGCCAGGCGGCTTCATCGAAGGCGTTCTGTGTGCCGTGGCCGAAGGCCACGCCCGCATCGGCCAGCTGCGTGGCGCCGGCCTCGATCAGCTCGATGACACTGCTCATACCGATAGCAGCGTTTCGAGCCGGTCCAGCGTGCGCTTGTAGATGTTCTTGAGCTGTTCGATCTCGGCGACGGCGATGTGCTCGTCGATCTTGTGGATGCTGGCGTTGACGGGGCCAAGCTCGACCACCTGCTTGCAGATCTTGGCGATGAATCGCGCATCGCTGGTGCCGCCGGAGGTCGACAGCTCGGTCTCGATGCCGGTCTCGTCGCGGATCGCCTGCTGCACCGCGCCGACGAGCTCGCCCGGCGTGGTCAGGAAGGGCAGGCCGCCGATGGTCCAGGCCAGCGTGTAGTCGAGGCCGTGCGCGTCGAGCACGGCCTGCACGCGCGCTTGCAGCGATTCGGGCGTCGACTCGGTCGAGAAGCGGAAGTTGAAGTCGATCACCGCAGCGCCGGGAATCACGTTGCTGGCGCCGGTGCCCGCATGCATGTTGCTGATCTGCCAGCTGGTCGGCTGGAAATAGGGGTTGGCAGCGGCATCCCAGCCGCCAGCGGCGTTGATCGCGACCAGTTCGGCCAGCGCCGGCGCAAAGGCGTGGATCGGGTTCTTCGCCAGGTGCGGATAGGCGATGTGCCCCTGGACGCCCTTGACGGTGAGCTTGCCGCTCATCGTGCCGCGCCGGCCGTTCTTGATCATGTCGCCGCAGCGCTCGACCGCGGTCGGCTCGCCGACGATGCAGTAGTCGATGCGCTCGCCGCGCGCCGCCAGCGTGTTGCAGACCACCACGGTGCCGTCGAGCGCCGGCCCTTCCTCGTCGCTGGTGAGGAGCAGGGCGAGCGTGAGGCGCGGATCGGGCGTGGCGGCCAGGAAGTCCTCGATTGCGACCACGAAGGCCGCCAGCGAGGTCTTCATGTCGCATGCGCCGCGGCCGTAGAGCTTGCCGTCGCGGTGCGTGGGCGTGAACGGATGGCTGCTCCAGTGCTCGAGCGGGCCGGTGGGCACCACGTCGGTGTGGCCGGCAAAGGCCACGGTCCGCGCGGCCTGGGGCTCGGCGGCCCCGGGACGCACGGCCCACAGGTTGGTCACGCGAAAGTCGGCCGGGCCGCTTTCGATGCTCTCCAGCCTGAAGCCGAACCGCGCCAGCCGCTCGCCGAGGATCTGCTGGCAGCCCGCATCGTCGGGGGTGACCGAGGGGCGGGAGATCAGTTGTTCGGCGAGTTGCAGCGTTCGGGACATTGAAAAAAAGAGAGGGCTAGTGACGGACGTCGAGCGTGATGTCCGTGAAGGTGGGTTCGTCGACCTGGTCGAGCAGTGCGCGGTCTTCGCGGCGCGCAGCCGGCGCCGTGCGGTTCTGCAGGCGCCACATCAGGTTGGTCGGCGAGTCGGCTTGCGCGAGGCCTTCCTCGCGGGTGATGAAGCCGTCGGTGATCAGCCGGGCGATGTCTTCCTCGAAGGTCTGCGAGCCTTCGGCCATGGACTGTTCCATCGCCTCCTTGACGCCCGAGAAGTCGCCCTTGCCGATGAGCTCGGCCACCAGCGCCGTGTTGAGCAGCACTTCGAGCGCCGGCATGCGGGCGCCATCGGGTGTGCGCAGCAGGCGCTGCGCGACGATCGCACGCAGGGCGCCGCCGAGGTCGCCCAGCAGCGTAGCGCGCACCTCGACCGGATAGAAGCTCAGGATGCGGTTGAGCGCGCGGTAGCTGTTGTTGGCATGCAGCGTGGCCACGCACAGATGGCCCGACTGGGCATAGGCGATCGCGGCCGTCATGGTCTCGCGGTCGCGGATCTCGCCGATCTGGATCACGTCCGGCGCCTGGCGTAGCGCGTTCTTGAGCGCGATCTGCAGCGACTGCGTGTCGCTGCCGACGTCGCGCTGATTCACCATCGACTTCTTGTTGGTGAAGGTGAATTCGATCGGCTCCTCGACGGTGAGGATGTGGCCGGTGGCGTTCTCGTTGCGGAAGTCCAGCATCGAGGCGAGCGTGGTGCTCTTGCCGGCGCCGGTGGAGCCCACCATCAGGATCAGGCCGCGCTTCTCCATCACCAGCGTCTTCAGGATCTCGGGCAGGTTGAGCTCGGCGAAGGACGGGATGACCGAGGCGATGTGCCGCACCACCACCGCATAGCTGCCGCGCTGGCGCATTGCGCTGATGCGGAAGTTGCCCGCGTCCTCGAGCGCGATCGCCGTGTTGAGCTCGCCGGTGCGTTCGAGTTCGGCGATGCGCTCCGCATTCACCACCTCGGACAGCAGGGCGAGCGGCGCCTCCGGCGGCAGCACCTGCGCATTGATGGGCAGGCAGTTGCCGTTGATGCGGATCAGCGCCGGGGAGTGCGCCGAGAGGTAGATGTCGGACGCCTTGCGTTCGGCCATCAGGCGAAGAATTCGCTCCATCGTCTTCATCGGCACTTCTCCTCGGTTTCGTTGGTTGTTGAAATCGAAATGACTAGTCGCGCAGCAGGTCGTTGAGCGAGGTCTTGGCACGTGTCTGCGCGTCCACTCGCTTCACGATGATCGCGGCGTACAGGCTGTACTTGCCGTTGTCCTTGGGCAGCGTGCCGCTGATGACGACCGAGCCGGCCGGCACGCGGCCGTAGGTGACTTCGCCGGTTGCGCGGTCGTAGATCGGCGTGCTCTGGCCGATGTACACGCCCATCGACAGCACGGAGTTCTCTTCGATCACCACGCCCTCGACCACTTCGGAACGCGCGCCGATGAAGCAGTTGTCTTCGATGATGGTCGGGCCGGCCTGCAGCGGCTCCAGCACGCCGCCGATGCCGACGCCGCCTGAGAGATGCACATTGGCGCCGATCTGGGCGCACGAGCCGACCGTGGCCCAGGTGTCGACCATGGTGCCTTCGCCGACGTAGGCGCCGATGTTCACGTAGGAGGGCATCAGGATCGCGCCCTTGGCGATGTAGCTGCCGCGGCGCGCCACGGCCGGCGGCACGATGCGCACGCCGGCTTCCTTCAGCTCGCCGGCCGAGAGGTGCGAGAACTTGGTCGGCACCTTGTCGTAGAAGCCGAGCGAGCCGGCCTGCATCTGTTCGTTGTCCTTGATGCGGAAGGACAGCAGCACCGCCTTCTTGATCCACTGGTGCACCGTCCACCGGCCCACGGCCTCGCGCGTGGCGACGCGGAGTTGGCCGTTGTTGAGCTCGGCGATCACATGCTCGACCGCATCGCGAACTTCCTTCGGGGCGCTGGTGGCGGAGATGTTGGCGCGGTCTTCCCACGCGGCGTCGATGGTCTGCTGGAGTTGTTGGGTCATGTGGAAAACGATGAAAGAGGGCTCAGCGGCCCCGTTGAACGAACTGGACGATGCGCTGCGCGGCTTCCACGCACTCCTTGGTGCTGGCCACGAGCGCCATGCGGATGCGGCCCCGGCCGGGGTTGGCGCCTTGCGCATCGCGCGCCAGGTAGCTGCCCGGCAACACCGTCACATTGTATTGAGCGTAGAGCTCGCGGGCGAAGGCAGTGTCGTCGCCGTTCCACACTGCCGGCACCCCCGCCCAGAGGTAGAAGCTGGCATCGGGCAGGCGCACGTCGAGCACCGGCTCGAGCAGGGGCGTCACGGCCGCGAACTTGGCGCGGTACTGCGCACGGTTGTCGACCACGTGGCTTTCGTCGCCCCAGGCCGCGATGCTGGCGGCCGCCACGGCGCCGCTCATCGCGCTGCCGTGGTAGGTGCGATACAGCAGGAACTGCTTCAGGATGCCTGCGTCGCCTGCCACGAAGCCGCTGCGCAGCCCAGGCACGTTGCTGCGCTTAGACAACGAAGTCAGCGCCACCAGCTTGCGGAAGTCGTCGCGGCCCAGCCTGGCGGCGGCTTCGAGTCCGCCCAGCGGCGGCTCGTCGCGGAAGTAGATCTCGCTGTAGCACTCGTCGGACGCGATGACGAAGCCGTGCGCGTCCGACAGCGCGAACAGCTTCTTCCATTCTTCGAGCGGCATCACCGCGCCGGTCGGGTTGCCGGGCGAGCAGACGTAGACCAGTTGCGCGCGCGCCCAGATCTCGGCCGGTACGCTGTCCCAGTCGACCGCGAAGTTGCGCGCCGCCACGCTCGGCACGTAGTAGGGCTCGGCGCCCGCCAGCAGGGCCGCGCCCTCGTAGATCTGATAGAACGGATTGGGGGAGAGCACCACAGGCGCCGGGGTCTTCGTGGGGTCGACCACCGTCTGCGCCAGCGAGAATAGCGCCTCGCGTGAGCCGTTGACCGGCAGCACCTGCGTGGCCGGATCGAGCGCCAGGCCGTAGCGCTGTTGCACCCAGCCGGTGAAGGCCTCGCGCAGGGGGAGCTCGCCCGCGGTCGCGGGGTAGACCGCCAGCGTGTCGAGGCTGTTGCTCAATGCATCCTTGATGAAGGGCGGCGTCGCATGCTTGGGCTCGCCGATGCCCAGGCTGATCGGTTCGAAGCCGGGGTTCGGCGTGACGCCGGCGAACAGTTCGCGCAGTCGCGCGAAGGGGTAGGGCTGCAGCTTGGCGAGCAGGGGGTTCATGGGGTGATTATCGCGGTGGCCGGCCCGGCGTACTGGCCGATTGCGGGTCAGGCTGGGCGGCGAAGCCTCTCGCAGCTCACAATGAAACGATGAATATCCTGATCGCCGGCTTCCAGCACGAAACCAACACCTTCGCTCCGACACGTGCCGACTGGGCCGCCTTTCAGCGCGGCGACAGCTTCCCCGCCTATGCGGAAGGGCCGGCGATGCTGGAGCGCTTCACCGGCTCCAGCCTGCCGGCGGGCGGCTTCATCGCCGAGGCGCGGGCACGCGGCTGGCAACTGCTGCCCTCCTGCTGGGCCGGCGCCACGCCCTCGGCCCAGGTGACGCGCGAGGCCTTCGAACGCATCGTGGGCACCATCGTCGAGGCGGCGCGCAGCGCACTGGCCGGGCCGGGACTGGACGCCATCTACCTCGACCTCCATGGCGCCGCGGTGGCCGAACACGTCGACGATGCAGAGGGTGAGCTGCTGGCGCGGCTGCGCGCGCTGGTCGGGCCGGGCCTGCCGATCGTCGCCAGCCTCGACCTGCATGCCAACGTGACGCAGCAGATGCTCGATCTGGCCGATGCGATGGCGGCCTACCGCACCTATCCGCACGTCGATACCGAGGCGACCGGCCGGCTGGCCGCGCAGCTGATGGAACGGCGCCTCGCGCGCGGCTCGCGCGAGCCTTTTGACGCACGCCGCATCCCGTTCCTGATCCCGATCAACGCGGGCTGCACCATGATCGAGCCGGCCGGTGCGGTCTATCGCAGCCTGCCCGGGCTGGACGCGCGCCACGGCACGGTGGCCAGCGTCGCAATGGGCTTTCCGGCCGCCGATTTCTCCGAGTGCGGCCCCATGGTCTGGGCCTACGGCGACGCGGCGCAGGCGGTGGTCGACGCGCTGTACGCCGACATCTGCAAGCCCGCATCGCGCTGGCGCATCGCCACGTGGACGCCGGACGATGCCGTGGCGGAGGCCCTCGAACTGGCTGCCGCGGCCGATCGTCCGGTGGTCATCGCCGACACCCAGGACAACCCCGGCGCCGGCGCCGACAGCAACACCACCGGCATGCTGCATGCACTCTTGCGCGCGGGTGCAGGACAGCGCCTTCCGCAGCAGGTGGCGCTCGGGCTGCTGTACGACCCCGAGGCCGCAGCGGCCGCCCATGCGGCGGGGCAGGGTGCGCGCCTGCGCCTGGCACTGGGCCGCTCGGTGCCGACCTGGTCGGCCCAGTGGAGCGATCCGCCGGTGGAGGCCGAATGCACGGTGCGCGCGCTGCACGACGGCAACGTCGTGCTGCAGGGGCCGATGATGACAGGCGTCAGCGTCCGGCTCGGTCCTTGCGCCTGCCTCGATGTGGAGGGCGTGCTGGTCGTGGTCGCCAGCGGCAAGAAGCAGATGCTCGACCGCGCGCTGTACCGCTGCGTCGGCATCGAGCCCGAGCGGATGAAGATCCTCGTCAACAAGAGCTCGGTGCATTTCCGCGCCGACTTCGCGCCGATCGCGCAGCAGATCCTGGTGGCGCGCGCGCCGGGCCCGATGTCCGCCGATCCGGCGGACCTGCCATGGACCCGGCTGGCGGCGTCGACATCGCCCCGGGTGCCGGATTGAGGAGCGCAGCAGCATGAAAGTCCTCATCGCGCGGATGAACCACGAGACCAACACGTTTTCGCCGGTGCCCACGCCGCTTTCGGCCTTCGGCAACGAGGGGCCGCTGTACGGTGCCGACGCCCGGCGCGAAGCCGAGGGCGGGCGCACCGCCATGTCGGCCTTCATCGATCTCGCGAAGGCGAGGGGCGCGGAGATCGTGACGCCGATCTCGGCCTCGGCCAATCCCAGCGGCCGGGTGGAGGCGGCCGCCTATGCGGCGATCTGCGACTGCATCGTCGACGCCGTGCCCGGTTGCGACGCCGTGCTGCTCGACCTGCACGGCGCGATGGTGGCCGCTGGCAGCGACGACGGCGAGGGCGACCTGCTGGCGCGCATCCGGGCCGTCGCGCCGGGGGTGCCCGTCGCCGTGGCGCTCGATCTGCACGGAAACGTGACGCAGAAGATGATCGACCACGCCGACGTGATCGTGAGCTTCAAGACCTATCCGCACGTGGACATGTACGAGACCGGCGAGCACGCGGGCCGCTTGCTGTTCGCCACGCTGGACGGGCCTTGCCGTCCCGTGCTGGCCTGGCGCCGGCTGCCGCTGATGACGCACACCCTGCGCAGCGCCACCGCCGAAGGCGCGATGCGCGACGCCGTGGCGGCGGCGCGCGCGGCGGAAGCCGATGGCATGGCCGCGGTGTCGATCCTTGCCGGCTTCAGCCTGGCCGACATCCCGCACCCCTGCATCAGCGTGGTAGTGGTGGGCGACGGCGACGCCGCCGCGGCCGACCGGGTAGCGGCCGCGCTGGCGCAGCGCATCTGGGCGGCGCGTGCGGACTTCGTCTACCGGTCCGAGCCGCTGGCGCAGTCGCTCGAGCGCGCCCGCATGCTGGCCGCGCAGGCCGATCGGCCGGTGCTGCTGCTCGACCACGGCGACAACTGCATGTCGGGCGGCAGCTGCGACACCATGGGCGTGCTGATGGCGGCGCTTGCGGCCGGCATGCAGGGCATCCAGGCCGGCCTGCTGTGCGATCCGCAGGCGGTCGCGCAGTGCGCCGAGGCCGGCATCGGCGCCGAGATCGAATTGCTGCTGGGCCACAAGCGCCCGCTCGTGCAGATCGGCCGCAACACGCCGCCCGTGCGGCTGCGCGGCACGGTGCGCGCGCTCACAGACGGCGAATACGTGATCACCGGGCCCACCTACACCGGCCAGCGCGCCTGCATGGGCCGCTCTGCGGTGTTCGACATCGGCGCGGCGCAGATCGTCGTCACCGAGCGCACGCACGAGCCCTGGGACCTGGGTACCTTCGAAAGCGTCGGCCTCGATCCGCGCCGTGCGCGCTTCCTGCTGCTGAAGTCGCGCATGTACTGCCGGCCGGTGTTCGTGCCCATTTCGGCCGGCCTGGTCGAGTGTGACAGCCCGGGCGTCACCAGTTCGGACTACGCGCTGTTCCCGTTCGAGCGGCTCGCGCGCCCGCTGTATCCGTTCGACGAGGTCGTCTACACGCCTACAGCTTCTTGACCAGCACCTGGCTCTTGCGGTCCCAGTTGTACTTGCGCTTGCGCGCCTCGGGCAGCCAGTCGGGGTTGACCTGCTGGAAGCCGCGCTTGAGGAACCAGTGCATGGTGCGCGTGGTGAGCACGAAGATGCTCTCCAGCCCGCTGGCCTTGGCGCGCTGTTCGACGCGCTTCAGGATGCGTTCGCCGTCGCCCTGCGACTGCGACTGCGGCGAGACGGTCAGCGCCGCCATCTCCGCGGTCTTCGCTTCCGGATAGGGGTAGAGCGCCGCGCAGCCGAAGATCACGCCGTCGTGCTCGATCACCGTGTACTGGCCGACGTCGCGCTCGATCTCGGTGCGGCTGCGCTTGACCAGCGTGCCGTCGCGCTCGAAGGGCTCGATGAGCTGCAGGATGCCGCCGATGTCGTCTGCCGTCGCCTCGCGCAGCGATTCGAGCTTTTCGTCGATCACCATGGTGCCGATGCCGTCGTGCACGTAGACCTCCAGCAGCAGCGAGCCGTCCACTGAGAAGGGAATGATGTGGTTGCGCTCCACGCCTGCTTCGCAGGCCTTGACACAGTGCTGAAGGTAGAAGGCCGTGTCGGTCGGGCGCTGGGCCGGCGGCAAGGAGGCCAGTAGCTTCCTGGCGCTGTCGAGCGGCAGCTCGGTGTCGATGGGGTTGTCCTCGCTGATGGGCTGGCCGGCGTCCTGCGCGATGCCGGGAATCTCGGTCAGGAAGATCAGCTTGTCGGCCTGGATCGAGATCGCCACGCTGGTCGCGACTTCTTCCATCGTGAGGTTGAAGGCCTCGCCGGTGGGCGAGAAGCCGAAGGGCGACATCAGCACCATGGCGCCGAAGTCGAGCCCGCGGCGGATGCCCGCGGCATCGACCTTGCGCACCAGTCCCGAATGCTGGAAGTCGACACCGTCGACCACGCCGACCGGCCGTGCGGTGATGAAGTTGCCCGAGATCATGCGCACGGTGGAACCGGCCATCGGCGTGTTCGGCAGGCCCTGGCTGAAGGCGGCCTCGATCTCGTAGCGCAGCTGGCCGGCAGCCTCCTGCGCGCAGTCGAGCGCCACTTCGTCCGTGATGCGCATGCCGTGCGAGTACTTGGCTTCGTGGCCCTTGGCGCGCAGCTGCTCATTGACCTGTGGCCGGAAACCGTGCACCAGGACCACCTTGACGCCCATGCTCTGGATCAGCGCCAGGTCCTGCGCGATGTTGGGCAGCTTGCCGGCCGCGATGGCCTCGCCCGCCATTGCGACCACGAAGGTCTTGCCGCGGTGCATGTGGATGTAGGGCGCCACCGAGCGGAACCAGGGGACGAAGGTGAAGTTGAAGACGGTGGACATTGGCGGGGTAGGGCAGGCGAAGAGGCCGGGCGCAAGATAATCGATGATTTTCCCCGAACTGCCAGCCTTGTCTTCGTCCCCCCTTCGAATCGAGTTTCCAGAATCCCTGCCGGTGTCGGCCCGGCGCGACGAAATCATGGCCGCCATCGAGGCGAACCAGGTCGTGATCGTCTGCGGCGAGACGGGCTCGGGCAAGACCACCCAGCTGCCCAAGATCGCGCTGGCCCTGGGGCGGGGCAAGCTCAATGCGCCCCCTGGCAAGGGCCGGCTGATCGGCCACACGCAGCCGCGGCGCATCGCCGCATCGTCGGTGGCCAAGCGCATCGCGGAAGAACTCAAGACGCCGCTGGGCGAGGTGGTCGGCTTCAAGGTGCGCTTCCAGGACCGGCTGGCGCGCGACGCCTCGGTCAAGCTGATGACCGACGGCATCCTGCTGGCGGAAACGCAGACCGATCCGCTGCTCAAGGCCTACGACACGCTGATCATCGACGAGGCGCACGAGCGCTCGCTGAACATCGACTTCCTGCTCGGCTACCTGCGCGAGATCCTGCCGCGGCGGCCGGACCTCAAGGTCATCGTGACCTCGGCCACCATCGATGCGGACCGGTTCGCGCAGCATTTCGCGTCGGCCCGCCCGGCGCCGGGCCGCCCCAAGGCGGGCGCGGCCCCTTCGGGGGGCAGCGACGACGCGCAGCGCGGAGCGTGGGGGCCAATGACGCCGGCGCCGACGATCATGGTGTCGGGCCGAATGTTTCCGGTGGAGCAGCGCTACCGGCCCTTCGAGGAATCGCGCGACTACGACCTCACCAACGCCATCGCCGACGGCGTCGACGAGCTCTGGCGCGACCCGCACAACGCCGGAGACATCCTGGTCTTCCTGCCGGGCGAGCGTGAGATCCGCGAGGCCGCCGACCACCTGCGCAAGCACCTGAGCCACCAGCCGCTGATGCGCAGCGCCGAGGTGCTTCCGCTGTTCGCGCGCCTGTCGCAGGCCGAGCAGGACCGCATCTTCGACGGCCACACCGGTCGCCGCATCGTGCTGGCCACCAACGTCGCCGAAACCTCGCTGACGGTGCCGGGCATCCGCTACGTGATCGACGCCGGTACCGCGCGCGTCAAGCGCTACAGCTTCCGCAGCAAGGTGGAACAGCTGCTGGTCGAGCCGATCAGCCAGGCCGCGGCCAACCAGCGCGCGGGCCGCTGCGGCCGGGTCGCCGACGGCATCTGCATCCGGCTCTACGACGAGAAGGATTTCGAGAGCCGGCCGCGCTTCACCGATCCGGAAATCCTGCGCTCCTCGCTGGCCGGCGTGATCCTGCGCATGAAGTCGCTGCGGCTGGGGGACGTCGAGCGCTTTCCCTTTCTCGAAGCGCCGCAGCGGCGCGCCATCGCCGACGGCTACCAGCTGCTCAACGAGCTGGGCGCGGTCGACGATGCGAACGAGCTCACGCCAATGGGCGCCGAGCTGGCCAGGCTGCCGCTCGACCCGCGGGTCGGCCGCATGATCCTGGAGGCCCGCACGCGTGGGGCGCTCGAAGAGGTGCTGGTGATCGCCAGCGCCCTGTCGGTGCAGGACGTGCGCGACCGGCCGATGGAGGCGCAACAGCAGGCCGACCAGGCGCATGCGAAGTTCGACGACGAGAAGAGCGAGTTCAGCGGCTATCTGCGCTTGTGGAAATGGATCCATGATGCGCGCGGCGGGCACGGCGACACGCACAAGCTCAGCAACCGCCAGTACGAGTCGCTGCTCAGACAGAACTTCATCAACGTGCGCCGCGTGCGCGAATGGCGTGACATCCATTCGCAGCTGCTCACGGTGGTGACGGAGCACAAGTGGCGCATCAATGCTGAGCCGGCGGGCTATGAACCGCTGCATCTCTCGATGCTCTCCGGCCTGCTGGGCAACATCGGCTGGAAGCTGGAGGACGACGAGGCCTACCTCGGCGCGCGCGGCATCAAGTTCTACCGTCATCCGGGTGCGCACCTCAAGAAGAAACCCGGCCGCTGGATCGTCGTCGCCGAATTGGTCGAGACCACGCGCCTGTTCGGCCGCGGCATCGCCAACATCGAGCCGCAGTGGCTCGAGCAGGTCGCGGGCCATCTGCTCAAGAAGCAGCTGCTCGACCCGCACTGGGAGAAGAAGAGTGCGCAGGTCGGGGGGCTGGAGCGCGCCACGCTGTACGGTCTGGTGGTCTACAGCGGGAGGCGCGTGGATTTCAGCAAGGTCGACCCGGTGGCTGCGCGCGAGATCTTCATCCGCGAGGCCCTGGTCGGCGGTCAGTGGGAAAGCAAGCTGCCCTTTCTCGCGGCCAACCGCAAGCTGGTGCGCGAGGTCGAGGGCCTGGAGCACAAGTCGCGCAGGCAGGACGTGCTGGTCGACGACGAGCTGATCTACGCTTTCTACGACGCCCAGCTGCCGCCCGATGTTTCGAGCGGCCTCGCGTTCGAGAGCTGGTACCGGCAAGCGTCGAAGGACCAGCCGCGACTGCTTTACTTGACGCGCGAGGAGCTGATGCGGCACACCGCGGCCGGCATCACGACCCAGTCCTTCCCGCCGACGGTCCGGCTGGGCGGCGTCGATTGCGCCGCGACCTACCTGCACGAGCCCGGCGACGCCAAGGACGGATTGACGGTTACCGTGCCGCTCTTCGTACTGAACCAGGTCAGCGAGGAGCGCTGCGAATGGCTGGTGAGCGGCATGCTGAAGGACAAGGTGCAGGCGCTGCTGAAGAGCCTGCCGCAGAAGCCGCGCGCCCGCCTGGTACCCTTGCCCGAATCGGCCGCGCGCCTGGCGGAGCAACTGGCCGCGCCCGAAGTCTTCGGCCACGGGTCGCTGACCGATGCGCTGCTGAAGCGGGTGCGCGACCAGACCAGCCTCGACGTGAAGCGAACCGACTTCAAGCTCGACATGCTGCCGCCGCATCTGTTCATGAACCTGCGCGTGGTCGACGAACACGGCCGCCAGCTTGGCATGGGGCGCAACCTGGGCGCGCTGAAGGCGGAGCTCGGTGCGCAGGCGCGCGGCGCGTTCCAGGCGCTGGCGGGACTCAACGTCAAGGCGTCCGTCGACAAGCCCCAAGCGTCTGCGCCGGCGGAGGACAAGGCCGCGGCCAAGGCGCCCGCAACGCCCGCGCTGCCGGCCGGCCAGCGCTACACGGCATGGACCTTCGGCGAACTGCCTGAGCTGATGGAGGTGCGGCGCGGCGCGCAGTCGCTGATCGGCTTTCCGGCGCTGGTCGATGGCGGCGACGCGGTGACGATCGAGGTCTTCGACGAACCCGCGGTGGCTGCCGCCAAGCATCGCTCCGGCCTGCGCCGCCTGTTCGCGCTGCAGCTCAAGGATGCGCTCAAGTACCTCGAGAAGAACATCCCCGATCTGCAGAAGATGGCGGTCGCCTACATGCCGCTCGGCACCGCGGAGGAACTGCGGGCCCAGATCGTCGACGTGGCGCTCGAGCGTGCCTTCCTGCAGGAGCCGCTGCCGGCCGACGAGGCGGCGTTCAAGCAGCGCGTGGAGGAGGGCCGCGGGCGGCTCACGCTGATCGCCAACGAGGTCGCGCGTTTGGCCGGCGCCATCCTCGCCGAGTACACGCTCGCCGTGCGCAAGATCAAGGAGACGAAGATCCAGCCCGCCGCCACGGCCGACGCGGCGCAGCAGCTGCAGCGCCTGGTCGGCAAGCGCTTCATCGTCGACACGCCCTGGCCGCGGCTGGCGCACTTCGCGCGCTACCTCAAGGCCATCACCTTGCGCCTGGACAAGCTGCGGGCCGACCCGGCGCGCGACGCACAGCGGCTCGCGGAACTGCGTCCGCAGGAGCAGCGCTACTGGCGCCTGCTGGCGGAGCGCAAGGGCGCGCTTGACGAACGCATGAGCGAGTTCCGCTGGCTGCTCGAGGAGTTGCGGGTGAGCTTCTTCGCGCAGGAGCTGCGCACGCCGCAGCCGGTCAGCGTCAAGCGGCTCGACAAGCTGTGGGTTCAGCTGGAAAGCTGAGCGCGGACCCAAAAAAAAGCCCGCCGAAGCGGGCTTTGTGTTCAAGCGGTCGTGCCACCTATATGCGCCCCATGAGGAGCAGCACGATCACCACCAGCAGCACCAGACCCAGGCCGCCGCTTGGGCCATAGCCCCAGCTGCGGCTGTAGCCCCAGCTCGGCAATGCGCCGATCAGAAGCAGGATCAGAACGATCAGCAGGATCATTGAGAGCGACATGATTTCTCCTAGGCCTTTTATGTTGGAGCCTCATGTTCGGCGTCGAAATGCGAATACATCGCCGGAAGGCGCGCCCTCCGGTGGTCAGGACTCTCCTACCGTTCGTGTCAGAGCCGCGCCAGTCGGTCGATGGCAACTTGCAGCGTTTCGTCCTTTTTCGCGAAGCAGAAGCGCACCACGCGCTGGTCGAAGCCGTCGGCGTAGAAGGCCGAAAGCGGAATGGCGGCGACGCCGATCTCGCTCGTGAGCCACTGGCAGAAGTCGGACTCGCCCAGGTCGCTGACCTCGCTGATGTCCACGCACTGGAAGTAGGTGCCGGCGCTGGGCAGCAGCCTGAGCCGCGTCTTCGCCAGGCCGGCCGCGAACAGATCGCGCTTGTGCTGGTAGAAGGCCGGCAGCTCGAGGTAGGGCGCGGCGTCGGCCATGTAGCTCGCGATCGCATGCTGCATCGGCGTGTTGACGGTGAACACGTTGAACTGGTGCACCTTGCGGAACTCGGCGCTGAGCGCCGCCGGCGCGGCCACGTAGCCGACCTTCCAGCCGGTCACGTGGTAGGTCTTGCCGAAGCTGCTCACGATGAAGGTGCGCGCCGCGAGGCCCGGGAAGCGCGCCGCGCTTTCGTGCCGTGCGCCGGCATAGACCATGTGCTCGTACACCTCGTCGCTGATCACCAGCACGTCAGTGGGCGCGAGCAGTTCCTCGAGCCGGCGCATCTCCGCTTCGGTCCACACGGTGGCGCTGGGGTTGTGCGGCGTGTTGACGATGATGGCGCGCGTGCGCGGCGTGATCGCGGCCGCGATCTTGTCGAAGTCGGGGCGGAAGCTGCCGGGCGTGAGTGGCACGCGCACCACGGTGCCGCCTGCCAGGTCGATATTGGGCGCGTAGCTGTCGTAGCAGGGTTCGAGCACGATCACTTCGTCGCCCGCGCGCACCACCGCGAGGATCGCAGTGATGATCGCTTGCGTTGCGCCGGCGGTGACGGTGATCTCGGTGTTCGGGTCGTAGCGATGTCCGTAGAGCGTGGAGATCTTCGCGGCGATTGCTTCGCGCAGCGCGGGGATGCCCGGCATCGGCGGGTACTGGTTGTGGCCGGCCGCCATCGCGCGGGTGACGGCTTCGAGCAGCTTCGGATCGCAATCGAAGTCCGGAAAACCCTGGCCGAGGTTCACCGCCTTCTTTTCCGCGGCCAGCGCCGACATCACGGTGAAGATGGTGGTGCCGACGGTAGGCAGCTTGGTCTTGACGTCGGGGGTGCGTGCGAGAACGGTACTCACAGTTCGTAGTCCTGGTGATGACCGCTCAAGGCCTTGGCGATCAGGTTGCGATCGAGCCGGTCGGAAAGCAGCTCGGCGAATTTGAAGACGAAGTTGCGCAGGTAGGCGCTGCGCTTGAAGGCGACGCGTGCGATATTGGTGCCGAACACATGGCCCATCGGCCGCACCACGAGGTCGGCATTGGAATCGTCGCGCACCGCCATCTCGGCCACGATGCCGACGCCGAGGCCGAGCCGCACGTAGGTCTTGATGACGTCGGAGTCGATGGCCTCGAGCGCGATGCGCGGCGTGAGCTTCTTGTGCGCGAACGCATGGTCGATGCGCGTGCGGCCGGTGAAAGAAGGGTGATAGGTGATGATCGGCTCGGCCGCGATGTCCTCGAGCGAGATGCGCTCCTTGCTCGCGAGCGGATGCTCCTTGGGCAGCACGAGCACGTGCTGCCATTCGTAGCAGGGGATGGTCACGAGATCGGCGTAGTCGGACAGCGATTCGGTCGCGATGCCGATCTCCGCGATCTCGTCGATCACCATCCGCGCCACCTGGTCGGGCGAGCCCTGGTGCAGGCTCACGTTGACCTTGGGATAGGCCTCGCGCAGCTTCGCCACCGGCACCGGCAGCACGTAGCGCGCCTGCGTGTGCGTGGTGGCGATCGAAAGAGTGCCGCTGTCCTGGGCGCTGAACTGCTCGCCGATGCGCTTGAGGTTGCCGACCTCGCGCATGATCAGTTCGATGCTCGCGAGCACATGCTGCCCGGGTTCGGTGACGCGCTTGAGGCGCTTGCCGTGGCGCGCGAAGATCTCCACGCCCAGTTCTTCCTCGAGTTCGATGATGGCCTTGGACACGCCCGGCTGCGAGGTGTGAAGCGCCTTGGCCGCCTCGGTCAGATTGAGGTTGCGCCGAACCGCTTCCTGCACGAATTTGAACTGGTGAAGATTCATAACAAATTCCGTCTTATTTCGGAATTCATTATGCCTTCTCTGTCTATCGAAAGCACCGCAAAAGTTCAGGATTTGAGCGCCATGCGAGCCAGAAGATCGATCACTTCCGGCTCTTCGCCGACCGCCT
This sequence comes from Variovorax sp. Soil_C_33, assembly GCF_057656935.1. Taxonomy (NCBI): domain Bacteria; kingdom Pseudomonadati; phylum Pseudomonadota; class Betaproteobacteria; order Burkholderiales; family Comamonadaceae; genus Variovorax; species Variovorax sp. Soil_C_33. The sequence continues at coordinate 36,717 of NZ_JBDGJK010000021.1, forward strand.
GCGCGAGCGAGAAGCCGACGCCCGGATGCGCGGCGCGCAGGTCGTCGAGCAAGCGCGGTAGGTCTTCGCGCAGATGCTTTCCCATGCCGAGAAAGAGCGGTACCACGCGGATGGCGCCGGCGCCGCCGGCAATCAGCTCTGCTGCCGCGGTGCGCAGGTCGGGCGCGACCAGTTCGAGATAGGCGCAGGCGACGCGGGCCGCGGGGTCGAGCGCCGCGACGCGTCGCGCCACCGACTCCACCGGCGCGCGCCAGCGCTCATCGCGCGAGCCGTGCGCAAAGAGCACGATGCCTGTCGCGGCGGACTGCATGGCGCTACCGCCGCAGCACCAGCCAGCTGAAAGCGGCCAGCGACATCACCGTGTAGATCAGGCCGGGCGCCGCCGCCGTGATCCAGGGCCACCAGTTGCTGAGGTTGCCCAGGTAGCCGAACACGTTGTTCAAGAGGAAGAAGCTGATGCCGATCATCACGCCGCCGAACACATAGGCCGTGATGCCTGCCTGGCGGAAATGCAGGTAGGCGAAGGGCAGGGCGAGCACCACCATCACCAGGCAGGAAAGCGGGTAGAACACCTTGCGCCAGAACTCGATCTCGTAGCGCTGTGCGGTCTGGCCGTTGGCGTTGAGGTGCTGGATATATTCGAACAGGTCGAGCGTGCGCATGCGGTCCGGACGCAGCAGGGCGACCGACACCATCTCGCGTGTGAGCGAGCTCGGCCAGTCCAGCGCCGGAACCTTGGTGGTGACGATGCGGGCCCGGTCGGCCGTATTGCGCGTGTCGTACTGCTGCTGCTCGACACCGAAGAGCGCCCAGTGGCCGTCGACGATGCGCGCGAAGGATGCGGTGGTCTGCGAGGTCACGAAGCCTTTGCCGTCGAACTCGAAGATGCGCGGACTCTTCAGCGTGCCGTCGCGCGCCATCGAAACCACGTTGACCGCATAGGACATGTCGCCCTGCTTTTCCTTCAGCCAGGCGCCCGTGTTGCCCGCGAGCGTGAAGACGCCCTGGTAGCGCGACTTGAGCAGCTGCGCGGTCCGGTCCGACGCCGGCGAGATGTAGTCGCCGACGGCGAAGGTCAGGAACACGAAGCCGAGCCCGAGCACCAGCAGCGTGCGCAGCGCACGCCACGGCCCGAGACCGCTGGTGCGCAGGATCGTGTACTCGGAGCTCTGCGCGAGCCGCGCCATCACGAAGATGGTGCCGATCAGCACGGTGATCGGCAGCAGTTCGTACAGGTGGCTCGGGATCAGCAGCGTCACGAAGACCAGGGCCTGGGCGGCTCCGTATGCGCCGCTGCCCGGCTTGCCGATCGACTGCAGCTCGTCGACGAAGTCGAAGAAGAAGAACAGGCTCAGGAAGCCGAGGGTGACGAAGGCCACGGCCTTCAGCACCTCCACATAGATCAGTCGACGGATGGTTTTCACGCGTGGGGGGGCGTTGCGGGCCGCATGCGCGGGCGGCTCCAGTTGAAGTGTCGCTTGGCAAGCCAGACCAGGCCGAGCAGCAGCGCGCCGCCATGCAGCACCAGCATGAAGCCGCCTATGCTGTAGCGGCCGGAGCCCACCCAGTTCTGGCCGAGATTGAGCAGGTTGTAGTAGAGGACGAAGGCGAACAGCGCGAAGAGCAGGTTGCCGCTGCGGCCGACGCGCGGGTTCACGCTCGACAGGCTCAGCGCCAGCAGCACGAAATTGATGGCCGCGAGCAGCATGCCGACGCGCCAGGCCAGCTCGCCGCGATTGGTCGCGTTCGGCTCCCGCAGCAGCGTCAGCGTGGTGCGGGTGCGCACCGGGCTCGTGTCTGCCGAGACCCCCTCGTCGCCGCCGATCTTGGTGCCGTAGGTATCGAACTCGCTGATCTTGAGCTCCGTCCCGTCCAGCGAACGCGAAACGCGCTGGCCGTTGCTGAGCATGAGGTAGCGCGACTCTCCGACGTCCTCGATGCGGCCGCTGCGGGCCGAGGTGATGTACTGCATGTTGCGCTCGATCGAGGAGATGAAGACGTTCGTGGCGGTGGCACCGTCCGGTGTGTCCTTGTCGATGAAGAACACGCGGTTGCGTCCGGCCGACTCGCGGAACTCGCCGGGCGACACGCGCTCGATGTCGCCGCGGCGCTGGTACTGTTCGCGCATGCCCTGAGTCTGCGAGTTGGCCCATGGCCAGCCCACCAGGGCGAACACGGCGATCAGCAGCAGCACAGGCCAGGCGAAGCGGAACAGGGGCTGCACGAAATCGGCTAGGCCGCGCCCGCTCGAGAACCAGATCACCATCTCGCTGTCGCGGTACATGCGCGACAGGGTGCCCACGATCGAGATGAACAGGCTGAGGCTCAGGATCGTCGGCATGTAGCCGAGCACCGTGTAGGCCATCACGAGGAACACCTCGGATGGATTCACGCTGCCCCGCGATGCCAGTCCGAGCGTGCGGATCAGCATCATGGTCATCACGATGGTGGCGAGGACCACGAGGGTGGCCCCGAAGCTGCGGGACAGCTCCTTGCGTAAAGAGGAATGGAATAACATCGTCGAGGGAAAAAAAGGATTATGGACTTTCAACTCAAGACCCTCTCCACCGCTCAGGCTGCCGCCGAAAAAGCCGATGCGCTGATCGTGCTCGTTGCCGCCGGCACCACCCCCTCCAAGGATGCCATCGCCACATTGATCGCCGAGGCCCGCGAGGCCGGCGACCTGCCGGACAAGGCCGGCAGGCTGCTGGCGCTGTACCGCCCGGCGCGCGTCGCGGCACCGCGCGTGGTGCTGGCTTCGGTGGGCGATGGCAAGCCGGCGTCGGTACGCGCCGGCGTGCTCGCCGCGGTCAATGCGGCCAAGGCGGGCGACCCCAAGCGCGTCCTCATCGTCTTCGCGCAGGCCGCGGATGCCGCCGGCCTGCGCTCCGCCATCAGCGCGGCCGCCGACGGGAGCTACGTCTACACCACCACCAAGTCCAAGGCCGAGCCGCGCTCGATCCGCTACCTGGGGTTCGGCGTCGCGGAGGCGGGGCCGCTGCGAGAGGCTTTCGATGAAGCCACGGCCATGGTCGCGGGCATCGAACTGGCCAAGGAGTGGGGCAATCGGCCCGGCAACCATTGCACCCCCTCGCTGCTGGCCGATGCGGCGCGCAAGCTGGCCGCGCTGCCGCAGGTGAAGTGCGAGGTGCTGGGCCCGAAGGAAGTCGAGAAGCTCGGCATGGGCGCGTTCGGCGCGGTGGCGCAGGGCTCGGCCGAACCCTTGCGCTTCATCGTGCTGCGCTACCAGGGCGCGCCCAAGGACGAGGCGCCCGTGGTCCTGGTCGGCAAGGGCATCACCTTCGACACCGGCGGCGTATCGCTCAAGCCGGCGGCCGAGATGGACGAGATGAAATTCGACATGTGCGGCGCCGCGAGCGTGCTGGGCGTGTTCCGCGCGCTCGGCGACATCCAGCCCGCCCTCAACGTGGTCGGGCTGATTCCGTCGTGCGAGAACATGAACGACGGCCGCGCGATCAAGCCCGGCGACGTGGTGACGAGCATGAGCGGCCAGACCATCGAGGTGCTCAATACGGATGCCGAAGGCCGCCTGATCCTGTGCGATGCGCTGAACTACGCCAAGCGCTTCGAGCCGGCCGCCGTGATCGACATCGCGACCCTGACCGGCGCTTGCGTGATCGCGCTGGGCGGCGTGCGCAGCGGTCTCTTTGCCAGCGACGACACGCTGGCCGCTGCGCTCGAAGCCGCCGGCGAAGACGCGCAGGACCGCTGCTGGCGCATGCCGCTGGACGAGGACTACGCCGAAGGCCTCAAAAGCAATTTCGCCGACGTGGCCAACATCGCCGGCCGTGCGGGCGGGGCGATCACCGCCGCCAAGTTCCTGCAGCGCTTCGCGGGCGATTTCCAGTGGGCCCACCTGGACATCGCGGGCACGGCCTGGAAGAGCGGCTCGGCCAAGGGGGCGACCGGCCGGCCGGTCGGACTGCTGCTGACCTATCTGCTGGACCGGGCGCGCAAGGGGGCTGCGAAGGCAACGCCGCGCAAGACGCGCAAGAGCCCCAAGAAAACCCGAGCCGCCGCGTGACCGAAATCGACTTCCACTTCAACACGCCGGACAAGGTGAACTACGCCTGCCGCTTGCTGCGCAAGGCCGTAGGCGCGCGCGGCGCGCGTGTGGTGGTAGTGGCCGACGCGCAGATGCTGGATGCGGTCGACCTGGCCCTGTGGACTTTTGCGCCGGCCGAGTTCATCGCCCATTGCCGCAGCGACGGCGAGCCGCACACGGTGGCGCGTTCGCCGGTCGTGCTGGCCGAAAGCGCCGCTGCGCCGCTGCCGCATCAGCAGGTGCTGGTGAATCTGGGCGTCGAGCTGCCATCTGGTTTCGAACGCTTCGAACGCTTGATCGACATCGTGAGCGCCGACGACGCCGACCGGCTCGCGGGCCGCAAGCGCTGGCGGCACTACGCGGAACGCGGCTATGCGATCCAGCGCCATGACTTTGCCGGGAGTACCGCCTGATGCAGCGCACCCCTCCGCGTTTCGTGCCCACGCTGACGACCGTGCTGGAGCTGCCGCCCGAGCCTGCGCCCGGTGCCGAACCCGCGCCGGAGCCGGAGCCGAAGCCGGTCGCGCCTGCAGTGCCCGAGCCCTCGCAGGCAGTCGCGCTGGACCCTCAGGCGCTGCTGTCCGAGGCCGACGCCTTCAGGCTCGAAGAGCAGCTGCTGCACCGCGTCCTGCAGCGCATCGACCTGTCGCTGGAAGAGCGCCTGAGCGATGCTGTGTCGGCTGCCGTCCAGCAGCAGCTCGACGCCATGATCCCGCGCTTGCGCGGCGAAATAGAGACCGTTTTGCGGGCTTTGGTGAGCGACGCGCTGGCCCAGGAGCTTTCTGACAACACAGGGTCTACGCCAGCATTTGACGCACAAAGCTTGGGCTAAACTGCGCGCCAGGTCGAAAGCGCGAGGGCGCTACGGGTCCTGCGGCGCGGAACTTGCTGAGTCTTCGCATGCGGATCGATAGACCGCTATGTACTCTTATTTATCAATGTTCTGGAGGTTCCCATGCAATTGAAATGGACTGCGGTCGCACTGGCTGCTCTCACGCTCGTGGCTTGCGGCAAGAAGGAAGAAGCGGCTGCACCCGCCGCTCCCGCCCCGACCGCAGCGGCACCTGCGCCCGCCGCACCTCCGGCCGATGCACTGGTGGTCAAGATCGGCCATGTGGGCCCGACCAGCGGCGCCATCGCCCACCTCGGCAAGGACAACGAATTGGGCGCACGCATGGCCATCGAAGACCTCAATGCCAAGGGCATCAAGATCGGCGACAAGGTTGCCAAGTTCGAACTGCTGGCCGAAGACGACGCCGCCGACCCGAAGCAGGGCACCGCGGTGGCCCAGAAGCTGGTCGACAGCAAGGTCAACGGCATCGTCGGGCACCTGAACTCGGGCACCACCATCCCGGCTTCCAAGCTCTACAGCGATGCCGGCATTCCGCAGGTCTCGCCTTCGGCGACCAACCCCAAGTACACCCGCCAGGGCTTCAAGACCACCTTCCGCGTGGTGGCTGACGACACGCAGCTCGGCGGCACACTTGGCAAGTACGCGGTCGAAACGCTCAAGGGCAAGAACATCGCCGTGATCGACGACCGTACCGCTTACGGCCAGGGCGTGGCGGAAGAGTTCGAGAAGGCCGCCAAGGCCGCCGGCGGCAACATCGTCGGCCACGAGTTCACGACCGACAAATCGACCGACTTCAACGCCATCCTGACCAAGCTCAAGGGTGCCAAGCCCGACGTGCTGTTCTTCGGCGGCATGGACGCCGTGGGCGGCCCGATGCTCAAGCAGGTCAAGCAGCTCGGCATGAACGTCAAGTTCATGGGCGGCGACGGCCTGTGCACCGGCGAACTGGCCAAGCTGGCCGGCGATGCGATCGGCGAGGAAATGGTCGTTTGCGCGGAAGCAGGCGGCGTCGAAGGCGACTTCAAGCAGCCGCTCGAAGACTTCAAGACCAAGTTCAAGACCAAGAACGGCGTCGACGTGCAGATCTATGCACCGTATGTCTACGACGCGGTCAACGTGCTGGCCGAAGCGATGGTCAAGGCTGGTTCTTCCGACCCGGCCAAGTACCTGCCCGAACTCGGCAAGATCCAGTACAAGGGCGTGACCGGCCCGATCGCCTTCGACGAAAAGGGCGACATCAAGAACGGTGCGCTGACGCTCTACACCTACAAGGGTGGTGCGCGCACGCAGATCGCCGTGGTGCGTGGCGCGAGCTGAGAAGTCCGCTTGCCAGAATGAAAAAAGGGCCTTCGGGCCCTTTTTTCATTTCATGGTGTCGAGCGGCCGGCATCGTTGCAGTAGTCGAAGAAGGCATCGAGTTCCTTCGACTTGTCGAACACGGCGTCCGCACCGAGCGCCATGCAGCGTGCGCGGATGTCCGCGTTGACGTAGTTGCTGAGGACCACGGCGCGCTGCACCGGCGTACGCCCCCTGCAGTTCCGCAGCACGCCCAGACCGGAGCCCTCCCTGAGGAACAGGTCCACGATCAGCAACTGCCATTCGCTCGCATGGGAGGTCAGCCAATCGATCGCGTCCTTCTCGGTCTCGGCCGCACCGACGATCCGGGCATGCACCAGATCCTCCAGGGCCGGAATCAGGTTGTCCCGGATGGTCCTGTTGTCTTCAACGAGGAAGGTGAAAAGGGCCATGTGCTTTCCGGGCTGTAGAGAAGGCTCAGACTAGCGCGGCGCGCATCCCGGGTGCCTAGCGACAGCCGCCAACTCATTGCGTAGGAGAAAGCAGACGGACACTCGACCGCCGAAGCGAGCCGGGCCGAATGCCTCAGCCAGCGTTGCGCTCCCTCTCGGTTCGCTTCTCGATCTCTTCCGCCAAGGTGGCGTTGACTTCAGCGAGCGTCTCGGCCGACTCGGCCAGCTTCTTTTCGAGCTGGCCGGTGTGTTCGATGGCCTGCGCGACGTCGCCCACCTGCACTTCGTCCGGAAGCTCCTGTTCCAGCACCGTGTTGATGACGGCCAGGTCGTCCGATGCGCGCTGCACTTCGGCAGCCACCGCTTCGGTCTTCTGGAGCGTCTGATCGAGCGCCGCTGCGGCCCGCTCGGGTTTGCTTTGTCCGGCCATCCGAGCTCCTTGTCTGGGGATAGGAAAAAGTAAGGCGATGGTACTCTGTCGCCCGACACCCCAAACGAAAAAGCCCCGGGGTGCGGGGCTTTCAAGACGACTCCCATGTGCGATGGGAAGGGACTGGATCGGTTTTTCCTGGCGGAGCAGGCGGGATTCGAACCCGCGGAGGGCTATTAACCCTCACACGCTTTCCAGGCGTGCGACTTAAACCGCTCATCCACCGCTCCGAAGCCCGCGATTGTAGCAGCGGGAGCGGGCCGATCTCATGCGGTGCTCGATGTCTTTCCGGCCTGCACCATGCGCATCGCCGAGGCGATGAGCGCGGCGGTCTCGGTCATGTTGCTCGGCACGATCAGCGTGGTCGCGGCGTCGGCCGCGACCTTGCCGTAGGCATCGACCGCGCGCTCGGCCACCTTGAGCTGCACGGCCTGTTCGCCGCCCGGCTGCCGGATCGCGGCCGCCACGCGTTCGATGGCGCCGGCGGTTGCCTCGGCCACCGCGGTGATGGCTGCCGCCTCGCCCTGCGCGTTGTTGATCTGCGCCTGCTTCTCGCCCTCGGAGCGGGCGATAAAGGCTTCTCGCTCGCCGGTGGCGATGTTGATCTGCTCCTGGCGGCGGCCTTCGGAGGCCGCGATCAGCGCCCGCTTTTCGCGCTCGGCCGTGATCTGGCGCTGCATGGCCTGGAGGATCTCCTTCGGCGGCGTCAGGTCCTTGATCTCGTAGCGCAGCACCTTCACGCCCCAGTTCAGCGCGGCTTCGTCGATGGCGGCCACCACCTGGGCGTTGATGATGTCGCGCTCCTCGAAGGTCTTGTCGAGCTCGAGCTTGCCGATCACGCTGCGCAGCGAGGTCTGCGCGAGCTGGGTGACGGCCACGATGTAGTTCGACGAGCCGTAGCTCGCGCGCATCGGGTCGGTCACCTGGAAGTACAGGATGCCGTCGACCTGCAGCTGCGTGTTGTCGCGCGTGATGCAGATCTGGCTCGGCACGTCGAGCGGGATTTCCTTCAGGCTGTGCTTGTAGGCCACCTTGTCGATGAACGGGATCAGGAAGTTGGGCCCGGGCGTCATCGTGTTGTGGTACTTGCCCAGGCGTTCGCGCACCCAGGCGTTCTGCTGCGGCACGAACTTGATCGACTGGCTGATGACGATGATCGCGATGACCAGGATGACGACGGGGATTGCGAGGTCCATGAATGCTTCCTTTGGGGGTTCTTGTTGCTTGTCAGATCTTGTCGACGACCAGGCGGCTGCCGACCACCTCGGCCACGCGGTGCTCGCCGATCGAGGGCGTGCTTCCGGCGCGGGGCACCACGGTCCATTGCGCGCCGCGGTAGCGCACGGTGGCGGTGCCGTCGGGATTCCAGGCGTCGACGTAGACGCTCTCGCCGATATCCAGGTTGACGTCGCGGTTGGCGGCGGTCGACGGCTCGGCCGGCCGCCGACGGCGGATGATGTGCCAGATGAGCACGGCGCCCACCCCGACCACCGCCGCGACCACCAGCTGGGTGGTCAGGCTGGCGCCCGCATGGGCTGCAATCGCCGCCGCGGCGAAGCCCGCGCTCAGCAGCAGCAGGTAGACCGTGCCGGAGAGCAGCTCCAGCACGATGGCCCCTCCCGCAATCAACCACCAGACGGTGGAACTCGCCATGACGACTCCTCTCTTTATTGAAGGCACGACATTCTGAGTCAAAAGCCGACCAGTTCCTTCATCTGAATTCCGTACACTTCGCGCCTATTTGCCAGTCCGGAGCCGCGCTCATGAAATTCCGCTTTCCCATCGTCATCATCGACGAGGACTTCCGCTCCGAGAACAGCTCGGGGCTCAGCATCCGCGCCCTGGCGCAGGCTTTCGAGAAAGAAGGCTTCGAAGTGCTGGGCGTCACGAGCTACGGCGACCTGAGCCAGTTCGCCCAGCAGCAAAGCCGCGCCAGCGCCTTCATCCTGTCGATCGACGACGAGGAGTTCACCGTCGGCCCCGACCTCGACCCGGCGGTGCTGAACCTGCGCAACTTCATCGGCGAGGTGCGGCGCAAGAACGCCGACGTGCCGATCTACATCTACGGCGAGACCAAGACCTCGCGCCACATCCCGAACGACATCCTGCGGGAGCTGCACGGCTTCATCCACATGTTCGAGGACACGCCGGAGTTCGTGGCCCGTCACATCATCCGCGAAGCCAAGAGCTACCTCGAAGGCGTGCAGCCGCCGTTCTTCAAGGCGCTGATCGACTACGCGGAAGACGGCTCGTACTCCTGGCATTGCCCGGGCCACTCGGGCGGGGTGGCCTTCCTGAAGAGCCCGGTGGGCCAGATGTTCCACCAGTTCTTCGGCGAGAACATGCTGCGCGCCGACGTCTGCAATGCGGTCGAGGAACTCGGCCAGCTGCTGGATCACACCGGCCCGGTGGCGGCCAGCGAGCGCAATGCGGCGCGCATCTTCAATGCCGACCATTGCTTCTTCGTGACCAACGGCACCAGCACCAGCAACAAGATGGTGTGGCACCACACGGTGGCGCCCGACGACGTGGTGGTGGTCGACCGCAACTGCCACAAGTCGATCCTGCACGCGATCATCATGACCGGCGCCATTCCCGTCTTCATGAAGCCGACGCGCAACCACTTCGGCATCATCGGCCCGATCCCGAAGAGCGAGTTCGAGCCGGCAGCCATCAAGGCCAAGATCCGCGCCAATCCGCTGCTCTCGCACGTGGATGCCGACCGGGTCAAGCCGCGCGTGATGACACTCACCCAGTCGACCTACGACGGGGTGATCTACAACACCGAAACCATCAAGGGCATGCTCGACGGCTACGTCGACACGCTGCATTTCGACGAGGCCTGGCTGCCGCACGCGGCCTTCCATCCGTTCTACGGCGCCTACCACGCCATGGGCAAGCGGCGCGTGCGCCCCAAGGAGTCGCTGGTGTTCGCGACGCAGTCGACCCACAAGCTCCTGGCCGGCATCAGCCAGGCCAGCCACGTGCTGGTGCAGGATTCGCAGAACCGCGCGCTCGACCGCGACCTGTTCAACGAGGCCTACCTGATGCATTCGTCGACCAGCCCGCAGTACGCGATCATCGCCAGCTGCGACGTGGCCGCCGCGATGATGGAGCCGCCCGGCGGCACCGCGCTGGTGGAAGAGAGCATCCTCGAAGCGCTGGACTTCCGCCGCGCGATGCGCAAGGTCGAAGCCGAGTTCGGCGCGGACGAGTGGTGGTTCAAGGTCTGGGGACCCGAGAAGCTGGTCGAAGAGGGCATCGGCCGCGCGAGCGACTGGATCATGGAAGGCGAATCGCGCACCGGCACGAACGGCAAGAACGGTTCGCGCAACTGGCACGGCTTCGGCAAGCTGGCCGACGGCTTCAACATGCTCGACCCGATCAAGTCGACCATCGTGACGCCGGGCCTGGACCTGCAGGGCAAGTTTGCCGAGACCGGTATTCCCGCCAGCATCGTCACCAAGTTCCTGGCCGAGCACGGCGTGATCGTCGAGAAGACGGGGCTCTACAGCTTCTTCATCATGTTCACGATCGGCATCACCAAGGGCCGTTGGAACACGCTGCTCACCGCGCTGCAGCAGTTCAAGGACGACTACGCGCGCAACCAGCCGATGTGGCGCATCCTGCCCGAGTTCTGCCAGCAGCATCCGGGCTACGAGCGCCTCGGCCTGCGCGACCTGTGCCAGCACGTCCACCAGCTCTATGCGCGCTACGACGTCGCGCGGCTGACCACCGAGATGTACCTGAGCGACCTGACGCCGGCCATGAAGCCGAGCGACGCCTACGCGCACATTGCCCATCGCAAGACCGAGCGCGTGGAGATCGACGAGCTCGAAGGCCGCATCACCACCAGCCTGATCACGCCGTACCCGCCGGGGATTCCGCTGCTCATCCCGGGCGAGGTGTTCAACAAGAAGATCGTCGACTATCTCAAGTTCGCGCGGCAGTTCAACACCGAATGCCCGGGCTTCGAGACCGACATCCACGGCCTGGTGGCGCGCATCGACGAGAACGGCAAGAAGCGCTACTACGCAGACTGCGTCCGCAACGCCGACTGAAGAAAAATCGGCCCAGGCGCAGGATTGCGCGCGGTGCCTTGAATCCGCTTCGGCGGACTCCTCGTATTGGTTGCAGCCGCCGCGCTTTCTGCGGCGGCTTCAATCCCAGAGGAGCCATTCATGAACCGCAGATTCCATCGCCTTGCATCCCTCACCCTGGCCGTTTCGATGGCCGCTGCAGCGGCCTCGGCCGTCGCGCAGGTCATGGTCGGCGGCGCGCCGATGTTCGCCACCAAGGACATCATCGACAACGCCGTCAACTCCAAGGACCACACCACGCTGGTCGCGGCCGTCAAGGCAGCCGGCCTGGTCGAGACCCTAAAGGGGCCGGGCCCTTTCACCGTGTTCGCGCCGACCAACACGGCCTTCGCCGCCTTGCCTGCCGGCACGGTCGACACGCTGCTCAAGCCCGAGAACAAGGGCAAGCTGACGACCGTCCTGACCTACCACGTGGTGCCCGGCAGGCTGGATGCCGCCGCGCTCGGCGGGCAGATCATGGACGGCAAGGGCATGGCCACGCTCAAGACCGTGGCCGGCGGCACGCTGACGGCCAAGGCGAGCGGCGGCAAGATCATGGTCGGCGACGAGAACGGCGGCTGGGCCACCGTCAGCACGGCCGACGTGTACCAGTCCAACGGCGTGATCCATGTCGTCGACAAGGTGCTGCTGCCCAAGTAGGACAGCAGCACGCGGGGAGCCTCGGTCAGGACGAGGACGCGAGCTCTTCCCGCACCCGCAGAAAGCGCGCGAACCTCGGTAGGCCGCCGGGGTTCGTGCCGTTGTAGCGATAGTTCACCCAGCTGCCGACAGCCGGTGGCTCCTTGCGCTGGGCATCGCTGAAGCCGCTGCCGAGCTTGAAGCGCTTGCCCTCGGGCGTCTCGACCAGCAGCGCGCCCATTCGGCCCGCATGCTTGCCGCGGCCGGGAACATGCGCCAGCACGCGCGCATCCGCATCGTCGTAGGGTTTGACCTTGAGCAGATCGGCACTGCGTTCGGCGCGGTAGAGCGAAGCACCTCGGTGCAGCATCAAGCCCTCGCCGCCCATGCGCACCGTCTTGTCGAGCAATGCCTGGAGCGACTCGTGCGTCGTTGCGCGCTGCTGCGGGACCGGCACCAGCCAGGGCGCATCCGTGATCGGCAGCAGCTTTCGCAGGACGGTGAGACGGGCCGTGAAGTCGCCCGGCTGCGCGGGCAGATCGAAGACCATGAAGTGCAGCTCGTGCCATGCCGCATCGTTCGGCGTCTGGCTGCGCACCGTGGACACCGCCTGCGCAAAGCGGCCGCGGCCGGCCCACAGCTCGCCGTCCATCGGCACGGCGGGCAGCGAGGCGGTGAACCAGGGCGGCGCGATGATGCGCTCGCCGCCGCGCGTCCAGAGCTGCTTGCCGTCCCAGTAGCCGCGCACGCCGTCGTATTTCTCGCTGACCCAGTGGTCGTCGAGCGGCATGCCGCGGCGGTACACCTCGGCGAGCATCAGAGGCGGGGCCGCTCTGTCGCGCGCCAAGACCCCGGACGGGGCCCACAAGGTGCATGTGGCGGCCACGGCGCCGAGCATCAGCGCTCGGCGCGACGGCCCGGCAGGCGCCTGCAAGGCGCGGCCCGAATGAATGCGAAAACTCATGCTCGACTCCCCGACATGTTTTATTGACAAGCCGGGGAATTATGAGAGTTGCTGCCGGCGGCCTGCGCCGGTGGGGACAGGCTCAGCCCTCGGCCGGCTCGGCGATGCCGCCGACGACATGGCTGAAGCCGCCGTCGACATAGGTGATCTCGGCCGTCACGCCGCTGGCGAGGTCGCTCATCAGGAAGGCGGCCACGTTGCCCACTTCCTCGATGGTCACGTTGCGGCGGATCGGCGAGACCTCGGCCACCACCGAGAGGATCTTGCCGAAGCCCTTGATGCCGCTGGCCGCCAGCGTCTTGATCGGGCCGGCGCTGATGCCGTTGACGCGCATGCCCCTGGGGCCCAGCGACTCCGCGAGGTAGCGCACGGAGGCCTCGAGCGAGGCCTTGGCCAGGCCCATGGTGTTGTAGTTGGGCAGCACGCGCAGCGCCCCCAGGTAGGTCAGCGTGAGCAGCGCCGACTTGTCGTTGAGATAGGGCAGGGCCGCCTTGGCCATGGCCGGAAAGCTGTAGGCGCTGATGTCGTGAGCGACCTTGAAGGCCTCGCGCGACAGGCCGTCGAGGAAATCGCCGGCGATCGCCTCGCGCGGCGCGAAGCCGATGCTGTGGACGAAGCCGTCGAAGGTGGGCCAGGTCTGCGAGAGATCGGCAAAGAGCTTGGCGATCTGGGCATCGTCGCCCACGTCGCAATCGAAGACGAGCTTCGAGTCGAAGTCGGCCGCAAACTCGGTGATGCGATCCTTGAAGCGTTCGCCGACGTAGCTGAATGCGAGTTCGGCGCCCTGTTGATGGCACGCCTTGGCGATGCCGTAGGCGATGGAACGGTTGCTCAGCACGCCCGTGATCAGGAATTTTTTACCGGAAAGAAAGCCCATAAAGCGACCTCGTGAAAATCTTGTGCAGAATTCTCGCATGCGAGCTTGGCTGCTTCTGGTGTTGGCGCTCTCGGCAGCCCCCTCGTGGGCGGCCCATGCGTACGCGCAGTTCGGCGATATCAAGTACCCGCCGGGTTTCACGCATTTCGGCTACGTGAACCCGAATGCGCCCAAGGGCGGCGAGATCCGCATGGTGCCGCCGACGCGGCCTACCAACTTCGACAAGTTCAATCCGTTCACGCTCAAGGGCACGGCGCCGTACGGCATGGGCGCGCTCATGTTCGAGAGTCTGCTGACCGGCAACTCCGAGGAACCGACAACGGCCTATGGGCTGCTGGCCGAGGATGTCGATGTGGCGCCCGACAAGCGCTCCGCCACCTTCCGCATCCACCCCAAGGCGCGCTTCAACGACGGTTCGCCGGTGCTTGCGGCCGACGTCGTGCACTCCTTCACCACGCTCACCGGGCCGCTGGCGGCGCCCCAGTTCCGCACCATCTATGCCGAAGTGAAAGGCGTCAAGGCCGTCGGCGAGCGCACGGTGCGTTTCGACTTCGCCAATCCCAATCCCGAACTGCCGCTGGTCGTGGGCGGCATGGCGGTGTTCAGCCGGGCCTGGGGCGCGGGCAAGCCTTTCGACCAGGTCACGACCGAGGTGCCGGTCGGCTCGGGCCCGTACAAGATCGCCAACCCGCGCATGGGCCGCGACATCACCTACACCCGCGACCCGAATTACTGGGGCGCCGAGCTCCCGGTGCGCAAGGGTCTCTTCAACTTCGATCGCGTCACCTTCAAGATCTACCTGGACGACACCGCGCGCTTCGAAGGCCTCAAGGCCGGCGAATTCGACTTCATGCGCGAGTTCACCTCGCGCAACTGGGCGCGACAATACACGGGCAAGCAGTTCAGCTCCGGCGAGATCAAGAAGCGCGCTTTCGAGAACCAGAACCCCGGCGACTTCCAGGGCTATGTGTTCAACCTGCGCAACGCGAAGTTCAAGGACATCCGGGTGCGACAGGCGATCGGACTCGCGTTCGATTTCGAGTGGCTCAACAAGCAGCTCTTCTACGGCCTGTACAAGCGCGTGCAGGGCTACTACCCGAACAGCGAGTTCCATGCCGAAGGGCTGCCCAAGCCGGACGAGCTGGCGCTGCTCGAACCGCTGCGCGACAAGCTGCGGCCCGAAGTCTTCGGCCCGGCCGTGATCTCGCCGAGCACGGCCCCGCCGGGCAGCCTGCGCGAGAACCTGCGCCGCGCGCGCACGCTGCTGGCCGAGGCCGGCTGGAGCTACCGGGACGGCGCTCTGCGCAACGAGAAGAACGAGATCTTCACGATCGAGTTCCTGAACGACCAGCCTTCGCTGATCCGCGTCGTGACGCCGCTGCAGACGGCCTTGCTGAAGCTCGGCATCCAGATGAGCTTCCGCACGGTGGACTTCTCGCTCTCGCAACAGCGCATGGACAACTTCGACTTCGAGATGACGTCCGTGCGGCTGCCCGGAACCACGGCACCGGGCGGCGAACTGCTGGAGTTCTTCGGCTCCAAGGCGGCAGCCACCCACGGCTCCTCGAACATCTGGGGCATTGCCGATCCCGCGGTCGATGCGCTGCTGCAGAAGGTGGTCGGCGCCACCACCCGGCCCGAACTTAGCGCCGCGATGCGCTCGCTGGACCGCGTGCTCTCCCACGGCCACTACTCGGTGCCGCAGTACTACGGCGACGCCTTCCTGATCGGCTACCGGCCCCGGCCCTTCGTGCTGCCGGATGTGATACCGCCTTACTACCAGGCCGACACCTGGGCCATGAGCACCTGGTGGGCGTCGCCTTCGAACAAATAGGAAGCCATGGCCAGCTACATCCTCAAGCGCCTGCTGCTGATGGTTCCGACCTTGTTCGGCGTGCTGCTGCTGACCTTCGTCACGGTCCAATTCGTGCCGGGCGGCCCGGTCGAACAGATGGTGGCGCAGTTGCAGGGCCGCGACTCGGGCGGCGAACGCGCGGCCACTTCCGGCGCCGGCTACCGGGGCCGGCAGGGACTGGACGAGAAGCGCGTCGAGGAGATCAAGAAGCTCTACGGCTTCGACAGGCCGCCGGCCGAACGCTTCTGGCTGATGCTCAAGTCCTTCGCGCGCTTCGATCTGGGCACCAGCTTCTACCAGCACAAGGACGTCTGGGAACTGGTCAAGGAAAAGCTGCCGGTCTCGATCAGCCTGGGCCTCTGGACCTTCTTCATCAGCTACCTCATTGCCGTGCCGCTCGGGGTGGCGAAAGCGGTGCGGGCCGGCTCGCGATTCGATTTCGTCACCACCCTGATCGTGCTGATCGGCTATGCCATTCCGGGCTTCGTGCTCGGCGTCGCTCTGCTGGTGGTCTTCGGCGGGCAGCTGCAGTGGTTCCCGCTGCGCGGCCTGACATCCCCCAACTGGGACAGCCTGAGCTGGGGCGCCAAGGTGGTCGACTATCTGTGGCACATCGCGCTGCCCGTGACGGCGATGGTGCTCGGCAGCTTTGCCGTGACCGCGATGCTGACCAAGAACTCCTTCCTCGAGGAAATCCGCAAGCAGTACGTGCTGACCGCGCGCGCCAAGGGCCTGGCCGAGCGCCAGGTGCTGTGGAAGCACGTGTTCCGCAATGCCCTGATCCCGATCATCACCGGCTTCCCGGCCGCCTTCATCGGCGCCTTCTTCACCGGCTCGCTGCTGATCGAGACGCTGTTCTCGCTCGACGGGCTCGGCCTCCTGAGCTACGAGAGCGTGATCCGGCGCGACTACCCGGTGGTGCTGGGAACGCTCTATCTCTTCACGCTGATCGGGCTGGTGACCAAGCTGATTTCCGACCTCTGCTACGTGCTGGTCGATCCGAGGGTGAAGTTTGACTAGGGTGACCATTTCGCCCGGCCGCCGGGCCTGGATGCGCTTCAAGCGCAACAAGCTCGGCTTCTGGAGCCTCGTGCTCTTCACCATCCTGGTGGTGCTGAGCCTGTTCGCCGAACTGCTTTCGACCGACAAGCCGCTGGTGGTGCGCTACGAAGGGCAGACCTACTTCCCGGTGCTGCGCGACTACTCCGAAAAAACCTTCGGCGGCGACTTCGAGACGCCGGCCGACTACCTCGACCCCTTCATCCGCGAGCGCATCACGCAAGGCGGCAACTGGGCGATCTATGCGCCCAATCCCTACGGCCCCAAGACGCTCAACTACTTCGCGAAATCGCCGAACCCGGCCGCGCCTTCCAGCGAGAACTTCTTCGGCAGCGACGATCGCGGCCGCGACCTGCTGGCCCAGCTGATCTACGGCTTCCGCGTGAGCGTGCTGTTCGCGCTGGCGCTGACCGTCATCGGCGTGGTGCTGGGCATCGTCACGGGCGCGATCCAGGGCTTCTTCGGCGGCAAGACCGACCTCGCGTTCCAGCGCTTCATCGAGATCTGGGGCTCGATGCCGGAGCTGTACCTGCTGATCATCTTCAGCGCCGTGTTCGCGCCCAGCGTCGCGCTGCTGCTGATCCTGCTGAGCCTGTTCGGCTGGATGGGCCTGTCGGACTACGTGCGCGCCGAGTTCCTGCGCAACCGGCAGATGGACTACGTGCGAGCCGCGCGCGCGCTCGGCGTCGGCAATCTGCAGATCATGTGGCGCCACATCCTGCCCAACAGCATGGTGCCGGTCGTCACCTTCCTGCCGTTTCGCATGAGCGCGGCCATCCTGGCGCTCACCTCGCTCGATTTCCTGGGCCTCGGCGTACCGCCGGGAACGCCCTCGCTCGGCGAGCTGCTGAGCCAGGGGAAGGCCAACATCGACGCCTGGTGGATCTCGCTCTCCACCTTCGGCGTGCTGGTGCTCACGCTGATGCTGCTGACCTTCATGGGCGACGCGCTGCGCGATGCGCTCGATCCCAGGAAGGCCGAAAAATGAGCACGCCCTTGCTGGACGTCCGCGGATTGCGCGTCGCCTTCGGCGGCAAGGAGGTCGTGCACGGCATCGACTTCAGCATTGCCGAAGGCGAGAAGCTGGCGCTGGTCGGCGAATCGGGTTCGGGCAAGACCGTCACGGCACTCAGCCTGCTGCGACTGGTGCAGAACGCCGATATTTCGGGCGCCGCAAGCTTTGCCGGCGGGGAGGGCGCAGGCGCGACACGCGACCTGCTGTCGCTGCCGGAAGCCCGGCTGCGCGGCATCCGCGGCAAGGAGATCGCGATGATCTTCCAGGAGCCGATGACCGCGCTCAACGCGCTCTACACCGTGGGCGACCAGATCGCTGAGGTGCTCGAGCTGCACGAAGGCCTGCCGGCGCGCGCCGCGCAGGAAGCCGCCGTGCAGCTGTTGGCCGACACCGGCATTCCGGAGCCGGCGCGGCGGGCGAGGGCGTTTCCGCACCAGCTCTCGGGCGGCCAGCGCCAGCGCGCCATGATCGCGATGGCGCTGGCCTGCAAGCCGCGCCTGCTCCTGGCCGACGAGCCGACCACCGCCCTCGACGTCACGGTGCGCGCGCAGATCCTCGAACTGCTGGCGGAGCTGCAGCGCAAGCACCACATGGCGGTCCTGTTGATCACGCACGACCTCAATCTAGTGCGCCGCTTCGCCGACCGCGTGGCGGTGATGGAGGACGGCCACATCGTCGAGCAGGGCGCCGTGGCGGCCGTGTTCGGGGCGCCGCAGCATGCCTATACCCGCAAGCTGATCGACAGCCGGCCGACGCGCGACGTGCCGTCCGTTCCCGCAGAGGCCAAGGCCGCACCGCCGGTGCTCCAAGCCGAGGCGCTGCGCGTCAGCTACCCGGTTTCGCGGCCCGGGGTGGCCGGCTGGTTCCGCAAGGGCGAGTTCGTGGCGGTGCAGGGCGCCGACTTCCGCATCGCGCAGGGCGAGACGCTGGGCGTCGTCGGCGAATCCGGTTCCGGCAAGTCGACCCTCGCGCTCGCGGCCCTCGGCCTGCTCAAGCACGGCGGCAGCCTCGGCGTTGCCGGCCAGCGCTGGAACGCCGGCGGCGCCAGCGACCGGGCGCTGCGCCGCCAGATGCAGGTCGTGTTCCAGGATCCGTTCTCGTCGCTCTCGCCGCGCATGACGGTCGAGCAGATCGTCGGCGAAGGCCTGACGGTGCACGCCCCCGAGCTCGACCCCGCGGCCCGGCGCAAGCGCGCGCTGGCTGCGCTGGCCGACGTGGGCCTGAGCGAGGCGCAGTTCCCTTCGCTGCTCGACCGCTATCCGCACGAGTTCTCGGGCGGGCAGCGCCAGCGCCTGGCGATCGCGCGGGCGCTGATCGTCGACCCGAAGCTGCTGGTGCTCGACGAGCCCACCAGCGCACTCGATGTCACGATCCAGAAGCAGGTGCTGGGCCTGCTGCAGCGGCTGCAGCGCGAGCGGGGACTGAGCTACCTGCTGATCACGCACGACGTCGAGGTGATTCGCGCAATGGCGCACCAGGTGATCGTGATGAAGGACGGAGCGATCCTCGAATCGGGCGGCGTCGACCGCGTGCTCGATGCGCCTGAACATCCCTACACGCAGAAGCTGGTGGCGGCGGCGCTGGCAGATTAGAGAAAACTGGAGAGCACGAAATGTCGGTGATCGGAAGCGACCGGCGCGGCGCCTGGCGCGCGGCGCTCGCCTGCATGGTGAGCCTGGCGGTGGCGATGGGACTGGGCCGCTTCGCCTTCACGCCGATGCTGCCGATCATGCTGCACGAGGGCAAGCTGGATCTGCAGGCGGGTGGGGTGCTGGCCTCGCTCAACTACCTCGGCTACTTCGTCGGCGCGCTGTCCTGCGCGGCGATCCGGCTCAAGCCGGCCACGATGGTGCGCGCAGCGCTGGTCGCCACCGCGGCGCTGCTGCTCGGCATGGGCCTGTGGGACAGCTTCAGCTTCTGGGGTGTGCTGCGGACGGCGGCCGGCGTCATGAGCGCCTGGGCCTTCGTCTTCGCCTCCGGCTGGGGCCTGCGGCGGCTGGCGGAAACGGGCGCCCCCACGCTGCAGGGCGTGATCTACGCCGGGCCGGGCGTCGGCATTGCCATCACCGGCCTCGTCGGTGGCGCGGTCGGCCGCTGGGGCTCGGAGGCGGGCTGGATCGGCCTCGGCCTGCTGTCGCTGGTGGCGATCGCCGTGGTCTGGCGCGTCTTCGACGATGGCGCAACGGCGCACGCCGCGGCGCCGGCCGCCGATTCTGCGGCACCTGGCGAGGCCGAATCTGCCGCCGCGCGCAGCGACGCGCGCTGGTTGGTCGGGCTCTACGGCCTGGCGGGTTTCGGTTACATCATCACGGCGACCTTCCTGCCGGTGATCGCGCGCCAGGCCTTGCCGGGCTCGCCTTGGCCCGATTTTTTCTGGCCGCTGTTCGGCCTGGCGATCGTCCCGGGCGCCCTGATCGGCGCGCGGGCGCCGGTCCACTGGGACAACCGGTTGCTGCTGGCGATCGCCTATGCGCTGCAGGCCCTGGGCGTCGTGCTTTCCGTGGCCTGGCCCACCATCATCGGATTCACGCTGGGCAGCTTGCTGTTGGGCATGCCTTTCACCACCATCACCCTGTTCGCGATGCGGGATGCGCGCCGGCTGCGCGGCAACGCCGCGGCCGGGCTGATCGGCTACGCGACCGCTTCCTACGGCGTGGGTCAGATCCTCGGGCCGCTGTTTGCGGCGCCGCTGGCCCAGCGCACCGGCTCGTTTACGGTGCCGCTTTTGGCGGCTGCGGCGGTACTGGCGTTGGGCGCCTTGCTTTTTGCGTGGGTCTGGTGGCGGTCGCGCCGGCCGGAAGGCGCTTTGGCCACCTAGAAACCGACGTTCTTACACGTGTTTGGCATATAATTCGAGGCTCACGACCAAACGGGCGGGTACTCACCGCCCGTTTTTTATTGGTCGAAGCATTTCTCGATGCCGCAGGCGGGTGGCGATGGCAGGCATCGGGAGCACACCAGAAGGCGCATACAGACACGTGGCATTGCAGCAGACAGTGGAACAAACCGTGGCCGGACTCGGCTACGACCTGGTCGAGATCGAACGCTCGGCCGGAGGACTGCTGCGCGTGACGATTGATTTGCCCTGGAGCGGCCCCATTTCTGAAGCTGCGGCTGCAGCCGGTGCGCCGGAGCCTTTCGTCACCGTCGAGGACTGCGAGAAGGTCACCCGCCAGCTGCAGTTCGCGCTCGAGGTGGACGGCGTCGACTACAAGCGGCTCGAGGTGTCATCGCCGGGTATTGACCGACCGTTGCGCAATGAGCAGGATTTCGAACGTTTCACCGGCGAGGTGATCGACATCACGCTGAAGGCGCCCATGGGCGCGGCGGCGGCTGGCCAGGTGGCGGCCAACCGCAAGAAATTTCGCGGCACGCTGGAGCGGGTCGCAGGGGCCGATGGCTCGCAGGGGTGGCAGATCGTCTGGAGCGATGCACCCGAGCCGAAGCCCGGTCAGAAGATCAGCAAGAAGCGCGCGCCTGCACCCCTGCAGGCGCTGGGTTTTGCATTGGACGAGCTGCGCGAGGCGCGGCTTGCGCCGATAGTGGATTTCAAGGGGCGCAGGCCCAAACCCGACACGACGGTGTCGGACTGAACAAGGAGAGTGGTGGCATGAATCGCGAAATGTTGATGTTGGTGGATGCGATCTCGCGCGAGAAGAACGTCGAACGCGACGTGGTCTTCGGCGCGGTCGAGTCCGCCCTGGCGCAAGCCACCAAGAAGCTCTACCAGGGCGACGTGGACATCCGCGTCGCGGTCGACCGCGACAGCGGCGACTACGAGACCTTCCGCCGCTGGCACGTCGTTCCGGACGAGGCCGGCCTGCAGCTGCCCGACCAGGAAATCCTGCTGTTCGAAGCCAAGGAAGAAATGCCCGACATCGAGGTCGACGAATACATCGAGGAATCGGTAGAGTCGGTCCCGATCGGCCGAATCGGCGCGATGGCGGCCAAGCAGGTGATCCTGCAGAAGATCCGCGACGCCGAGCGCGAGATGCTGCTCAACGACTTCATGTCGCGCGGCGAGAAGATCTTCACCGGCACCGTCAAGCGCCTGGACAAGGGCGACATCATCGTCGAGGCCGGCCGCGTCGAAGGGCGGCTGCGCCGCAGCGAGATGATCGCCAAGGAAAACCTGCGCAACGGCGACCGCGTGCGGGCCATGATCATGGAGGTCGACCTTACGCTGCGCGGCGCGCCGATCATCCTGTCGCGCGCGGCGCCCGAGTTCATGATCGAGCTGTTCCGCCAGGAGGTGCCCGAGATCGAGCAGGGTCTGCTTGAGATCAAGAGCTGCGCCCGCGACCCCGGTTCGCGCGCCAAGATCGCCGTGCTCTCGCACGACAAGCGGGTCGACCCCATCGGCACCTGCGTCGGCGTGCGCGGCACGCGCGTCAACGCGGTCACCAACGAGCTTGCCGGCGAACGCGTCGACATCGTGCTGTGGAGCGAAGATCCGGCCCAGTTCGTGATCGGCGCGCTCGCGCCGGCCAACGTGTCGTCGATCGTGGTCGACGAGGAAAAGCATGCGATGGACGTGGTGGTCGACGAGGAAAACCTCGCGATCGCGATCGGCCGCGGCGGCCAGAACGTGAGGCTTGCCTCCGACCTGACCGGCTGGAAGATCAACATCATGGATGCCAACGAGTCGGCCCAGAAGCAGGCGACCGAGACGGATGCCAGCCGCAAGCTCTTCATGGAGAAGCTCGACGTCGACGAGGAAATCGCCGACATCCTGATTTCCGAAGGCTTCACCAGCCTGGAAGAAGTGGCCTACGTGCCGATTTCCGAGCTGCTCGAGATCGAGAGCTTCGACGAGGACACGATCAACGAGCTGCGCTCGCGCGCCAAGGATGCGCTGCTGACGATGGAAATCGCCCGGGAAGAGAACGTCGAGAGCGTCTCGCAGAATTTGCGCGACCTCGAAGGACTCGATCCTGAACTGATTCCGAAACTGGCCGAGGCGGGTGTGCATACCCGCGACGACCTCGCCGACCTCGCGGTCGATGAACTCACCGAGATCACCGGCCAGAGCGCCGATGACGCCAAGCACCTCATCTTGAAAGCCCGCGAACACTGGTTCGCAGGCCAAGAGTGACGGTCATGGAGGCACGAAACCAATATGTCCAGTACCACTGTCGCCGAGTTCGCGAACGAGCTCAAGAAGACTCCCGAAATCCTGCTTGACCAGCTCAAGAGCGCAGGGGTGGCCAAGGCCGCCCCGACCGATGCGCTCACGGAGGCCGACAAGCAGCGCCTGCTCGGCTTCCTGAAAGCCAGCCACGGCACGGTCGAGCCGGAGCGCAAGAAGATCACGCTGACCAAGAAGTCGACCAGCGAGATCAAGCAGGCCGACGCCACCGGCCGCGCCCGCACGATCCAGGTCGAGGTGCGCAAGAAGCGCACCTTCATCCAGCGTGACGAGGGCCACCCGGCCACGCCCGAGCCGGCGCAGCAGCCGGCCGAGGCGCCGGTGGCCGCCGCGCCCGCCGCCCCGCGCATCGACGAAGCCGAACTCGCACGCCGCGAGGAAGAAGCGCGCCGCCAGGCCGAGCTGATCCGCCGCCAGGAAGAAGAACTGGTCGAGAAGCGTCGCCTGCGCGAAGAGGCCGAAGCGCGCGAGCGCGAGAAGGCCGAGCGCGCCGAACAGGCCGAGCAGGAAGCTAAGGCCGCCCGCAGCAAGAAGGCCGCGGAGAAGCCGGCCACGGTGACCGAAGGTGCCCCCGAAGCACCCGAGGAAGCACCGGCGGTGAGCAGCCGCAAGGCCGCTGCCGAGGCTGCCGCCGCCCAGGTCAAGGAAGACGCCAAGGCCAAGGCCGCGGCCGAATCGAAGGCCCGCTCCGACGAGGAAGCCGCGCGCGCGAAGGACCTCGACGAGCGCCGCCGCAAGGCCCTGGCCGAGGCGGAAGCCATTCGCGCCATGATGAATGCGCCGGCGCGCGTGCTGGTGCCGCACAAGGCGCCCGAGAAGCCCGCGCCTGAAGCCAAGGCCGCGGTCAAGGGAACGCTGCACAAGCCGGCCACGCCCGCCGCCCGGACGGCGGCGCCGGCCGCGCCCGGCACGACGGCACCCGGCGCCGCCGGTGCTGGCAAGGAAGTCAAGTCGGCCAAGCTCTCGTCGAGCTGGGCCGGCGACACGGCCAAGAAGAAGGAAATCAAGACCCGGGGCGATGCCAGCGGCGGGGTCGGCCGCGGCAACTGGCGCGGGGGCCCGCGCGGGCGCCGCGGCAACGACCGTGGCGGCCAGGAAGAACGCGTGCAGGCCGCGCCGGTGGAGGCGCGCGTGCTTGAAGTGCACGTGCCCGAAACCATCACGGTGTCGGAACTCGCGCACAAGATGGCCGTCAAGGCGTCGGAAGTCATCAAGCAGCTGATGAAGCTCGGCCAGATGGCGACCATCAACCAGTCGCTGGACCAGGACACCGCGATGATCATCGTGGAGGACATGGGCCACACGGCGGTGGTGGCGGCACTGGACGATCCGGAAGCCTTCACCGACGAGGATGTGTCGGCGCAGCTGGCCGAAGCCCTGCCGCGCGCGCCGGTCGTGACCGTCATGGGCCACGTCGACCACGGCAAGACCTCGCTGCTCGACTACATCCGCCGCGCCAAGGTCGCCGCGGGGGAAGCCGGCGGCATCACGCAACACATCGGCGCCTACCACGTCCAGACGGAGCGCGGCATGGTGTCCTTCCTCGACACGCCGGGCCACGAGGCCTTCACCGCCATGCGTGCCCGCGGTGCGCAGGCCACCGACATCGTGATCCTGGTGGTGGCGGCGGACGACGGCGTCATGCCCCAGACCAAGGAAGCCATCAAGCACGCGAAGGCGGCGGGTGTGCCGATCGTGGTCGCGATCAACAAGATCGACAAGCCCGATGCCAACCTCGAGCGCGTCAAGCAGGAGCTGGTGGCCGAGGAAGTGGTGCCCGAAGAGTACGGTGGCGACACGCCCTTCGTGCCGGTCTCCGCGAAGACCGGCCAGGGCGTCGACAACCTGCTCGAACAGGTGCTGCTGCAGGCCGAAGTGCTGGAACTCAAGGCGCCGGTGGATGCCGCGGCCAAGGGCCTGGTCATCGAAGCGCAGCTCGACAAGGGCCGCGGCCCGGTCGCCACCGTGCTGGTGCAGTCCGGCACGCTTAAGACCGGCGACGTGGTGCTGGCCGGCTCGACCTTCGGCCGCGTGCGCGCCATGCTCGACGAGGACGGCAAGACCATCAAGACGGCCGGCCCCTCGATCCCGGTCGAGATCCAGGGCCTGACCGAAGTGCCGCAGGCCGGCGACGAGTTCATGGTGATGGGCGACGAGCGCCGTGCGCGCGAGATCGCGACCTATCGTGCGGGCAAGTTCCGCAACACCAAGCTGGCCAAGCAGCAGGCCGCGAAGTTCGAGAACATGTTCTCGGACCTGAACGCGGGCGAAGTCAAGATGGTGCCGATCATCATCAAGGCCGACGTGCAGGGTTCGCAGGAGGCGCTCGCGCAGTCCCTGCTCAAGCTCTCCAACGAGGAGGTCAAGGTGCAGGTCGTGTACGCCGCGGTGGGCGGCATCAGCGAGTCGGACATCAATCTCGCTATCGCCTCCAAGGCCATGGTCATCGGCTTCAACGTGCGTGCCGATGCCGGCGCGCGCAAGCTGGCCGAAGGCAACAACGTCGGCATCAGCTACTACAGCATCATCTACGACGCCGTGGACGAGCTGAAGACGGCGATGGCCGGCATGCTGGCACCCGAGCGGCGCGAAGAGGTCATCGGCTCGGCCGAGATCCGCACCGTGTTCGTGGCCTCCAAGATCGGTACGGTCGCGGGCTGTATGGTCACCTCGGGTTCGGTCAACCGCAGCGCGCATTTCCGCCTGCTGCGCGACAACGTGGTCGTCTACACCGGCGAGATCGACTCGATCAAGCGCCTGAAGGACGACGTGCGCGAAGTGCGCGAAGGCTTCGAGTGCGGTATCAAGCTCAAGAACTACAACGACATCAAAGAGGGTGATCAGCTGGAGTTCTTCGAGATCAAGGAGATTGCGCGTACGTTGTAAGGCGCGCCGCGATATCGAGCTCATTGCCGCGTTGCAGCCGTCTTGCCGTACCAAGGTACTGTCTGCGACGGCGCGCCTTGCACTGAGCCCGATCTCGCGACGCTAGTGATTGATCAAATGCCCAAGAGAAAAGCAGCAACTCCAAACCGCGCCTTCAAGGTCGCCGATCAGATCCAGCGCGATCTGACGGAGTTGATCGCGCGCGAGTTGAAGGATCCGCGGGTGGGCATGGTCACGATCCAGGCGGTCGAGGTCACGCCCGACTACGCGCATGCGAAGGTCTTCTTCAGCCTGCTCGTCGGCGACCCGGTGGAAACCACCGAGGCGCTGAACCAGGCCGCGGGCTTCCTGCGCAACGGGCTCTTCAAGCGCCTGCACATCCACACCGTGCCCACGCTGCATTTCCAGTTCGACCGCACGACAGAGCGCGCGGCCGACATGAATGCGCTGATTGCGCAGGCCGTCGCTTCACGTTCCAAAGACGACTGAAGATGAACGCGCCACGCACACGGGTGCAGCGGCGCCCTGTGCACGGGGTGCTGTTGCTCGACAAGCCGCTGGGTCTTTCCAGCAACCAGGCCTTGCAGAAGGCCAAGTGGCTGCTGCGCGCCGAGAAGGCAGGCCACACGGGCACCCTCGATCCGCTGGCGAGCGGCGTGCTGCCGCTGTGCTTCGGCGCGGCGACCAAGTTCAGCCAGCTGCATCTCGATGCCGACAAGACCTATGAAGCCGTCGCGCGGCTGGGCATCAAGACTTCCACCGGCGACGCCGAAGGCGAGGTGATCGCCGACCGGCCCGTGGCCGTGACGGCCGAAGACCTGGCGCGCGTCGAAGCGCAGTTCACCGGCCCGATCCGGCAGGTTCCGCCGATGCACAGCGCACTCAAGAAGGACGGCAAGCCGCTCTACGAATATGCACGCGACGGCATCGAGGTCGAACGCGCCGCGCGCGACGTGGTGATCCATACCCTGGCGCTCGGCCGCGTGAACGACAACCAGATCCGTATCCGCGCGACCGTGAGCAAGGGCACCTACATCCGCACGCTCGGCGAGGACATCGGCGAAGCGCTCGGCTGCGGCGCCCATCTCACCGCCTTGCGCCGCATCGCCACCGGCGGTTTCGAAGTCTCGCAATGCGTGACGCTGGAAGCGCTGGAAACGATGGGCGAGGAAGAGCGCCTGGCGCGGCTGCTGCCGACCGAAGCCCTGGTGGCCGGCCACACGAGCGTCATGCTCGGCGCCGAAGATGCGGCACGCTTTCTTTCGGGCCTGCGCCGTCGCGGCGATTGGCCCGACGCAGCGGAAGTCGCCGTCTTCGGCCGCGAGCCGCATGCATTCCTCGGCACGGCGCACATCACGGCCGGCGAACTGATCCCGGGGCGCTTGCTGAACCCCATCGAAATCCAGCAGACACTTTTGACCGAAGCGACACCATGAGCACCAACCAGATTCGCAACATCGCCATCATCGCCCACGTGGACCATGGCAAGACCACCATGGTCGACCAACTGCTGCGCCAGTCCGGCACCTTCGCCGAACACGAGAAAGTGGTCGACACCGTGATGGACAACAACGCCATCGAAAAGGAGCGTGGCATCACGATCCTGGCCAAGAACTGCGCCGTGACCTGGAAAGGTACGCACATCAACATCGTCGATACCCCCGGTCACGCCGACTTCGGCGGCGAGGTGGAACGTGCGCTCAGCATGGTGGACGGCGTGGTGCTGCTGATCGACGCCCAGGAAGGCCCGATGCCCCAGACCCGTTTCGTGACCAAGAAGGCCCTGGCCCTGGGTCTCAAGCCCATCCTGGTGGTGAACAAGGTCGACAAGCCGGGCGCTCGCCCCGACTACGTGGTCAACGCCGCCTTCGACCTGTTCGACAAGCTCGGCGCGACGGATGAGCAGCTCGATTTCCCCGTGGTCTACGCCTCGGGCATCAACGGCTGGTCGTCGATGGAAGAGGGCGAGCACGGCGAGCAATGGGGCCCCGACATGTCGGCCCTGTTCGACACCATCCTCAAGCACGTGCCGGCCCATGCGGGAGATCCGGCAGCGCCGCTTCAGCTGCAGATCTCCGCACTCGACTTCTCGACCTTCGTGGGTCGCATCGGCGTCGGCCGCATCAACGCCGGAACCATCCGGCCGATGATGGATGTGGTCGTGATGGAAGGCCCGGACGGCAAGTCCGTCAAGGGCCGGGTCAACCAAGTGCTGACTTTCCAGGGCCTGGAGCGCGTGCAAGCTACCGAGGCCGGTCCGGGCGAGATCGTGCTGATCAACGGCATTGCCGACCTCGGCATCGGGGTGACCGTCACCGACCCGGCGAATCCGGCGCCGCTGCCCATGCTCAGGGTCGACGAGCCGACCCTGACGATGAACTTCTGCGTCAACACCAGCCCGCTGGCCGGCCGCGAAGGCAAGTTCGTCACCAGCCGCCAGATCTGGGACCGCCTGCAGAAGGAGCTGCAGCACAACGTGGCGCTGCGCGTCAAGGAGACCGACGAAGAAGGCGTCTTCGAAGTCATGGGCCGCGGCGAACTGCACCTGACCATCCTGCTGGAGAACATGCGCCGCGAGGGCTACGAGATGGCTGTTTCCAAGCCGCGCGTGGTGTTCCGCGACGTCGACGGCGTGAAGCACGAGCCGATCGAACTGGTGACCGCCGACATCGAAGACCAGCACCAGGGCGGCGTGATGCAGGCGCTGGGCGAGCGCAAGGGCGAGCTGGTCAACATGGAACCGGACGGCCGCGGCCGCGTGCGCCTCGAGTACCGCATCCCGGCGCGCGGCCTGATCGGCTTCACCAACGAGTTCCTGAACCTGACGCGCGGCTCGGGCCTGATCTCCAACATCTTCGACAGCTACGAGCCGCACAAGGGCGAGATCGGCAGCCGCAAGAACGGCGTGCTGATCTCCATGGACGACGGCGAGATCTTCACCTACGCGCTGGGCAAGCTGGACGATCGCGGCCGCATGTTCGTGCGGGCCAACGACCCGGTGTACGAAGGCATGATCGTCGGCATCCACAGCCGCGACAACGACCTAGTGGTCAATGCCACGCGCACCAAGCAGCTCACCAACTTCCGCGTCTCGGGCAAGGAAGATGCGATCAAGATCACGCCGCCGATCGACCTCACGCTCGAATACGGCGTGGAATTCATCGAGGACGACGAACTGGTCGAGATCACGCCCAAGAGCGTGCGCCTGCGCAAGCGCTTCCTGAAGGAACATGAGCGCAAGCGCGCCAGCCGCGACACCGCCTAAGACTGCGCTGTCTCACGGCCGCGCGGTCTGGCTGATGGTTGCCGTGACCCTCATGTGGGCCACGGCGGGCGTGGTCACGCGCCACCTCGAGCACGCGCGCAGCTTCGAGATCACGTTCTGGCGCAGCTTCTTCACGCTGCTGGCCTTGCTCGTGATCCTGCCGCTGTGGCAGGGCCGCGCCGTGTTCGCGAAGATCCGCGACGGCGGCCGCGCGCTGTGGATCTCGGGCGCTTGCTGGTGCGTGATGTTCACCGCCTTCATGGTCGCGCTCACGCTGACCAGCGTGGCCAACGTGCTGGTGACCATGGCCCTGGGGCCGCTCTTCACCGCGCTCGCCGCCCGCATCTTCATCGGTCACCGGCTGCCGGCGCGCACCTGGGCCGCCATCGTGCTGGCGGGCGTCGGCATCGGCTGGATGTACGGCACCCAGCTCGGCGACGGCCTCCTGGCCGGCACGCTGGTGGCGCTGTGCGTACCCCTGGCCGGCGCCTGCAACTGGACCGTGGTCCAGCATGCACATGCCAAGGGCCAAGACATCGACCTGGTGCCTTCGGTGCTGGTCGGCGCCGCGATCTCGTCGCTGGTCACGCTGCCGCTGGCCTGGCCGATGCAGGCCAACGCACATGACCTGGGCCTGCTCGCCTTCCTGGGCGTGTTCCAGCTCGCGATCCCGTGTGTGCTGTCGGTCATCTGCGCGCGCATCCTGAAGGCGCCCGAGGTGGCGCTGCTCGCGCTGCTGGAGATCGTCTTCGGCATTGCCCTGGCCTGGATCGGGGCCGGCGAGGAGCCGGCGTCGAGCGTGGTGACGGGTGGCGCGCTCGTGATCGGCGCGCTGGTGTTCAACGAACTGCTCGGGCTGCGTGATCGCCGCGCGGCTGCGGTACCCTTGCCGGGGACCCACTAGACCTGGGATTTCTACCGATATCCGGTGCAATCCCAGGGCCGTTTGACTTCCATTTCAAGAGGGAGATATCGATGCGACTTTCCACGTTCCTGCTGGCCGGTGCGCTGGCTGCGGCCTCCTTGAGCGCAAGCGCCCAGGTGTCGGTCAACATCCATGTGCCGGGCCTCATCGCCGTGGCGCCGCCGGCGCCGCGCTTCGAGCGCGTGCCGGCGCCGCGCGTCGGCTATGTCTGGGTGCCGGGCAACTGGCAATGGCATCAGGACGCCTATGGCTGGCGCCAGGGCTACTGGGAGCGTGCGCGCCCCGACTACGACTACGCGCCGGGCCGCTGGGTGCGTGCCGACGGCGGCTGGCGCTGGGCCGAGCCCAACTGGAAGCGCAAAGGCGGCAAGCACCGCGACCATGACGACGATCGCCATGAACGTCATGGCCGGCATGACGATCACGGCCCCGGCGGCCATCACTGCCCGCCGGGACAGGCCAAGAAGGGCCGTTGCTGAGCCTCAGGGCCGCGCGACCTTCCAGACATTGTTGACGCCATCGCCGGTCTTGTCGCCGGCCTTAGTGTCCTTGGCCCAGTAGTAGAGCGGCCAGCCCTTGTAGGCCCATTGCTTCTTGCCGTCGTCGCGCACGACGATGGTGTACGCGGCCATCGGCTTGGCCGTGTCGGCCGCCATCAACGGCGGCCAGTTGGTGGCGCAGGGTCCGTTGCAGGTGGACTTGCCGCTGCCGGCCGTATCGCGATCGAAGGTGTAGAGCGTCATGCCGGTGGGGCCGACGAGCACGCCGTCGGCGGTACGGGTCGGAGTGTCCGGCGCCGATGCGGTCCTGGACATGCTGCCGCATCCGGCGAGCAGGGCGGCCGCAAGAATCGAAGCGCTGAGCAGTTTCATGAAGTTTCTCCTTCGGGTTAAAAAATCTCAAACAAAAATTGAGGCCAGGCCAGTCTAGCGCCCGTGCCTTTCCTCAAAGCTGCCGGTGCACCGCGCCCGCGAGTCTCAGCAGCGCATCGCGCGGCAGCTTGCCCGCCAATGCATAGCCGAAACCGCGATCGACCCAGTAGAAATTCGGCACGGGGCCGTCCGCCGAGTAGCGGAACGCCGTTTCGCCCGCGTGCGCAGGCGCTGCCGCCGTGGCCAGGCTGCCGAGGTAGAGCGTCACGCGCTCGCCATCGGCGCGCTCGAACATGAACTGTGCCCGCGCCCCCTCGCTGCCCGGCAGCAGACGGCCGCCGACGAGCGCGTAGCCCTCGGCCGAC
This sequence comes from Variovorax sp. Soil_C_33, assembly GCF_057656935.1. NCBI lineage: Bacteria > Pseudomonadati > Pseudomonadota > Betaproteobacteria > Burkholderiales > Comamonadaceae > Variovorax > Variovorax sp. Soil_C_33. The sequence goes on from NZ_JBDGJK010000021.1 coordinate 67,764, forward strand.
AGGTCCGGCAACTTGAGAGGCCTGTCGAGCCTTTTCGAGAGCCACTGGATCAGGTGCTGCTGTTCGGCTGCGGCCACTTCGACCGGATGCCGCTTCTCGGGCGCATAGACCGCGTGCGCCACCGAGGCGGCATGCACGAACTCGCGTGCAGCCGGCGCGCGGGCCAGTGCGGCGCCGGTCTGCTGCGATGCCGACCATTGATGACTGCCGACCCAGCCGGCGACGAAAGCGATCAGCACGCTCGCTGCGATCCCGCCCCAGCGCGTCCAGCGCGACCGCCGGGCCCGGCGATCCTCGAGCTGTCCGGCCGCCGCCAGCAGAGCTTTGGGAACGGGTTCGGCGAGCACTTCGCGATGCAATTCGCGCAGCGCGTCGCGCTGGGCTTGCCAGGCGAGCTGATCGGTGTCGGGAGGCGGCGTGGGGCTGTTCATGGCGGATCAGATGCGGACTACTTGAGGCGACGCAGACCGGGGCGGCCCGATACCGGCGACTCGGTGCCTTCCATCAGGTCCTGAAGCCGGACGCGGGCTCGCGAGAGGCGCGACATGACGGTGCCCACGGGGATGTCCAGGATCCTGGCGACCTGCGCATAGGAGAGGTCTTCCAATGCCACCAGCAGCAGCACGGCGCGCTGCTCCTCGGGCAGGCGCAGCAGGCAGCGCTGCAGGTCGATGGTCCGGTCGCGATGGCCGTCGGCACTGCTCAGTTCGTGCGCCACGTCGTCGATGTCCACCGTGGCGCGCGGCAGCGCGCGCCGTACCTGGCTGGCAAACAGGTTGTGCATGAGCGTGAAGAGCCAGGCGCGCAGATCGCTGCCCACGATCCACAAGCGCCATTTGCTGCAGGCGCGCTCCAGCGTGTCCTGCACCAGGTCATCGGCAGCCCAGGCGTCGCCCGTCAACGCGCGTGCATAGCGCCTGAGGCTGGGGATGTGGTCGACGAGCGCGCGGGATTCCATCGCTGCACTAACGCCATGGGGGCACGGTTTATTCCACCGTGTCCGAAAGATTCAGCGCTCGCTGCGCAGAACCCGCCGCTTGATCGGCTTGGCAGGGTTGCCGCCGTACACCGTCCAGGGCTCCAGGGAACGGAAAGCGACGCTGCGGGCGCCCAGCACCGCGCCTTCGCCCACTTCTACGCCGGGCCCGACGAAAGCCTCGGCCGCGATCCAGGCGTTGGCGCCGATGGTGATCGGGCTCGCCGTCAACTGGAAACTCGCAGAAGAAATGTCGTGGCTGCCTGCGCACAGGTGCGCGCCCTGCGAGACCAGCGCGGCGCGCTCCAGCCGGATCGGCGCCATGTTGTAGCAAATGACGCGCTCGGCCAGCATCGCGCGATCGGCCAGGTGCAGGTGCGGCGGATACCAGACCCGCGCGCTGCCGCGCACGTCGCTCGATTCGCCCAATTGCGCACCGAAGAGCTTCAGCAGAAAGCGGCGCCAGAAGCGCATCTGCGGCGGCGTCCAGGAGGCGAGCAGCGCCCAGCTCAGGTTCCAGGCAGCACGCCGCAGCCGGTTGGAAAGCGAGAAACTGGGACCGCCTTCGAGCGGGTTGACGCGCGCGGCGTCGAGGGGTTGGAGGGCCATGGTGCTTCTTCCTTCAGCGGCTGCGGCTCTTCATGGCCCGCTCGACCTCGCGCTTGCCTTCGCGGTCCTTGATGGTGTCGCGCTTGTCGTGCTCGGCCTTGCCCTTGGCCAGCGCGATCTCGCACTTCACCTTGCCCGCCTTCCAATGCAGGTTGAGCGGGACCAGCGTATAGCCCTTCTGTTCGACCTTGCCGATCAGGCGACGGATCTGCTCCTTGTGCAGCAGCAGCTTCTTGGTGCGCACCGAGTCGGGGGTGACGTGCGTCGATGCCGAGCGCAGCGGGTTGATCTGGCAGCCGATCACGAACAGCTCGCCGTCGCGGATCACCACGTAGCCGTCGGTCAGCTGCACCTTGCCTTCGCGCAGCGATTTGACTTCCCAGCCCTCCAGCACCATGCCGGCCTCGAAGCGTTCTTCGAAGAAATAGTTGTACGCGGCCTTCTTGTTGTCCGCGATCCGGGAGGAGGTGTCTTGTTTTTTTGTGGCCATGGTGTGTCAGGTGAGGGCTGCATGGCTTCAATACAATCCGTCGCGCACGCTGTGCCGATTCTATGAAAACAGTTCACAAGTCCATCCTGATCTGGTACAGCGCCGAAGAGATGTACGCCCTCGTCACGGATGTCGCGAAGTATCCCGAGTTCCTGCCGTGGTGTGACAGGGCCAAGGTGATCGAGCACGACGCCGCCGGCATGACGGCCGAAGTCGGCCTCGCTTTCAGCGGCTTTCATCACAGCTTCACCACCCGCAACACCCATGTGCCGGGCCGCGAGGTGCATTTGAAGCTGGTCGACGGGCCGTTCTCCAATCTCGACGGCGTCTGGAAGTTCACCCCCGTGGGCGAGGAGGGCGAGCGGGCCTGCCGCGTCGAGCTCAACCTCAGCTACGGCTTCAGCAATTTCGCGCTGCAGGCGCTGGTGGGCCCGGTGTTCGACAAGGTCGCATCCAATCTCGTGGAGGCCTTCGTCAAGCGCGCCGAGCACATCTACGACAAGGCCTGATGCTGCAGGTGACCGTGGCGTATTCGCCGGCGCCGCGCCAGGTGTTCGAAGAGCTGCTGGGCGTGCCCGAAGGCGCGACGGTGCGCGATGCCGTGCGCGCAAGCCATCTGCCGCTTCAATTCCCGCAGCTCGACTGGCAGGCGATGCAGCCCGGCATCTGGGGCCAGGCGGTGGAATGGGATCAGGCTCTGGCTGATCTCGACCGCATCGAGCTTTGCCGCCCGCTCACGGTGGACCCCAAGGTCGCACGGCGCGAGCGATTCAAGAAACAGGGCGCACGCGGAACCGGCTTGTTCGCCAAGCGCCGCAAGGGCGGTAAAGCGGGCTACTAGGCCCGTCTTACTTGCAGTCGGCGCCGATCACCGATTGCAGGCGCTCCTGCTCGACGGCCCGCGCCTTGTCGTCCATGATCTCGCGCTCGCCCTGCGCATTCAGGCGGGCCACGCGGATGCCGCTGTCGAAGGTGGCCTTGGCCTGGCGCGCGCGGGTGCAGTTCTCGGCTCTGGCCTGGGCGATCTTTTGCGCTTCCGCGGCCTTCTTGGCCTTTTCGGCTTCCTCGGCCTTGCGCGTCTTTTCCTCGAGTTCCTTGTCGACCCCGGTGGGCTTGGCGCCGCTGGCGGCAACGCGCGGTGCAACCGCGGCGGCATCGGCCTCGAGCGCAGCGGCCGGTGCAGGGCTGGAGTTCGACCGCGACGAGGGCGCGCCCGGCCGGCGCAGGATGTTCTTCTCGGGGACTTCGGGCGGCGGCGCCGTGTCGCTGAAGACCTTCTTGTTGTCCTTGTCGATCCACTGCCATTGGGCATTGGCGCCCAGCGACAGCAAGGAGATCCATCCGAGTACGAGCAGCTGCGCGATTTTCATGGCCGGCAGTTTAGCGCCGCCTTACGTTTTGCAACGTACTTGCGGGCGTTTTTGCAACGTAACAACGGTATTCCTGCCGCCGGGCCATTCACCCATGGCCCGGGTAAGTACCGAGCCATCGTTACAATCCGTCTTTTGGAGCTTCACCCATGCGCCTTCTCGGCAAAGCGCTCACCTTCGACGATGTGTTGCTGGTGCCAGCGTTCTCCCAGGTCCTGCCCAAGGACACCTCCCTCGCCACCCGACTCTCCCGCAACATCACGCTGAACCTGCCGCTGGTCTCCGCGGCGATGGACACCGTGACCGAAGCGCGCCTCGCGATCGCGATGGCGCAGGAAGGCGGCATCGGGATCGTGCACAAGAATTTCACCGCCGCTGAGCAGGCCGCGCAGGTGGCCAAGGTGAAGCGCTACGAATCCGGCGTGCTGCGCGACCCGGTGGTGATCACGCCCACCCACACCGTGCTGCAGGTCATGCAGTTGTCCGACGAACTGGGCATCTCGGGCTTTCCGGTCCTCGATGGCGGCAAGGTGGTCGGCATCGTGACCGGGCGCGACCTGCGCTTCGAGAGCCGCTACGACGTGCCGGTCAGCGAGATCATGACGCCGCGCGAGAAGCTCATCACCGTCCCCGACGGCACCACGCTTGCCGAAGCGAAGGCGCTGCTCAACAAGCACAAACTCGAACGCCTGCTGGTCATCAACAGCGCCTGGGAGCTCAAGGGCCTGATCACCGTCAAGGACATCACCAAGCAAACCAGTTTCCCGAACGCCGCGCGCGACGCCAGCGGCCGGCTGCGCGTGGGCGCGGCGGTCGGCGTGGGCGAGGGCACCGAGGAGCGCGTCGAAGCGCTGGTGAAGGCCGGCGTCGACGCGATCGTGGTCGACACCGCGCACGGCCACAGTGCCGGCGTGATCGAGCGCGTGCGCTGGGTCAAGAAGAACTATCCGCAGGTCGACGTGATCGGCGGCAACATCGCCACCGGCGACGCCGCCCGCGCGCTGGCCGATGCGGGTGCCGACGCGGTCAAGGTCGGCATCGGCCCCGGCTCCATCTGCACCACGCGCATCGTGGCCGGTGTGGGGGTACCGCAGATCATGGCGGTGGACAACGTCGCCACCGCGCTGCAGGGCAGCGGCATCCCGCTGATCGCCGACGGCGGCATCCGCTACTCGGGCGACATCGCCAAGGCCATCGCGGCGGGCGCCAGCACCGTGATGATGGGCGGCATGTTCGCCGGCACCGAAGAGGCGCCGGGCGAGATCGTGCTGTTTCAGGGCCGCAGCTACAAGAGCTACCGCGGCATGGGCTCGATCGGCGCCATGCAGCAGGGCAGCGCCGACCGCTACTTCCAGGAATCGACCACCGGCAACCCCAACGCCGACAAGTTGGTGCCCGAGGGCATCGAAGGCCGCGTGCCCTACAAGGGCTCGATGGTGTCGATCGTCTACCAGATGTCCGGCGGCTTGCGCGCCAGCATGGGCTACTGCGGCTGCGCGACCATCGAGGAGATGAAGAACAAGGCGGAGTTCGTCGAGATCACCACCGCCGGCATCCGCGAGAGCCATGTGCATGACGTGCAGATCACGAAAGAAGCGCCGAACTACCGCGCAGAGTGAATAGATGACCCCCACGCTTGTCACTTCGTGTACGACGCTGCCCCCCGAGGGGGCCGCAGTCGGCTTGGGGCGGCCCGGCGCCGACTGACCTCCCATGCAACACCAAAAAATCCTGATCCTGGACTTCGGTTCCCAGGTTACCCAGCTCATTGCCCGCCGCGTGCGCGAAGCGCATGTGCTCTCCGAAGTCCACCCCTGCGACGTCAGCGACGAGTGGGTGCGCGAGTACGCGAAGGACGGCAGCCTGAAGGGCGTCATCCTCTCCGGCAGCCACGCGAGCGTCTACGAAGAGACGACCGACAAGGCGCCGCAGGCGGTGTTCGAGCTCGGCGTGCCGGTGCTCGGCATCTGCTACGGCATGCAGACCATGGCGCACCAGCTGGGCGGCAAGGTCGAGGGAGGCCACAAGCGCGAGTTCGGCTTTGCCGCCGTGCGCGCGCGCGGCCACACCGAGCTCCTGCGCGACATCGCCGACTTCACGACCGATGAAGGCCACGGCATGCTCAATGTCTGGATGAGCCACGGCGACAAGGTCACCGAGCTGCCGCCGGGCTTCAAGCTAATGGCCTCGACCGAGAGCTGCCCGATCGCCGGCATGGCCGACGAAGACCGGCACTTCTACGCACTGCAGTTCCACCCCGAAGTCACGCACACGCAGCAGGGCAAGGCGATCCTCGAGCGCTTCGTGCTCGGCATCTGCGGCGCCAAGCCCGATTGGGTGATGCGCGACCACATCGCCGAAGCCGTCGCAAAGATCCGCGAGCAGGTGGGCGACGAGGAAGTCATTCTCGGCCTCTCGGGCGGCGTCGATTCCTCGGTGGCCGCTGCGCTGATCCATCGCGCCATCGGCGACCAGCTGACCTGCGTATTCGTCGACCATGGCCTCTTGCGCCTGAACGAAGGCGACATGGTGATGGACATGTTCGTCGGCAAGCTGCACGCCAAGGTGATCCGCGTCGATGCGAGCGAGCTCTTCCTCGGCAAGCTGGCCGGCGTGAGCGATCCGGAGGCCAAGCGCAAGATCATCGGCGGCGAATTCGTCACCGTCTTCAAGCAGGAAGCGGCCAAGCTCACCAGCGCGGGCGCCAAGGGCGCGAAATGGCTGGCCCAAGGCACCATCTACCCCGACGTCATCGAGTCCGGCGGCGCCAAGAGCAAGAAGGCCGTCACGATCAAGAGCCACCACAACGTGGGCGGCCTGCCCGAGCAGCTGGGCCTGAAGCTGCTGGAGCCGCTGCGCGACCTGTTCAAGGACGAGGTGCGCGAGCTCGGCGTGGCGCTTGGCCTGCCTCCCGAGATGGTGTACCGCCATCCGTTCCCCGGGCCGGGCCTGGGCGTGCGCATCCTTGGCGAGGTCAAGAAGGAATACGCCGACCTGCTGCGCCGCGCCGACGCTATCTTCATCGAGGAACTGCGCAACTTCAAGGACGCCTCCAGCGGCAAGAGCTGGTACGACCTGACCAGCCAGGCCTTCACCGTCTTCCTGCCGGTCAAGAGCGTGGGCGTGATGGGCGATGGCCGCACCTACGACTACGTGGTCGCGCTGCGCGCCGTGCAGACCAGCGACTTCATGACCGCCGACTGGGCCGAGCTGCCCTATGCGCTGCTCAAGAAGGTCTCGGGCCGCATCATCAACGAGGTGCGCGGCATCAACCGCGTGACCTACGACGTGAGCAGCAAGCCGCCGGCGACCATCGAGTGGGAGTGATTCGGCGCTGCCGGTAGACGACGCCGGAGAGCTGGAAGACCTCGCAGGCAAGGGCCTGGCCGACGATCTGCATGACAGCGGAACCCTGGTGGTGGCTGGGGTTGATGGCCGGGCGAAAAGCTGACCATAGCTGTCGCACGTCGAATCCGGAGCGACGCTCCATGTCACTTTTCTGAATCAATTCGCGTGTGCTTCCTTGGCAGGGAAGTGGGCATGGATCGTGCACTTTGAGCCACGGCCGGCGAGCGGATCTGTCCCGGGCCAGCGACATGCCGTTGGACATGAGTGCCGACAGCTCAAGTCGCCGGCAGATCCCCAGAATCGACGTGCGCGACCCGTGCGGCGGCTGGTCTTCTTTCAATCTCAAAAGCGCCTTTTTCATGATCATGTTTCCTCGACGATGCGTCTCTGCACTGATGCTTTCGGTGCTCCTGTTCGGCTGCGGTGGCGGCAGTGGCGGAGGCGGCGGTACTCAAGGTGGCGGCTTGGTCGGCAGCAGTGGCAGCCAAGGCGGTAATGCCGTCAGCCAGGGTGGCGACAGCCAAAGCGGCGGCGGCACAAGTGGCGCCGGTGGCACAGATGAAGGCGTTTCGCCCGTTGCGGCGACCGTCGCGTTGGTGGCCAAGCTCGGCAAGCCCTCTCGGGTGTTGGTCGGACTCGGCGCGGGCAATAGCCTCGCGCAGATGCAAAGCCAGGGCATTCGTCCGGATATCGTAGACGCCTACCTCGTGGGCGTTGGTACCGGCGCTTGGCCCACTTGGAACAGTCCCGACGGTGCGTATATCACGTACACCGCGCAGGCCATCCAGGCTTACGGCGCGATTCCGATGTTCACGCTGTACCAGATGACTGCGAACGGCGAGGGCAATTTGAGCGGAATCGCCAACGCGACTTTCATGAACAACTACTGGGCGCAGGTCCGGCTGATGTACCAGCGCATTGCAGCCCTCGGTACGCCCGTCCTGATCAATCTGGAGCCGGACTTCTGGGGGTTCGTTGCGGCGCAAGCGCCGAATCGCGATGCGACGCAGATGGCGGCCTCCGTGAACAACCAGCCAGAATGTTCCGGGTTGCCGAACACCGCCGGGGGCCTCGGCCAATGCCTGGTGCAGATGGGCAGGCAGATCGCGCCCAAGGCGCTGGTGGGGTTCCCGCCCGCGTTCTGGAGCGGCACCGCTGCCGCGGTCGGCGCGCAGATGCGGGCGGTCGGGGCACATCAGGCGGACTTCATCGTCGCCCAGACGAGCGACCGCGACGCGGGCTGCAGGGAAGTCCCATCGCCTCCCGCGGAATGCACGGGACGAAGCGGCCCGTTCTATTGGGACGAAAGCAACATCACCAGCCCGAACTTCCACGAGTCCCAGAGGCAGATTTCGGACTATCGCGCCGCCCTGGGCAATGGACTGCCGATCCTGTGGTGGCAGACGCCGATGGGCGTGCCGTCCGCCACGCCCGGTGGCACAGACCTGCACTATCGCGACAACCATGTCGACTACATGCTGCGCAACACCCAGGAGTACGGTGACACTCACACTTTCGCCATCGTCTTCAGCTCAGGGGGAGCCCATCAAACCTCGATCAGCACCGACGGCGGCCAATTTGCCCGCCTGTCGGGTCAGTACCTCGCACGAGGGGGCGCCGCTTTGAAGTAGTGGTGTAGATCGTTTGTATTCAGGAGTGCTCCCCGCTTGCCTGCACCGCGCAGATCGGGGAAGCTCCTGGCACGCCGGCGCGCCGGCGTGCCCATCGAATGAATCCATCCGTTCTAAAGAGCCGCCGCATCAGCCTGAACACGCGCCTGAGTCTGGGCGTTGCGGCGGTGGTGCTGGCGGCCACGTTCACGATTGCGACGATCGCGTTGCACCTGGTCAAGGCCAGCATGCAGGCGTCGATCGCGAACGAGCAGTTCGCGCGCGTGTCGACCATTGCAGAGGCGGTAGACCAGAAGTTCGCGAGCCGGCGAACCCTGCTGAAGACCTTCGCCGAAAGCGTGGAGACGCAGGGATTCACGAACGCTGCGCCGCTGCAGGCCTTCCTGAAACAGCACGAGTCTCTTCGGCGCGCCTTCGACAACGTCGCCCTCCTGGACATCGATGGCAATCTGGTCGCCAACTTCAACGGCGCACAACAGATCGGCCGGTTGAACATCAAGGACCGTGCGTATTTTTCGGACACGGTCAGATCCATGGCCGGCGTGATCTCGCAACCGTACCGCAATCGGCTCAACGGCCTGGCGCAGGTGGCGATCACAGAACCCGTGATGGACCGCACGGGAGACGTGCAGTTCGTGATCTCGGCCTCCATCAACCTGAAGGAGCGGAACATTCTGGGTTCGCTCGCCGACGTCAAGTTCGGCGAGACCGGCTACCTGTTCATCACGACCACGGACGGCGTCGTGGTCGACCACCCCCGCGAGGCCCGTGTCCTGAATCCATCCAGCGCAGTGAAGGGCGACGACCCCGAGATTGATCGCCCGATCGAGGGCTTCGAGGGCAAGACCGAAGGGATCAACGATGCCGGCGTGCATGGCCTGTACGCCTTCAAGCGCATTCGCCACGCCAACTGGGTTCTAGGCTCGATGTATCCGCGCAACGAGGCCTTCGCCCGGATCGATGCCATCGAGCGCGCGGCCTGGGGCGGGGCGCTCGTGCTCGGCCTGCTGGCGGGCACGATGGCGCTGGTCGTCGTGCGGCGCCAGCTGAAGCCGCTGACGGAACTGCACCGGCACATGCGGGATGCGCAAGCCGCGCCCGCCGAAGTCGCGGCGTCACGCAGTTACCCGCGCGACGAGATCGGCGATCTTTCGCGAACCTTCGACGAGCTGATGCTGCAGCGCCAAGCCAGCGAAAAATTCCTGCGCGACATCACCGACCATCTCCCCGCCATGGTGTCGCATGTGGATGCGCAAGGACGCTTCGGCTTCGTGAATGCCCGGCTGTGCGACAAACTGGGCCGCAGCGCATCCGAGCTCGTCGGCCAGCCGGCACGAGGTCTGCACGGCGCGGACGACAGCGCCATTCCGGATCGCTACCTGCAGCGGGTGTTGGGCGGCGAGCCCGTGACCTTCGAACGGCGAGGCTCGGTGAGGGGCGGCGAGCAGGCCCGTTTTTTCCAGACCGACCTCATCCCGGATCGCGATCGATCGGGATCGGTCCGCGGCTACTACGCGATGACCTCCGACGTGACGGAGCGCAAGCGCATCGAACTCAGTCTCGCGCACAGCGAGGCGCAGATCCGCACCATTGCGGACAGTATTCCGGCACTCGTCTCGCACGTCGACGCATCGTTGCGCTACACCTTCGTCAACGCCCACATCAAGGCGCTGCACAAGAACGATGCGATGGTCGGCAAGTCGATGCCCGAGGTTCGCGGAAAGGCGGACTTCGCCGTGGTCGAGCCTTACTACCGGCGCGCACTGGCGGGCGAGACGGTGATCATCGAGAAAAGGGGCGATGCGGCACTGGGCATCGGCGACCGGACCTACAAGGCCCACTACATCCCCGACCAGGACGATGTCGGCATGGTGCAGGGCGTGTTCGCGATGACCTTCGACATCACCGACGAGGTCAGGGTGCGCAAGGCGCTCGGCGAGCAGGAGAAGCGGCTGCGCGACGTCACCGACAGCATTCCGGCGCTGGTGGGCTATTTCGATCGCGAGGAGAACTGCCTGTTCGGCAACAGCCGGGCGCGGCAGATGGCAGGCTTGGGCGATGGTCCGCTCGACGGCGTGACCTTGCGGTCCGCGGTGGGCGAGGAGGTGTACGCGCAGCACGTGCCGCACATTCCCGCGGTGCTGGCAGGAAAGGCCGTGCGCTTTCCGATCCAGGCGCCGCTCCACGGCAAGGACGGGTATTTCCAGGTCAATCTGATCCCGGACAAGGATCTGCAGGGGCAGGTGCAGGGCTTCTACCTGATGACCTTCAACATCACCGCCCTGAAGGAAGCCGAGCTGCGCCAGGCCGAGAGCGAGATGCGCTTGCGCACCATCACGGACAACCTGCCGGCGCTGATCACGTACATCGACCGCGAGCAGAAGATCACTTTCGCGAATGCGACCTACCGCGAATGGCTGGGACTCGATCCGTCCGCGCTCGTGGGCCGCCATATCCGCGACGTGGCAGGCCCCGAGCTGTACCTGGCCCGCAAGGCCATGCTCGAGCGCGCGCTGGCGGGCGAGCGCGTCGAGTTCGAGGCCGAGACCAGAAAAGCGGATTTCGATCGCGTCACCCACGTCATCTACGTGCCCGACGTCGGCCCGGACGGCTCGACGCACGGCATTTTTTCGCTCAGCCTGGACATCACTGCGCTCAAGCAGGTGGAGCGCCAGTTGATCGAGCTGGCGCGGGTCGATACGCTGACCCGCTTGCCGAACCGGCTCGCCTTCAACGAGTACCTGCCGAATGCCATGGCGCGTGCCCGGCGCACGGGCAGCGCGATCGCGCTGATGTTCCTGGACATCGACCATTTCAAGTCGATCAACGACACGCTCGGCCACGCGGCCGGCGACGAGGTACTGGCCGAGTACGCAAGACGCCTGCTGGCCTGCGTGCGCAGCACAGACACCGTGGCACGGCTCGCGGGCGACGAATTCGTCGTCGTGCTCGAGAACCCGAGCACGCAGGAAGCGGCCGCAGCCGTAGCGCGGAAGATCGTCGGGCGGGTTCATGCTCCGGCCTTCCAGATCGACGGCCAACCGCTGGATGTCACGACCAGCATCGGCGTCGCATTTCACGAAGCGGCCGATTCTTCCGTCACGGCCGAAGAACTGCTGGCGCGTGCAGACGCCGCGCTCTACGGCGCCAAGGCGGCCGGGCGCAACAGGTTCGAGTTCTCTGCTGACAATCTTGCCGGGGAGTCTCAGAATTCCCGGCGCCAATCCAACAGGAGTTAGAGGCCATGTCGTCTGCCGAAGTCATCACGCCAGAGCAATTGTTGAGAGACATCGCAGCGCAAAGCCGCATGCCGATCGTGCGTATAGGCCAGGCGCTGGTGTCCCTGGGCATGATCACGGACGAACAGTTGAGCGCCGCATTGGCGCAGCAGCAGCTCGATCGCAGCGTGCCGCTGGGCGAGACCCTGGTGCGCATGGGCGTGGTCAGCCGCTCCCAGCTGCAGACCGCGCTGGTGCGAAAGATGGGCTACCCCCTCGTCAACCTGCATCAGTTCCCGGCCGCTGCGGAAGCCCTGCGCAAGATCAGCCATGGCGCCGCACGGCGCTTGCAGGTGATGCCGCTGATGATTCACGAAGGGCGCCTCATCGTCGCGCTCGACGATCCGGCCGGCCGGCGAGCGGCCCTCGACGAAGCGGAATTCATCGCCCAGATGAAGGTGGTCCCGGTGGTGGGACAGTGCCTGGACCTGGACAGCGTGCTGCACAAGGCCTACGAAAAGATCGGCGCCCCGGCCGAAGGCGGCCTGATGCCTTCCGACCCGAGCCGGCCGATCGATTTCGACATGGCGGGCACCAGCGAACTGCTGGAGACGCTCGAGAAGGAAGGCCGTGCGCCCGCCGCCGACGAGGAGGCGCCGATCGAGCAATCGGACAACTCGCTGGTGCGCATGATCAACAGCATGATTCTCGAAGCGCACCGCGAGGGCGTGTCGGACATCCATATCGAGAGCTATCCGGGGCAGGAGAAAACCCGCATCCGCTTTCGCCGCGACGGCAGGCTCTACACCTACCTCGAACTCCCGCCCAGCTACCGCAACGCGATCGTCGGGCGCGTGAAGATCATGTGCGACCTGGACATCAGCGAGAAGCGCAAGCCGCAGGACGGCAAGATCAATTTCGCCAAGTTCTCCCCGCAGCACCGCATCGAGCTGCGCGTGGCGACCGTCCCGACCAGCAACGGGCTGGAGGACGTGGTGATGCGCATTCTTGCTTCGGCCAAGCCCATCGCGCTGAACCAGCTCGGGCTTTCCGAGCGCAATCTCGCGCGCTTGACTGCGGCGGTCGAGCGCCCCTACGGCATGGTGCTCTGCGTCGGGCCGACGGGGTCGGGCAAGACCACGACCCTGCACTCGGCGCTCATGCACATCAACACGCCGGAACGAAAGATCTGGACCGCCGAAGACCCCATCGAGATCACGCAGGCGGGCCTGCGGCAGGTGCAGGTCAATCCCCGCATCGACTGGACCTTCGCCAAGGCCCTGCGGGCCTTCGTGCGCGCGGATCCGGACGTGATCATGGTCGGCGAGATCCGGGACGAGGAAACCGCCAAGACGGCGATCGAGGCATCGCTGACCGGCCACCTCGTGCTGTCCACCCTGCACACCAACAGCGCGCCCGAAACCGTGACGCGGCTGCTCGACATGGGGATGGACCCCTTCAACTTCGCCGACTCGCTGCTGGCGGTGCTGGCGCAGCGGCTGGTGCGCCGCCTCTGTACCCACTGCATCAGCAGCCGCCCAGCGAGCCCGGAAGAAATCGAGGAGCTGCTGGCCGACTACCTGCACGCGTTCGCGAAGAAGGATTCGCCGGCAGAACGGGAGGCCGTGCTCGCCTCCTGGCAGCGCCGCCATGCCCGCGACGGGCGGCTCATGAGCTTCGCGAGCGCGGGGTGCAAGCACTGCGGCGACACCGGATTCAAGGGACGCGTCGGCATCCACGAACTGATGGCGATGTCGAAGACGCTGCGCCGCCTGGTGCAAAGCGGCGCCCGCGCGGAAGAACTGCAGGAAGCGGCGCTGCGCGAAGGCATGCGCACCCTGCGTCAGGACGGCATCGCCAAGGTTCTTTCAGGGCAGACGACGATCGAGGAAGTGCGCGCGACCAGCAACGTGTGAGGGCTCAGGCGGCATCCCATGCCACGACCGGCAAGGCCGCGACAGTGGGCCTCGCAAACAGGTAGCCCTGGAACAGATCCACGCCCAGCGCGCGCAGCACGCGCACTTCTTCCGCAGCCTCGACGCCTTCCGCGATCACCCTGATTCCCAGCTCGTCGCAGGTGGCGACGAAGCCCTTCACGATGGTCACCCGGACCGGGTCGATGTGGATGTCCCGCACCAGGCTCATGTCGATCTTCACCACGTCGGGCTGGAAGGCGGCGAGCAGCTCGAAGCCTGCATAGGCCGAACCGAAGTCGTCGATGGCCGAGGTGAAGCCGTAGCGCTTGAAGGTGTGGAAGGCCGCCGCGAGACCGGGCAGGTCCTCGACGCGCTCGCCTTCGGTGATCTCGAACATCAGGCGGTTGATCGGAAAGTTGAAGCGCTTGGCCGCGGCCATGGCGGTGCGAAAGCATTCTTCCTGTCCGGCCACGTCGTTGGGCATGACGTTGAGGCTGAGCTTGGATTCCATGCCCAGCGCCGAGGCCATCTCGATGGCCCGCACGCGGCAGGCTTCGTGGAAGGCGAAGCGCTGCTGCGGGTCCACGCGCGCAAGCACTTCGGAAGCGCCTTCCCCGGTCATTCCGCGCACCAGCGCCTCATGGGCGAAGATTTCCCGCCGCGCGAGGTCGACGATGGGCTGGAAGGCCATCGTGAACCCCGAGTCGAAGCCGCGGGTGTCGGCGTCGGCTGTTGTTTCGGCTGTCACTGGAACGGACCTCGCAGGCGGTGGTTGCAAAGACTGCATTGTGCTGGCGAGCCTGTGTAGTCCGGCGGCGCAAATAGACAAAGTGACCACAGGTGAGCGAAAAGTCGCACCTTGGTATTACTTCACCCGCTGCTTCACGAGCTTGCGCGCCAGCGTGCGCCGATGCATGCCGAGGCGCCGGGCCGTTTCGGAGATGTTGAAGCCGGTCTCGGCCAGCGTTTCGTGGATGCGCTCCCATTCGAGCGTCTTGATCGAGGTCGAGCGTTCGGTCAGTTCCACGTCTGCGTCGCCCTCGGCGCGGCCGAAGGCGGCCTCGATGTCGTCGGTGTTGGAGGGCTTGGCCAGGTAGTGGCAGGCACCGAGCTTGATGGCTTCCACGGCGGTCGCGATGCTGGCGTAGCCGGTGAGCACGACGATCAGCATCTGCGCATCGTGCGCATGCAGCATCTGGACGCAGGCCAGGCCGGAGGCGCCGCCGGCGAGCTTGAGGTCGACGACCGCATAGCCTGGCGAGTGGGTCTTCAGGATCTCCGTCACCTGCTCGGCGGTCGTGGCCTGCAGCACCGTGTAGCCGCGGCGCTCGAAAGAGCGGCAGAGGGTGCGCGCAAAGGCTGCATCGTCCTCGACGATCAGCAGCAGTCGTTCGTCAGTTTCCATTGCCTGCGATCTCCTCGAATCGGATCGCCGCCAGCGGCAGTCGCAGTGTCACGGCGGCACCACCTTCCGGCCGATTGTGCGCCGCCACGCTGCCGCCCAGGGTGCGCGCCACATTGACGACCAGGAACAGGCCCAGGCCGCCGCCGGGGCGCCCCTTGCTCGACTGATAAGGCTTGCCCAGCTGCGCCAGCATCCCGGGTGCGAAGCCCGGGCCGGCATCGGACACGGTCAGGACCAGCTCGTCGCCATCGCGTGCCGCATCGATGCCGACCCAGCCGGGCGAGGCCTCGAGCGCGTTGTCGAGCACGTTGTAGATGGTCTGCTTGAGCGCCGAATCCGAGATGATCGGCAGGTCGTCGCCGAAGGCGTTGGCGTAGGCCAGCGCGTCGGGCGAGCGCGTGGCGCGCCACTCGGCCACCAGCTCGTCGAGAAAGGCGCGGACGGTGGTCTGCACCGGCGATTCGCCGCGCGCCTCGCCGGCCGACAGCAGGATGCCGCTCACGATGGTCTTGCAGCGCGCCACCTGGGCCTGCATCTCCTCGATCTCCTGCCGCAGCTCGGGCTCGGCGGCAAAGGGCTGCATGCGCTGCCAGTCGCCCAGGATCACCGACAGCGTCGCGAGCGGCGTACCGAGCTCGTGGGCCGCGCCCGACGCCAGGAGGCCCATGCGCACGATGTGCTCCTCCTCGGCGGCGCGCTGGCGCAGATCGGCCAGGTGCGCGTCGCGCGCCCGCAGGTTGCGGCTGATGCGCGTGATGAAGATCGCCAGCAGCGCCGCGTTGAGCGCGAAGCAGATCAAAAGCCCCTGGATGTACGGGCTGGCGAGCCCGCGCGCGTTGTCCATGGGGATCGCCAGCGGGCGATGGATGAAGGTCAGCCCCATGAAACAGGCGGCGGTGACGGCGACCATCGTGCGGGTGTAGCCGGGGCGCAGCAGCACGGCGCCGAGACTGACCTGCAGCAGGTACAGGAAGATGAAGGGGTTGGTGGCGCCGCCGCTGAGATAGAGCTGGACGGTCAGCGTTCCGACGTCGACCAGCAGCGCGATGAAGAGCTCGCCGTCCGCGACCTCCTGCCGCCGGCGCCAGCGCAGCAGGCTGAAGAGATTGAAAGCCACCAGAAAAGCCAGCGCCGCCCCCATGTGGTCCAGCGGCAGGCGGATGCCGAAGCCGAAGTGGACGATGGCGATGGTCAGGATCTGGCCGCCGACGGCCATCCAGCGCAGCTGGATCAGCTGCTGCATGTTCTTCAGGCCAGCCGAGTCGCGGGCTTCAGTGTTCTGCTGCATCCCTTTTTGCTCTCGTTGCGATGCGCTCCGTACGCGCCACCAGCCAGGCCGCGCCCGCGACCATGAGGGCCAGTGCATACCAGGTGAAGGCGTAGACCAGATGGTTGTTGGGGAAGGCGATCACCGTCAAGCCGGCGGCCGGCCAGCGCGGCTCGGCCGTGGCATCTTGCCGCGGCGACCGCGCTGCATCCTCGTCCACGAAGAAGGGCGCCACGTCGGCCAGGCCACGCGCCGCGGCGATGGCCTGCACGTCGCGCGAGAACCAGCGATCGGCCGCAGGATCGTTGCTGCGCAGGAAGCCGCCGCCGGGCTCGGTCATGCGCAGGAGGCCCGTGATCTCGACCTCGCCGGTCGGCGCATTGGCGGCGCGCGTTGTGCGATCGCGCCGCTCCGGCGGCACGAAGCCGCGGTTGACCAGCACCACCGAGCCCTGCGCGGTCTGCAGCGGCGTCAGCACCCAGTGGCCCGCGCCCAGCACGGTCGAGGCCTGGACCAGGGTTTCACGCTCATGGAGAAAGCGGCCGGCCAGCCGCACGTGCCGGTACTCGTCGTCGGCCGCATTCACGTGCGGCCATTGCGCGGGTGCGGGGGCATCCGCCGGCGGCGCATGCACGCGCCCTTCGACGCGCTCGATCAACTCGAGTTTCCAGCTGCGCCGCTCGAGCTGCCACGTGCCCAAGGCCAGGAACAGGATGAAGAGCAGGGCGCCGGCCGCGGCAAGCACCGCCAGCGCCGGCCTGGAACGCATTGCGCTCAAGGCGCGTTGCGCATCTCGTGCATCGAGGCCGGCATCATGTTGTGGTTGAGGTGGAACATCACCCACAGCGAGCCACTCAGCGTGATCACGACCAGCACGACGGTGAAGATCAGCGCGAGCATGTTCCAGCCGCCCTGCGACTTGGCGTTCAGGTGCAGGAAATAGATCATGTGGACCACGATCTGCACGGCCGCGAAGCCCAGGATGACGAAGGCCGTGAGGCCGGGCTTGTCGAACACCTTGCCCATCACCAGCCAGAAGGGGATGGCGGTCAGGATCACCGACAGGATGAAGCCGGTCAGGTAGCCCTTGAGGCTGATGTGCAGGTCCGCTTCGACATGCGGGTCGTGTTCGTGAACGTCGTGCGCATCGGATTGGGCAACCTCCGCGCTGTGAGCTGCGGTGCGAGCCCCTTCGGGCGGCCGGGCGGTGCTCATGACAGAGATCCCATCAGGTAGACAAAGGTGAAGACGCCGATCCACACGACGTCCAGGAAGTGCCAGAACATCGACAGGCACAGCAGCCGCCGCCGGTTCTCCGGGATCAGCCCGTGCTTGCCGACCTGGATCATCAGCGTGACGAGCCAGACGATGCCGAAGGTCACGTGCAGGCCGTGCGTGCCCACCAGCGTGAAGAAGGACGAGAGAAAGGCACTGCGCTGCGGGCCGGCGCCTTCGTGGATCAGGTGCGCGAACTCGTAGAGCTCGATGCCGATGAAGCCCGCGCCCAGCACGCCGGTGACGGCCAGCCAGGCGAGCGTCGCGCCGGTGCGCTTCTTCAGCATCTCGAGCATCGCGAAGCCGTAGGTGATCGACGACAGCAGCAGCAACGCGGTGTTGACCGCGACCAGCGGCAGCTCGAACAGGTCGGCGCCCGAGGGGCCGGCCGCATAGCTGCGGCCCAGCACGCCGTACATCGCGAACAGGCAGGCGAAGACCAGGCAGTCGCTCATCAGGTAGAGCCAGAAGCCGAGCAGCGTGCCGTTCTCGGGATGGTGCTCGTCCACGACGTGGAAGAGCGGGTTCGGTGCGGCGCTCACGGCGCCGCGGGGGGAGGGGGCGGTGATCTCAGACATGGCCGGCCAGGAGTCGGGTGCGATCGCCTTCCGTGCGGACGACCTCGTCCACCGGGATGTGATAGTCGCGCTTGTAGTTGAAGGTGTGGATGATGGTCGCGAGGATCAGCACGACGAAGGACACGCCGGCCAGCAGCCACATGTGCCAGATGAGCGCGAAGCCCATGACGGCGCTGAGCATGGCCAGCACGAAGCCGGCGGCGGTGTTCTTCGGCATGTGGATCGGGGTGAAGCCTTCCCGCGGCCGCTCGTAGCCGCGCTGCTTCATGTCCCACCAGGCGTCGTTGTCGTGGATGCGCGGCGTGAAGGCGAAGTTGTAGGCAGGCGGCGGCGAGGAGGTGGACCACTCCAGCGTGCGGCCGTGCCACGGGTCGCCTGTCGTGTCGCGCAGCGATTCGCGCTTGCGGAAGGTCACGACCAGCTGGATGAGGAAGGAGAGGATGCCCAGCGCGATCAGGAAGGCGCCGAAGGCGGCGATCTGGAACCAGATCTGCAGCGACGCGTCCTCGAAGTGGCTCACGCGGCGCGTGACGCCCATCAGGCCGAGCACGTAGAGCGGCATGAAGGCGAAATAGAAGCCGGTCAGCCAGAACCAGAAGGAGCACTTGCCCCAGAACGGATCGAGCTTGACGCCGGTGGCCTTCGGAAACCAGTAGGTGATCGCGGCGAACGCGCCGAACACCACGCCGCCGATGATCACGTTGTGGAAGTGCGCGATCAGGAACAGGCTGTTGTGCAGCACGAAATCGGCCGGCGGCACCGCGAGCAGCACGCCGGTCATGCCGCCGATCACGAAGGTGACCATGAAGCCGATCGTCCACAGCATCGGCACCTCGAAGCGGATGCGCCCGCGGTACATCGTGAATAGCCAGTTGAAGATCTTCGCTCCCGTCGGGATCGAGATGATCATCGTGGTGATGCCGAAGAAGGAGTTGACGCTGGCGCCGGACCCCATGGTGAAGAAGTGGTGCAGCCACACCAGGTAGGAAAGGATGGTGATCACCACCGTCGCGTAGACCATCGACGCATAGCCGAACAGGCGCTTGCCGCTGAAGGTGGACACGATCTCCGAGAAGGCGCCGAACACCGGCAGGATCAGGATGTACACCTCCGGATGGCCCCAGATCCAGATGAGGTTGACGTACATCATCGGATTGCCGCCGAGCTCGTTGGTGAAGAAGTTCGTGCCGACGTAGCGGTCCATCGAGAGCAGCGCCAGCACCGCGGTGAGCACGGGGAAGGCGGCCACGATCAGCACGTTGGTGCAGAGCGCCGTCCAGGTGAAGACCGGCATCTTCATCAGGGTCATGCCGGGCGCGCGCATCTTCACGATGGTCGCGATCAGGTTCACGCCCGACAGCAAGGTGCCGACCCCGGCGACCTGCAAGGACCATATGTAGTAGTCGACCCCGACGTCCGGGCTGTAGGCGATGCCGGACAGCGGCGGATACGCGAGCCAGCCGGTCTTGGCGAATTCGCCGACGAACAGCGACATCATCACCAGCACCGCGCCGCTCGCGGTCATCCAGAAGCTGAAGTTGTTGAGAAAGGGGAAGGCCACGTCGCGCGCGCCGATCTGCAGCGGCACCACGTAGTTCATGAGGCCGGTGATCAGCGGCATGGCGACGAAGAAGATCATGATCACGCCGTGCGCCGTGAAGATCTGGTCGTAATGGTGCGGCGGCAGGTAGCCCGCCGCGTCGCCGAAGGCGATCGCCTGCTGCAGCCGCATCATGATCGCGTCGGCGAAGCCGCGCAGCAGCATCACCAGGCCGAGCACGATATACATGATGCCGATCTTCTTGTGGTCGATGCTGGTGATCCAGTCGCGCCACAGCGTGCCCCACACGCGGTAGTACGTGATCCCGCCGAGGAGGGCGATGCCGCCCAGCACGACGGCGACGAAGGTCGCCAGGAGGATCGGGTCGTGGAGGGGAAATGCCTCCCACGTCAGGCGTCCGAAGACGAGCTTGGTCAGATCGGGATGGTCGGGCATCGTGATGAAGGGCTTACTGGATCGTCGTCCGGACGGCGAGCGGCGCCCCGGTCGGGTTGTCGATGGTGCAGATCTCGGCGGCGAGGGTACGCATCGGGAGGCCCAGATCGCCGCGCGGCACGGTGGTCATCGCCAGCGGCGAGAGGCCGCCGCGGCCCGCGCCGCCGTTGGCGTCGACCGCCATCATGTGCTTCATGCACATCTTGCCGGGCTCCACGCAGCGGTTGACGATGGCGTCGTACAGGCCCGGCGCCACGCTGGCATAGCGGCGCACCGGCTCGCGCTCGCTCGGGCGTTCGAGCTGCATGTAGCCCTCGCGGCTGAGCGCCTGGCCTTCGGCCTTGTTCTTCTGCACCCAGCGATCGAAGTCGGCCTGGCTCATGCCGTGGAACTTGAAGCGCATGCCGGAGAAGCCGGCGCCGCTGTAGTTGGCGGAGATGCCTTCGTAGGTGCCGGCCTTGTTCATCACCGCGTGCAGCTTGGTTTCCATGCCGGGCATGGCATAGATCTGGCCGGCGAGCGCGGGGATGTAGAAGGAGTTCATCACCGAGGAGGCCGTGATCCGGAACTGGATCGGCATGTCCACCGGCGCCGCGACCTCGTTGACCGTGGCAATGCCTTGCTCCGGATACAGGAACAGCCATTTCCAGTCCAGCGCCACCACCTCCACCACCAGCGGCTTCGCGTTGTCGGGCACCGGGCGCCGCGAATCGATGCGGTCGAGCGGCCGGTAGGGATCGAGCGTGTGCGTGCTGATCCAGGTCAGCGCACCGAGCGCGATGATGATCAGGAGCGGGGCGGCCCAGATCACCAGTTCGAGCTGCGTCGAATGGTCCCAGTCCGGCTTGTAGGTCGCCTCGGTGTTGGACTCGCGGTACTTCCAGGCGAAGAAGAAGGTCAGGGCGATGACCGGCACGATGATCAGCAGCATCAGCATCGTGGACACCACGATCAGCCGGCCCTGCTGGGCGGCCACGTCGCCGGACGGGTTGAGCACCACCATGTTGCAGCCCGCCAGCAGGGCAGCGAGCACGAGGAGGGCCGGTCCGCGAAGGGTCTTGAGGAATGGCATGCCTGGAGCGAGGAAAAAACGTAGGCCGCGGGAAAACGCGGATTGCGGATGAGCGCAAAATGTACGTCCATCGACCCTGTTTGGCGATTGGACGTTTTGTCCTATGGCGTAAAACCGCATCTGATGCGACCCTGAGCGACCTTGCAAGCCCCCTGAACCCGAAGCACGCACGATGTCCAGCATCAGCCACGCCCCTTCCGAACCCTCGTCTGAAACCCTCGAGAGGGATGCCCGCCTTATCACTGCCGACCATTCGAAGGTCGCGCCGGGCGAAATCGCGGTCGGCGTGGTCATCGGGCGCGCATCCGAATACTTCGACTTCTTCGTCTATGGCATCGCGTCGGTGCTGGTGTTCCCGGCCCTGTTCTTTCCGTTCGAGGACCTGCTGGAGGGAACACTTTACGCCTTCGTGATCTTTTCCTTCGCCTTTATCGCGCGGCCCTTCGGCACCGTGATCTCGATGGCGGTGCAGCGCCGGTGGGGGCGCGGCACCAAGCTGACCATGGCGCTGTTCCTGCTGGGCACCTCCACCGTCGGCATCGCGTTCCTGCCCGGCTATGAGACAGCGGGTTTCGCGGCCATCGTGCTGCTCTCGATTTTCCGCATCGGCCAAGGGCTGGCGCTGGGCGGGTCCTGGGACGGCCTGCCTTCGCTGCTGGCGCTCAACGCCCCCCCGAATCGCCGCGGCTGGTATTCGATGCTGGGCCAGCTCGGCGCGCCGGTCGGCTTCATCATCGCCAGCGGCCTGTTCGCGTTCCTCTATGCCAGCCTTTCGCAGGCCGACTTCCTTGCCTGGGGATGGCGCTACGCCTTCTTTGTTGCGTTCGCGATCAACGTCGTGGCGCTGTTCGCACGGCTTCGGCTGGTAGTCACGCACGAGTACGAGGTGCTGCTCGACGAGCAGGAGCTGGAACCCACCGACGTGGTCGAGCTCGTGCGCAACCAAGGCTCCAACCTGCTGATCGGCGCCTTCGCCGCGCTGGCCAGCTATGCGCTGTTCCACCTGATCACCGTGTTCCCGCTGTCGTGGATCCGGCTCTATTCGGAGCAGTCCATCACCGAATTCCTCGGCATCCAGATCGTCGGCGCATTCCTCGCGGCCGGCGGCATCGTCGCATCGGGCTGGATCGCCGACCGCTTCGGCCGGCGCCAGACGCTGGGCGTGCTGGCGATCCTGATCGCGGTTTTCAGCGGCTTCGCGCCGATCCTGCTCGACGGCGGCACCGTAGGCCAGGACATCTTCATCCTGGTCGGCTTCGTGCTGTTGGGCCTGTCCTACGGCCAGGCCTCGGGCACCGTGACCTCCAATTTCATCTCCAAGTACCGCTACACCGGCGCTGCGCTCACCTCGGACCTGGCCTGGCTCATCGGCGCCGCGTTCGCCCCACTGGTGGCGCTGGGCCTGTCGGCGCACTTCGGGCTCGCCTACGTCAGCGTCTATCTGCTCTCGGGCGCGGCGTGCACGTTGGCGGCGCTGGGGATCAACCGCGCGCTCGAGGCCCGCGACCAGCCGTAATGCCCGCGTAGCCATCGTTGGACGGCGTGGCAACCGGGCCACCGTCGACCGACCGGCTGTTCTTTGCGCTGCTTCCCGACGCGGCCGCGATCGCGCGCATCGAGAAGCTGGCGCGCGACCTGCAGGTCGATTTCGGGCTCAAGGGCAAGCCGCTGGGCGCGAAGCGCTTCCATGTGACGCTGCACCTCGTGGGCAACTTTCCGTACTTCCCGCGGGAAATCGCCGAGGCGTCGGTCAGGGTCGCCCAGGCCGTCGCCGCCATGCCGCCCTTCAAGCTCGGCTTCGACCGCGTCGGCAGCTTCTCGCGCAAGGCGAGCAAGATGCCGCTGGTGCTGCTGGGCGAAGACGGCCTAGTGACCGTGAGGACGCTGCAGCACGCCCTGGTCGACGCGCTAGCGGACCACGGCGGCGGGCACTACACGCCGCACCTGACGCTGCTCTACGACGACCGCCACGTCGACGCGCGCCCGATCGAGCCCATCGCCTGGACTGCGCGCGAATTCGTCCTCGTGCGCAGCCTGATCGGCCAGAGCCGCCACGAGGTGCTGGCGCGCCTGCCTTTGCGCGGCTGAGCGCCTGGTCAGCCGCCGCGCTGCATCTGGTCCGCCACCCGGTCCACGAAAGACCCGCACGCGCGGCGACAGCTGCCTGGGATGCGGATACATCACCGACACGGGCATCGGCAGAGGCAGGCCGGCCTGAGAGCGGCTATTCCTTCGGAAGGTACTTGCCGCCCGCGGCCTTGTACTTCTCGATCGCCTTGCTGAGGTCGTCGAGCTCCTCGCAAGGGACTGTGCACAGCTTCACCAGTCGCGCATGGCGCTCCTCCGCCTTCGGCAGATCGCCCTTCACGAGGTAGAGCTCGCCCGAGTATTCGAGGGCGCCGCGGTGGTTGGGGTCGATGCGCAGGGCGGCGTCGTAGAAGCGCTGCGCGCCTTCCAGGTCCGGCGCGGACTTGTTCTTGCGCAGGCTGTAGCCCATCAGGTTGTTCCAGTCGGCGCTGCCCGTATCGTTCAGGCGCTTGAGTTCGGCGATGGCTGCCGGCCAGTTCTTGGCCGTGATCTGCGCCCTGGCGGCCGCCAGCCGGAGCGCGGGCGGCGTCGAATCGGTATCGGCCGCGAGCGCCGGCTGCAGCGAGAGGGTGGCGAGCAGGGCGGCGGCGGCGAATCGATGCAGCTGCTTCATGGCGCCATTTTGCAGCGCCGCGGCGGATCTCAGGGCTCGGGGATGTACTTGTTGCCGGCCGCCTTGTAGCGCTCGATGGCCTGGCTGAGCCGCTCCTGTTCGAAGCAGGCGTTGTTGCAGACCAGCTTCAGCGTCGTCAGCCGCTGTTGTGCCTTGGGCAGATTGTCCAGCACCAGGTAGAGCTCGCCCGAATACGAGAGCGCCCCGCGGTGGCTGGGCTCGATGCGCAGCGCGGTGTCGTAGAAGCGTTCGGCCGCCGCATAGTCGGGCGTCCTGGCCTTGCGCAGGCTGAAGCCCATCAGGTTGTTCCAGTCGGCGTTGTTCGGGGCGTCCACGCCCTGCAGTTCCGCGATGGCGCCTTTCCAGTCCTTGGCTTCGATCAGCGCCCTCGCGTTCGCGAGGCGGACCGAGGCCGGCAGGGATGCCGAATCCACGGCGTGCACGCCCTGGTGCAGCGCGAGTGCGGAGAGAAGAGCGCCGGCGGCGAGGCGGAAGGTCGTCTTTTTCATGCTGCCGAGAATAGGCAGCGGCGCCGGCCTCGTCTTGAAGATTTGCGCCATCGCCGGGGCGGCGCATCAGGCGGTCAGCTTGCCGAAGCCCGAGTCGCGCGCCAGCACGATCGCGCGGCCGCGGTTGTCGACCTCCAGCTTGGCGAACACGCTGGTCAGGTGGTTGCGCACCGTCTTTTCAGACAGGCCCAGCGTTGCTGCGATCTGCGCGTTGTCGCGGCCCTGGGCCAGCAGCTCGAGCAATTGGCGCTCGCGGCCGGTGAGCGCATCGAACACCGGGCCGTGCGCCGGCGCCGCCGCGGGCAGGAAGCTGCGCACCTCGGCCAACCAATGCGCCCAGCCGGGCTCGTCGAGCAGCAGGTGGTTGCCGCTGTCGATTGGCACGAAGCGCGCACCGCGGATCCCGCTCGCGATCAGCCGCCCTTCGGCGAAGGGGACGCGAAGATCGCGCATGCTGTGCAGCACCAGCGTCGGGCAGCGCACCTCGCCCAGCAGATGCGTGACATCGATGCGGTTGAACTCGCGCATGAAGCGCGCGGCATTGGCGGGCGAGCTGGAGATGCGCTCCAGCTCGTTGAACCAGCGGTGCTGCTCGGCCGAGCCGCCCGGAATGAACTGGCTGGTGAAGAACTGGCGGAAGGACGCGTCCTCCTTGCCCCAGCCCAGTTCGGCCAGCTTGCACATCATCTCGGCTTCTTCGCGCTGCAGGGCCGTGTTGCTGCGCACCAGGCGCCCGCGCGCATAGCCGCCATGCAGCACCATGTGGCTGACGCGCTCCGGATGCTTCGCCGCGTAGGCGATGGCGATCGATGCACCCTGCGAAATGCCGAGCAGGCTGAACCTTTCGGAGCCCAGCGCATCGACCACGGTTTCGAGATCGCGCAGCCAGCTGTCGAAGCCCAGATCGTCGACCTCCCAGTCCGACAGGCCGCATCCGCGCTCGTCGTAGCGCACGAAGGTGGCTTTGGCCGAGAGCCCGTGCAGTACGTGGCGCCAGACCGGGCTCTCCCAGTCGTATTCGAGGTGCGACAGCCAGGTCGCGGCCTTGATCAGCAGCGGGCCGCTGCCGGACATCGCGTAGGCCAGCTGCACTTGGTCGTGGCCGCGCGCGAAGCGTATTTCCTGCCGCGGGCGCGGCGGGCCGGCGGCGGATAGATGACTCGATTTCTGCACGGCCTTTAGTTAAGGACGTTTGTCCCCCAAGGTCAATCGACCAGATGGCCGGACAAGCGCCGGATTTCCGTGCCGAAGCCCTGGAGCCGCTCGACCACATAGGCCGGATCCAGCAACTCCTCGGGGTGGTAGAGCCCCGGCGCGACCGCCGGGCCGCCGGCCAGGCCCAGCAGGCGCTCGACGGCCAAGGCGACGCCGCGCGCGCTGAGGCCCGAGTAGACGTCGCCGTCGACCAGCGCATGGCGCATGGCGCCCTGCCGGCCATCCTGCACTTCCCCCGCGATCTCCACGATCACCTCGTGCGAGGGCGCCGCGCGCCGCCGGCCCTCCCTGATCGCGAGGTCGACCCGGATCGACGGCGCGCCGGTCGCGGCCGCGAGGCTCACCACGTCGAGCAGGGGGTAGGCCTGCGCCTCGTGCGCGAGGCCGTCGGCATCGACAAGGCGCCGACTCGTTTCGGCTTCGTTCGGCCACAGCCAGCGGCCTTCATGTCGCAGCAGCGGACGCGGCGTGCCGTGGCCCAGGCGTTCGATGTCGGCCTGCGCGACCGGCCCGCCGAGGTCGTCGGCATCGAGCAGGCCCCCGATCGCGATCGAATCGACGCGGCGGAATTCGCGCGCGAAATGCAGCGCGGCCAGCGCCGCCGTGCCGCCCAGGTACTGGCCCAGCAGCAGGATCGGCGCGCTGCCCGGGTTGCGCACGTAGAGCGCCACCTCCGGCCCGATGTCGAACACGAAGTCGGAGAAGGACACATAGGGTAGGGCGCGGGCCTGGGCAAAGCGCATCGAGTGCAGGCCGGCGTCCTTCAGCAGCACGACCACGGCGCTGTAGCCGGCATCGGCCGGCAGGTCCAGGTCCTGGCGGCCCAGGTCGATCTTCACGGCGCCGGCGCCGCCGATCTCGCGTGCGAGCGCGCCGGCCTTGGCGAGGTCGCGCGCCCCGATCGCGATCGGCAACTCGGGCTGCAGCTGGCGCAGCGTGCGCACGGCCCGGCTGCCCACCAGGCCGGAGCCGCCGATGAACAGGACGGGCTTCATGCCAGACCTCCCTCGACGATCTGCAAGCCGGCCTCCTGCAGGCGCCGAAGCGCATAGCCCGGCTCGATCAGCACGTCGGGCAGATACAGCCCGGGCTGCACTGCGGCGCCGCCGGCCAGGCCGAGCAGGCGCTCGATGCCCAGCGCCACGCCCACGGCCGTCACCGGCGCCTGGCCGCCCGGGTGCACCAGCACGTGGCGCGTGCGGCCCGGCTGGCCGTTGTGCTTCAGCCGGCCGCTCATCTCGACGATGATCTCGGTCGAGAAGGGCTCGCCGCGCCGGCGCGACGCGCTCTCGCCGACGGCCAGGTCCAGGCGGATCGAATGCGCGTCGGTGGCGGCGCCCAGGCTCAGCACGTCCAGCGGCGCGTAGGCCTGGCCCTGCTGTTCGACGCCTGCCGAGTCCTTGAAGCGGCGCGCGGCGTCATCGCCGGTCGCCCACATCCACTGCCCGTTCTTCAGGATCTGCGCGCTGGCCGCGGCCCGGGTGATGCGTTCGTAGTCCACGTAGGCTGCGGGACCGCCCATGTCCTTCTCGTCGAGCACGAGCGAGATCGCAATCGTCTGGACGGCCTCGAACTCTGCCGTGAACTTCAGCGTCGCAAAGGTGGCAGCGCCGGCCAGCCAGTTGCTGGCCATGAGGACCGGTGCGCTTTCCGGCTTGCGAATGAACCAGGCCACCTCCGGCCCGATCTCGAAGCTGGCGCTGGAGACGCTGAGGTAGGGCAGGCCATTCGCCTGCGCATAGTCCAGCGAGTGCATCGTGTCGTCCTTCAGGAACATCGCGATGGCGCTGTAGGTCTTGCCGGCGGGCTGGCCGAGGTCGGCGCGCGACAGGTCGATCGCCACCGCGTCCGCGTGGCCGATCTCCCGCGCCACCGCTTCGGCCTTGGCCAGGTTTCGCCCGCCGATGGAGATAGGCAGTTCGGGGTGCAGGCGGCGCAAGGCCTTCGCGGCCTGGGCGCCGACGGCGCCCGAGCCGCCGATGATGAGCACGGGGTTTGCTGAACGCGCTGGCATGGTGGGAACTCCTGTCCGGGATTGGTAAGATACGATCTACATCAAGTAACTTACTACTGGTAAGTTACCGAAAGTAGAATCCAGACCGAAGACGCTGTCAAGCCCACCCCATGAACGACCCTTCGCCCAGAAAGCTCCCCAAGGCCGAGCGCCGCGAACAGTTGCTCGAGACCGCGCTCGCCATCGTGCGGGAACAGGGCACCGACGCCCTCACGCTCGGCTACTTGGCCGAGCGCGCGGGCGTGAGCAAGCCGATCGCCTACGAGCACTTCAAGACGCGATCGGGCCTCCTGATCGCGCTCTATGAACAGATCGACAACCGCCAGGTCGCGGCCCTGCTGCTGGCGCTCGAACGAACGCCGCGGCGGCTGGAAGAAGTGGCGCGCGTGGTCAGCACCGCCTACATGAACTGCTTCACTTCGGTGGGTCCCGAATGGCATGCGATCGCGGCCGCGCTCAAGGGGGACGAGGAAATGGAAGCCTTCCAGCGCGAGCTGATCGACAGCTACGTCGCCCTCTACCACGACGCACTCGCGCCTTATTCGAAGCTGCCCGACGACGAATTGCGCCTGCGCTGCGTCGGCATCATCGGTGCCGGCGACGCGATCGCGCGCGACATGGTCCGCGGGCGCATCGACGAGGCGGCGGCGGCCGCGAGCCTCGCCTCATTGATCGTCGGTTGGCTGGCCGCCTAGGATCCGAGCCAACGCCAGCACCGACAGCGGCGCCGACCCTTCGGCCTTGTTGTTGATCGTCACGTAGGCCGCATGGCCGGCGCCGGTGGTGGCGGCGATCACGCGAGCCAGCGTCCCGCGTGTCTCGGGGTCCGGGTGCACCAGCTTGTCGAAGGGCTCGTAGAGCTGCTTGGCTTCCTCGTAGCCGTAGGCGCCGTGCAGCCGATTCAAGTTCCAGCGGCAGACCAGCGGGCCGGGCCATAGCGCGCGCAGCATCGGCAACTGCTCGCTGATCGGCGGCATCTTGGGGTGCAGGCCGAGGCAGTAGGTGGCGCCGGTCTCGCGCAGCACTTCGGCGAAGGCTGGCGTCAGAAACTCGAGGTTGCGAACCTCGACCGCGATCACGCCATCCGGCGCGGCCGGGCGCAACGCGGGCAGGGCCAGCAGCATGCGGCGCAGGCGCTGCAGCAAGTCCGGCATCTGCGCCAGCATCGGCGCCGGCAGCGGGCTCAGCTGGAACACGAGCGCGCCGACTTTCGCCCCCAGGCCGTCGA
Source organism: Variovorax sp. Soil_C_33 (assembly GCF_057656935.1). Classification (NCBI taxonomy): domain Bacteria; kingdom Pseudomonadati; phylum Pseudomonadota; class Betaproteobacteria; order Burkholderiales; family Comamonadaceae; genus Variovorax; species Variovorax sp. Soil_C_33. The sequence continues at coordinate 96,582 of NZ_JBDGJK010000021.1, forward strand.
GCGCCGGCTGAACGAAATCCTGCACTGCCAACGCCGGGTCGAGGAAAGCCGGATTGGGCTGCATGCCGCGCCCGTCCTCGCCGCGCACCAGTGCATCGGCGACCACGCTCGGTGCCTTGACGACGAAGCGGAAGTCCTCGGGCACCTGCTGTGCATAAGCGGCGAACTGGCTGGCCGAGAGTGCGCGGTAGAAGCTTCGGTCCACGCTAACGGTGCGCAACAGCGGATGCTGCGCATAGGCCTTGAGCCCGTGCTTCGACAACACCGGCTGCTCGTAGTCGCCGTCCCAGATCAGTCCGGCCCAGCCGGGGAAGAACCAGGAGGAGGTGCCGAGCCGCAGCTGGGGCGGCAGCGCCTTCGCCAGCGCCTGCTGCGCAGGATCGGCCAGCGCGGGCTGGACCTTGGCTGCAGCAGTCGAGCGCGCACGTTTGTCGGGCGCCGGCGAAGCGGACGCCGGTGTGTTGGAATCGTCGAAGAGCGAATCTTGCATCGTTCAGCGGGAGGAGCCCGCATTCTCGATCAGGCGCGCAGGCTCATTCGGGCGCCAGCACGAAGCTGGCCTTCAGCCCACCGACCGCCGAGGGCCCGACCCAGAGGTCGAAGTTGCCGGGCTCCACCGTCGGCTGCAGATCCTGCCCGATGAACATCAGGTCGCTGCGAGAGAGCGTGAACTCGACCGACATCGTCTGGCCCGCGGGCACGCGCACCTTGCGGAAGCTCTTGAGCTCCCGTACCGGCCGCGTGACGCTGGCGGCGCGGTTGCCGATATAGAGCTGGACCACTTCCTCGGCCTCGCGCTTGCCAGTGTTGGCGATGCGCGCGCGCACGGTCAGCGTGCCGTCCCAGGCCATGCGGCCCGGGCTCAGCTCCAGCCCCTCGTAGCGCACGCGCGCATAGCCGAGGCCATGGCCGAAGGGGAACAGCGCATCGTTGCTCGCGTCCAGGTAGCGCGCCTTGTAGAACGTGGCCGGCGCATCGGCGAGCTGCGGACGGCCGGTGCGCTTGTGGCTGTAGTAGTAGGGCACCTGGCCCGGCGTCTGCGGAAAGCTCACCGGTAGCCGGCCCGAGGGATTGACGCCGCCGAACAGCACGTCGGCGATGGCCGGCCCGGTCTGCGAGCCGAGGAACCACGTGACCAGGATCGCGCGCGCATTGCGCACCGCGCCTTTGAGCGCCAGTGCGCGGCCGTTGCGCAGCAGCACGACCACCGGCTTGCCGGTGGCCGCGACGGCGTCGGCGAGCGCCTGCTGCGCCTGCGGGATCTCGATGTCGCTGCGCGAACGGGCCTCGCCCGACATCTGCTCGTTCTCGCCGATCGAAAGCACCACGACATCCGCCTCGCGCGCCGCAGCGACTGCGGCGTCGATACCGCCCGCAATCGGCGCATCGACATCCGAGCCGCGCACCACCGTGAGCAGTTCGGGCGAGGCGAGCGAATTCCGGATCGCCTCCTCGATGCCCACCGGCGGCGTCTGGCCGGGAAAAACCATCCAGGGCCCGAAGAGGTCGGAGGCGCCGGCGAAGGGACCGATGAGCGCGACGCGCTGGCCAGACTTCGAAAGCGGCAGCACGTCGCCGTCGTTCCTGAGCATCACGATCGAGCGGGAGGCCGCATCGCGCGCCAGCGCCTGGTGCGCAGGGCTGTCGAAGCGCGGGCCGGATGGGTTCTCTTCGAGTCCGCGGAAGGGATGGTCGAACAGGCCCAGCCGCTGCTTGATCCGCAGCACGCGGCGCACCGCGTCGTCGAGGCGCGACATCGGCACCTCGCCCGAAGCCACCAGGCCCGGCAGGTACTTCATGTACAGGCCGCTCTGCATGCTGACGTCGGTGCCCGCGAGGAAGGCGCGCTTGGCGGCCTCGCGCCCGTCGGCCGCGAAGCCGTGCGCGATGAGCTCCTCATCGGCCGTGTAGTCGGAAACGACGAATCCCTGGAAGCCCCATTCGCCGCGCAGCACACCGGTCAGCAGGTTGCGGTTGGCGTTCGAGGGAATGCCGCCGATCTCGTTGAAGGCGCTCATGATCGACAGCGCGCCGGCATCGATGGCCGAGCGAAAGGGCGGCAGGTAGACCTCGCGCAGCGTGCGCTCCGAGAGATCGACCGTGTTGTAGTCGAGCCCACCCTCGGCCGCGCCGTAGCCGGCGAAATGCTTGGGCGTGGCGAGCATCGCGTCGGCGCGCCCGAGGTCCTTGCCCTGGAAGCCGCGCACGCGCGCGGCCGCGAACTGGCGGCCCAGGTAGACGTCTTCGCCGGCGCCCTCGACGCCGCGGCCCCAGCGCGCATCACGCGCGATGTCGACCATCGGCGCGAAGGTCCAGCGGAAGCCGTCGGCCGTGGCTTCGACCGCGGCTGCATGTGCCGTGCGCTCCGCCAGGGCGGGCTCCCAGCTGGCGGCTTCGGCGAGCGGCACCGGGAACACGGTGCGGAAGCCGTGGATGATGTCGGCGCCGAAGAGGAGCGGAATGCCCAGGCGCGACTCGTTGACCGCCGCCTGCTGGGCGCGGCGCTTGCCTTCGAGGCCCGCGTTGTTGAAGAGGCCGGTCACGCGGCCGGCGCGGATGTCGGCCAGCTGCTGCTCCAGGCTCTGGCGCGCGGCCTGCGGATTGGCCACGATGTCGGTGCCCGCGGGCGCGTAGAGGCTCAGCTGGCCGACCTTTTCCTCCACCGTCATGCGCACGATGAGGGACTCGACGCGCGCAATCGACATCGGGCTCAGCGCGTCGGGCGTGGGGCCCGTGGCGCAACCGGCGATGCAGGCGAGAAGGAAGAGGAGGGCGAAGACGAGGCGGGGGAATCTGCAGACCATCGCCCGCATTTTGGCGTGCGCCGAATGGCTCGCCAAATCGTCGGGCTCTCGCGACGGCGCTGTCCCTGCGTCGATCAACGTATTCGCCGCCGTCCGCCGGCTTCGCCGGGCATTGCCGACCGCCCCTATGACTTTTACGCGCAATGGACCGCAGACCCGCAGGCCACGCTGACAACTCGGGGACAATCGGGCGATCCTCGACCAGGGCCGCCTCATGTACCTGCCACCCCAGTTCAACTCGCAAGACCGCGCCATCGCCGCGACGCTGATGCGCGAGCATTCTTTCGCCAGCCTGATCTCGACCGACGACGACGGGCTGCCCTACGTCTCGCACCTGCCGCTGGTGCTCGACGAGCGCGAGGAGGGCGGCTTCGCTCTCTTCGGCCATTGCGCCAAGCCCAATCCGCACTGGCGCTACCTGCAGGCGCGGCCGCAGGCGCTGGCGAGCTTCCTCGGGCCGCATGCCTATATGTCGCCATCGGTGTACCCCGATCTCGCGCGCGTTCCGACCTGGAACTACCTGGCGGTGCACTGCACGGTGCAGGCCCGGCTGATCGAGACGCCGGACGAGAAGGACGCGCTGCTCAAGCGCCTGATCGGCCAGCACGAGCCGGCCTACGCCCAGCAGTGGCGCGATCTGGGCGAGGAGTTCCAGCACAAGATGCTGAACGGCATCGTCGGCTTCGAACTGCAGGTGACAGCGTTGCAGTGCAAGCTCAAGCTCAACCAGCACCGCCGCGAATCGCATGCCGCCATGTACGCGCGCTACAGCGAGGGTACGCCCGACGAACAGGCGCTGGCCGCGTGGATGCAGCGGCTCGGCATGACCGACGCAATGGAGCAATTGAAATGAGGGTCCTCGGTCTGATCGGCCTCGTTCTCGTGCTCGTCATCGTCGGGTTGCTGGTCAGGAAGCAGACGGGCGGCGTCGCGAGTGCAGCGGCAGCAGACCCAAGCGCGCAAAGCCAGCAGATCCAGCAGCAGTTCAAGCAATCGCTGGACGCCGCGATGCAGCAGCCGCGCCCCCTGACCGATGACAACTGACGCGCACTGGATGCAGCTCGCGCTGGCCGAAGCGCGGCTGGCGGCCGAGGCCGGCGAGGTGCCGGTGGGCGCGGTGCTCGTGAAGGACGGCCGGCTCGTCGCCAGCGGACGCAACGCGCCGGTCGCGCGGCATGACCCGAGTGCGCATGCCGAAATGAATGCGTTGCGCGCAGGCGGTGCGGCGCTTCGCAACTACCGCCTCGACGGCTGCGAGCTCTACGTGACGCTCGAACCCTGCGCCATGTGCGCCGGCGCGATGCTGCATGCGCGGCTGGCCCGTGTCGTGTTCGGCGCGGCCGATCCGAAGACCGGTGCGGCGGGATCGGTGCTCGACCTGTTCGCTCAAGGCCAGCTCAACCACCACACGCAGGTACAGGGCGGCGTGCTTGCAGCGGAATGCGGCGATCTGCTGCAGGATTTCTTCAAGGGCCGCCGCAGCGCGGCGCGCGAAGCGGCCGAACCCCTGCGCGACGATGCCTTGCGCACGCCCGCCGATCGGTTCGGCGCGCTCGCCGACTACGATTTCGCGCCGAACTACGTGAGCGATCTGCCGAGCCTGAACGGCTGGCGCATGCACTATCTCGACGAAGGACCGAGCGCCGCCGCTTGCACCTGCCTCTGCCTGCACGGTCCGGGCGAATGGAGCTACTTCTTCCGCCACCTCGCGGCCCTGCGAGCGCTGCGCGTGCTGGCACCCGACCTGATCGGCTTCGGCCAGAGCGACAAGCCCAAGCGGGAGGCGGTGCACCTGCTGAGCTGGCATCGCGACGTACTGCTCGAATGGCTGGAGCGCTTGCAGCCCGGCCCGCTGGTCCTGGTGCACAGTGCCGGCGCTTCCGAACTCGCGTCGTTGCTGCGCAATGCCATGCCCGCGCGCGTTCCCTTGACGCTGCTGGCACCCGACGCCGGCGGGTCCGTGGCCGATGCATGGCGGGCGCCATTTCCGGATCGCGGATACGAAGCCGCATTGCGCGCCCTGGGACCGGTCCCGCAGGGCATCTCGGGCCCCGACGCCGCACAGGCGGCCCAATTGGCAAGAGACGCAATGGGATACTCCGCCCCGTGAAAAAGAAACACATCTACATCTACTCACCCTCCAGCGCGGTGCGCAACAAGGCCGCATTCCGGCGCGGCGTGAAGCGCCTGCAGGCGCTGGGCCATGAAGTCGAACTGGACGAGGCCGCACTCGACAGCCACCAGCGCTTCGCCGGCGACGACGCCACCCGCCTGGCCGCCATCGCGCGCGCCGCCGCCAGCCGCGCCGACGTCGCGCTGATCTCGCGCGGCGGCTATGGGCTCACGCGCATCCTCGATGCCATTCCCTACAAGGCGGTGACCAAGGCGATCGAGCAGGGCACCGAATTCGTGGGACTCAGCGATTTCACGGCCCTGCAGTGCGCGCTCCTGGTGAAGACCGGGGCGGTGAGCTGGGCCGGACCCGCGCTCGGCGAAGACTTCGGCGCCGAGGACGGTGCCGACGACATCATGGAAGCCTGCTTCGACGATCTTCTGAGTGGGCAGGGCGAAGGAACAGGCTGGCGCATGCCGGCCCGGCATGCCGCGGCAATGCCGGACTTTCGCAGCATTCACGGCGCCACGCTGTGGGGCGGCAATCTCTGTGTGCTCACCAGCCTGCTGGGCACGCCGTACTTTCCCCAGATCGACAAGGGGGTGCTCTTTTTCGAAGACGTGAACGAGCATCCCTACCGCGTCGAACGCATGCTCGACCAGTTGCGCCACGCAGGCGTGTTGGCCCGTCAGAAGGCGGTGATCTTCGGACAGTTCACGGGCGCCAAGAAGGTGCCGCATGATCGCGGCTTCGGCATGCAGACCGTCGTTTCACGGTTGCGCGAACTGGTCAAGGTGCCGGTGCTGGCGGGCCTGCCCTTCGGTCACGTGCCGACGAAGGTGCTGTTGCCCGTGGGGGCGAAGGTGGAACTGGCGGCAGACGCGCGGGATGTCTTCATGGTGTGGGGACACCGGCACGCGCACTGACAAAGAAAAAGGCTGCGATGCAGCAGCCTTTCAGGTGGTGATGCGGTGATGCGGTCTGGGCCCCATCGCGCCGGGCAGGCCGCCCTTGAAGAGGCGGTTGATCTGTCTCATCTGGCGGCGTGCGGCGACTTCGCCATCGATCGCGCTCAGCGCGGTCAGCACATCCTGGCGCAGGTACCAGAGCGCCTCGAGATCGCCGGCAAAGCGAACCCGCTGCGCAACGCGCTGAACGGAATGGCCGCCGTGGACTTGCAGCAGCGACAGCATCGCAGTACGGATCTGGCCCATCTGACGGTCCGCCGAGCGGCGCAAGCCGAGGCCGGGGAACGACAGAAAGCGGAAGAAACTGCTGAAGGACACCATGAAAGACGAAGGCGTTTTGCCGGAAGCCTTGAGGGTTGCAACGTTAAGGCGGTGCAGCGCGCCACACAAGCGTGGAAACATCATTTCATGTTCAAAAACAACATACTTCACGAATCAGTTCAAGCGTTGGTCGAGGAATTGATACCTAAGTTCTACGTGACACATGAAATGAGCGTCAAGCGCCTGTATCGAAATGAAAAAGCAACATGCGCAACCGCATCCCAGCCGATTTGACACGCTGGCGGGGCGTTTTTCTGATGCTTTGCCATAATCCCTCGGCGAGAGCTACCAAAAATTGCACAAATGAGCGCCCACCCCACTGTCGTTTTTGCTGACCTGACAGGGAGCACCCGGGTCTTCGAGGCCATGGGGAATGCGCGTGCAACCGACACTGTCACAAGACTGATTCAGTGGATCGGCGGTGTTTGCGAGTCGCACGGTGGCCGCGTCGTGAAATCGCTGGGCGATGGCGTCTTTGCGATATTCGCCAACGGCGCGACGGCCACCCGGGCCGTGCTGGAACTCCAGCGCAATCACCAGAAGCGGCTTCAGACCTGGCCCGCACCGCTCCGGATGGAGCTTCAGATCGGCGTAGCGAGCGGCGAGGTCGTCGAGGTCGACGGCGACTGCTACGGCGACGCGGTCAATCTGGCTTCCCGGCTCAGCGACCTGGCCGGCCCGAGCCAGATCTGGGCCACGGAATCGGTCGTCGACGAACTGGTGGGCGGCGAAGTACGCCACCGCAGCCTCGGCCCGATCAATATCCGCGGCAAGAACGAAATGCCGGTCGTCCACCGCATCGACTGGCAGGACGAGGTCTCGGAGTTCCTCACGATGCCGGCCTCCCTGGTGCCGCCGGCGCGCGGCGCCGACTCCTCCTTCGGGCAGATCGAACTCGCCTGGCTGGACGTGCGCTCGATGTTCCGCGCCGCGGAGCTGCCCATCCATCTGGGGCGTGTCGACGAGGCCCAGTTCGTGGTCAACGACCCGCGCGTCTCGCGGTTGCATGCGCGCATCGAGGCGCGCAAGGGCAGTTGCGTGCTGGTCGACGTCAGCACCTACGGCACCTGGGTCCGCTTTCACGGCACCGCCGGCGCGAGCGGCGAGATCGCGCTGCGGCGCGACGAATGCGTGCTGCACGGCAGCGGCGAGATCGGGCTGGGTGCACCCTTGAGCGATTTCAGCGCACCGACCATCTCGTTCAATACGACCGGCGCCAACGTGCTGCTGGCCCGCCGCGATCTCCGCTAAGCCCCTGCCGACCTCGCGCCGCGCGCGAATCTTCTTGGCATTGCGGGCGAGTGCGTCCACCATGGCGGCCACTCTCGCGCCATGCCATGCTGCCGCCCTTCGATCCCTGGCTCACGAGCCTCGTCGCCGCCGACGTGGCCGTGGCCTCGCATGCGGGTGCAGAAGCGCTGGCCGGCCGGCGGGCGCGGCGCCTGGCCGATCTTCTGAGGTCCGCGGCGCGCGGATCGGTCCTGTACCGCAAGCTGCTTGCAGGCCGCGACCCGGCGCGCCTGCGCCTCGAAGAGCTGCCGATCGGGCACAAGACCGAATTGATGCGCCGGTTCGATGACTGGGTCACCGATCCCGCGCTGCGGCTCGATGCGCTGCGCCGCTTCGCTTCCGACCGAGCTCGCATCGCCGACCCCTTCCTCGGCCGCTACGTGGTGTGGGAAAGCTCGGGCAGCAGCGGCGAGCCGGGCGTCTTCGTGCAGGACCCTCGGGCGATGGCGGTGTACGACGCGCTCGAGTTCTGGCGGCGGCCCGCGCTGCGGCCGCTTCAGCGGATGATGGACCCGTGGTCCGTCGGCGAGCGTGTCGCCTTCGTCGGAGCGACCTGCGGCCACTTCGCCAGCACGGTGTCGGTCGAGCGGTTGCGGCGACTGAATCCCGCGCTGGCCGGCAGCCTCCACAGCATCTCGTTCCTGCAGCCCGCCGGCGGGCTGGTGGCAGAACTGAATGCGCTGGCGCCCACGGTCATCGCCACCTATCCCAGCGTGGCCGTGCTGCTGGCGGAGGAGCGCCTCGCCGGACGGCTCGAGACAGCGCCGCGCGAGCTGTGGACCGGCGGCGAAGACCTCTCGACGGCGACACGCGACTTCCTGCAACAGGCCCTGGGTTGCCGGGTGGCCGATAGCTACGGCGCCTCCGAGTTTCTGACGCTCGCCGCCGAATGCCGTTGCGGCAGGCTGCATCTGAACTGCGATTGGGCGATCCTCGAATCGGTCGACGAAGGCGGCCGCCAGGTGCCCGCCGGCGAGGCCGGCGCGACCACCTTGCTGACCAACCTCGCGAACCATGTGCAGCCGCTGATCCGCTATGACCTGGGCGACCGCGTCACGCAACGCGCCTCGGCCTGCGCCTGCGGCTCCCATCATCCGGTGATCGAGGTGCAGGGCCGCAACGACGACACGCTGCGGCTGGGCCGCCCCGGTGCACGGATGGTGCGCATCCTGCCGCTCGCGGTGAGCACGGTGCTGGAAGACGATGCGGGCCTGTTCGACTTCCAGCTCGAGCAGCAGGGGCCTTGCGATCTGCTGCTGCGCACGGGCTTGCACGGCAAGGCCGCGGATACGAGCTTGCGGCGCGCCCGGGCGGCGCTCTCGGCCTTTCTGATCCAGCAGGGCGCGGCCGGCGTGCACATCCACTGCCGAAGCGGCGAGACAGGGCGTCGCGGCCGCAGCGGCAAGGTGCAGCGGGTGCTTGCCGCGCCTGCTTGAAGCACCGGGCGGCATCCACTAGGCTTGGCCGACGCATCAACATGGAGACCGGCATGACCATCGCGAGCCCATTTCCCATTCCTTATGGCAACTTGCAGCCTGTCCTCGATTGGCAGGCCGCCTTCATCGAGGGCCTGATGCAGGCTCAGAACTTCCAGCTCCAGATGCTGGCCGCATGGCAGTGGCCGTTCGCCAGCGTCAACCAGGAACTGTGGGATCAATGGACGGCCCGTTTCGGCGGCGGTGTGCCGCTGGACGCGTAAGGCGCCCCAGACCTCGGGTTTGCACCTAGTTCTGGGCCCTCAAATTTCGGCTTCGCGCTGCCGATATGCCTGACAACCCGGCCCAGATTGGCGGCCGTGACGGGAAAGCACATGCGCAATTGGAAGATCAGTGCCCAACTGGGTATGGGGTTCGGGATCGTGCTGCTGTTGATGGCGACAGCGGTCGCGATCGGCATCGCGCGCCTCCATGACATCGCTGGCAGTTCCATCACTCCGGAGCTCGCGCGGCGTATCGATTCGACGCAGAACCTCATGCTGGGCCTCGGCCTCGTCGCGCTGCTGGCGGGCATCGGCTGCACCGTCTGGCTCGCGCGCAGCATCCTGCAACCGCTGGGCGAAGCGATCTTCATCGCGGAGACCGTGGCCTCGGGCGACCTCAGCAAAGAATTCGAAACCGAGCGCGGCGGCGATTTCGGACGCCTGCTGCGCGGCATGGGCGAGATGGAGGACACCCTGACCGACGTGGTGACGCGCATCAAGGCATCGACCGATTCGATCGTGGTGGCATCCAGGCAAATCGCTGCCGGCAACCAGGACCTGTCTTCACGTACCGAGGAGCAGGCGAGCTCGCTGGAGCAGACCGCGGCCTCGATGGAAGAACTCACCAGCACCGTGAAGCAGAACGCCGACAACGCGCGCCA
>NZ_JBDGJK010000022.1:0-92464 GCF_057656935.1 Variovorax sp. Soil_C_33
CGTCTCCTTTGCCTAGAAGTTGGAAATCCCGTTTTAGCTAAACGGGGGTGACTCGGGTAGTCCTACATAGCATCTAGGAAAACTTAGGCGCCCTGCGCTCGCGCAGCGAGGCCACGCCCTCGCGCACGTCAGGCCCCGCAAAGCCCATGAACTCGAGCGCCAGCGAGGCGTCGAAGCTCGGGCCGGCCAAACGCAGCCAGTTGTTGAGCGCGTACTTGGTGAAGCGGATCGCGCTCTGGCTGCCGGCGGCCAGCTTGTCGGCGACCTCGTAGGCACGCGGCAGCAGCTCGGCCTCTTCCACCGCGAGCGAGACCAGGCCGATGCGCTCGGCCTCCTCGCCGCTCACGGCTTCGCACAGCAGCAGGTAGTACTTGGCCTTCGCCATCCCGCACAGGAGCGGCCAGACGATCGCCGCATGATCGCCTGCCGCCACGCCCAGCCGGGTGTGGCCATCGACGATCTTCGCGGTCTTGCTCGCGATCGAGATGTCGGCCAGCAGGCCCGCCACCAGGCCGGCGCCCACGGCCGGCCCGTGCATCGCGCTGACAATCGGCTTGTCGCAGTTGACGAGGTTGTAGACCAGGTCGCGCGCTTCCTTCCACACGCGCACGCGCGTCGCGTCGTCGGTGCTCATCTGCTCGACCATCGCCAGGTCGCCGCCGCCCGAGAAGCCCATGCCCTCGCCGCGCAGCACGGCGCAGCGCACCGTGTCGTCGGCCGACACGTCGCGCCAGATCTCGGCCAGCTCGCGGTGCCCGTCATGGCCTGCGGTGGGCAGCTTGCCGTTGTGCGCGCGCATCTGGATGTCGAGCACCGCGCCGCCCTCGCCGCGGCGCGTGATGGCGAGGGTCTGGTAGCGGGCGTAGTCCATGGCGCTGCCTTTTCAGTTGCGCGCCGCCAGCTCGCGGCAGCGCTTCAGGTTGTCGTCGAAGGTCGAGGCCAGCGAGGGCTGGCAGGTGTCGGCCGAGAGCTTGAAGCGGCACAGGCCGACCACGAGGAACTCGGTCACCGCCTCGGTGCACATGGGGTAGCGCGCCAGCGCCGGGTTGGCGCGCGTCTTGAAGCCCCAGCGGTCGGAGAAGTCGAGCATGCGGCCCATCGCATCCTCGAAGTAGTCGCGGTCCTTGTTGGCGACGGCCGCATCCATCGCGGGAAGCTCGGTGCCGAGGAAGCCCATGGCGGCGGCGGGGAAGCGGTCCGCATCCTGCTGCTGGGCGGCTGCGCCCGTCGCGGCGACGGTCAGCAGAAAAGGGGCGATGGTTCGTGCGGAAGCGGCGAGGAGGCGATGGCGGATGGATCCCATGGTCGGCGGTATGGCGGGTGGATGCGGAAGCGATATTTGAACCCAAACACCGCGCCGCGCCGCCGGCGCGCGAAAACCCGCCTACCAGCTCAGCTTGACGCCGACAGAGCCCTGCACCGAGGACTTCACACTGGCGTCGCCGCCGATGGCGAAGACGCGACCCACCTCGCCGTAGAGGCTGGTGACCGGCGTCACCGCCAGCGTGAAGCCGCCCGCCACTTCGCCCGAGCTGTAGCCGCTCGCGCTCGCGATGCGCGTCGTGGCCGCCGGGCCGATGAACTCGCTGACGTCCGCGCCGCCGCTCGCGCGGTACAGGTTCGCGCGCGCATAGGGCTGCAGCCGCCCGGCGCCGGTGGCGATGTCGCCCTGGATGCGCACGCCGAGGCGGCCGATCCAGCCGCCGTCGGCGTCCTGCCGCACGTTCGCGCCGCTGATCAGCACGTCGTCGAAGCGGCTGCGCTGGTAGATCAGCTGCGCCTGCGGTTCGATGCGCCAGTTCGCGGCCAAAGGGAAGGACTTGCCGGCTTCGATCGAGGCCGCGAGGCTCTCGGCCCTGCCCGAGGCGCTCGGGTTGCCGTCGGGGCGCACGGTGGTGCGGTGGCGGCCGGCCTGCAGCACGGCATCGGCGTACAGGCCGCTCGCGTCCATCCAGGTGGCGTAGCCGCCGAGGTAGCGCGACTGCAAGTCGGTGTTACCGGCGCGCCCGAGGGTGCCACGCGCATTGCCGCTCACGTCAGCGCCGCCGTCCAGGAAGCCGACGTAGAGGCCGGCGCGCCAGTTGGCGCTGGCGAGCAGGTCGGTGCCGGCTTGCAGGCCGCTCACATGGCCGCGGCTGTGGGCGCTGGCGACGCCGTTCTGGCGGATGTCGAGGTCGCTGTAGACGGCGCGGGCCCAGGCGCGGCGCGACGCTCCGGCTTGGCCGGCCTCGCCGGACGCAGCAGCCGCCTCGTCGCCGATGCGGCGGTGCAGGTTGCCGAGCATGCCGAGGTCGGCCTGGCGCAGCTGCGCGGGCAGCGCCGCGAAGAGCGGGACTTCGGCGCGGTAGGTCGGCACGCTCGCCAGCGGCAGGACCAGCTTGACGGTCGTGTCCGCGGTCGTGGTGGTGGGCGCGTCCGCATTGGCAGGCGTTGCCGGGGGCGCGATGGTTGTCTCGGTACGCAGGTACCAGCTCTCGCCGGCGCCTTGGGCATCCGCCGCATACAAGCGGTACTCGTAGGCGCCTGCATCGACGTGGCCGCCGGCCAGCGCGAAGGCATCCTTGGTGGTCTGCGCCGTGGTCGTCGCGCCGTTGCGCGCGCTCACCACCTCGATGCCGTTGCCTGTCGTCTGCGCACCGAGGCCGCCGAGGTTGGTGATGCGAACCGTGGTCTTGCCGCTCGCGCTGGCGCCTGCGCCGCTCAGCACCAGGCGATCGCTCAGGCTGTTGCTGCCGCCGAGCACCGTGCCGAGGTTCAGCATGCCGCCGTTGCCGACGTAGGCGCCGGTCACGGTGAGCGTGCTGCCCGCCGCAGTGCTCAGCAGGTTGACGGTGCCCTCATTGCTCAGCGAGGCGATGCGCTGGTTGAAACCCGCGGTATCGAGCGTCGCGCCGAAGGCCACGGTGTGCGCGGAAGCAGCGCTGAAGGTGTTGGCCGCAGCCGCCTTCAAGGTGCCGGCCGCGACCGTGGTCGCGCCGCTGTAGGTGTTGGCGCCCGAGAGCACCGTGGTGCCGCTGCCCACCTGGCGCAGTGCGCCGCTGCCGCTGATGGCGCCGGCCAGGTCCAGCGTGTTCGAACGGTTCGCGACCAGCGTCGCGTTGTTGACGATGTCGCCCGCCACGCTGCCGCTCGTGCCGCCTCTGCCCAGCTGCAGCGTGCCGGCGCTGATCGTGGTGGTGCCCGTGATCGCCTGGTCGCGCGTGAGCGTGAGCCCGCCGGCGCCTGTCTTCTCGATGCCGCCGGTGCCGGAGAGCAGCCCGGTGTAAGTTGCGTCGTTCGACTGCGCGAAACGGACCAGGCCGTTGTCGGCGATCGCCAGCGGCGCGAACTGCGCGCTGGTCTGCAGGATGCCGGCCGCGTCCACCGTCATGCTGCCCGTATAGCTGCCGGCGCTGGCGCCGAGGATCAGCGTGCCGCCGGCCACCCGCACGCTGGTGATGCCCGAGCCGGGCAGCGCGTTGTTGAAGGTCCAGGTGCCGCTGTCGTTCTTCACCAGCGTCTGGAAGTTGGCGAGCGCCTGCGCGAAGGTATCGGTGCCGCTGCCGTTCAGGGTCAGCAGGTTGCTGCCGCCGCCGCCGTTGATGCTGCCGGTGATCGACGAGCCGGTGTAGACGTTGAGCGTGTCATTGCCGTTGGCGAAGTTCAGCGTGCCGATCAGCCGTCCCCGGTTGGTGAAGCTGATGGCCATGGTGCCCGAGACGCCCATGATGGGGCCCGCGCCGCCCTTGTATTCGATGACGCCGGTTTCGCCATTGATCACGGTGTTCGAGCCGGTCGACGATTCGAACCAGATGGCCGCGCCGCCGGCCTGCGATCGGATCTCGCCGTGGTTGACGATCAGGTTGCCGCTGCCGTGCGGGTTGATGGCTTCCGCGTCGTGGGCGGTGCCGTTGGACAGGACCTTGGCGCCCTGATCGATCGCGAGCGTGGTGCCCGATCGGAATTCGATGGTGTTGGCGCCGGTGCCATAGTGGCCGTTGGCGCTGCCCGCCGCATGGTTCTGCACCGTGGCGTTGCGCTGGATCAGGATGGTGCCGTTGTCGCCCATGCTGATGGCGGGCAGGTTGGTAGTGCTGACCACCGCGCCCTGCTGCACGTCCACCGTGCCGCCGGGCGTGGCGTCGTAGCCGCCGATGACGACAAAGGTCTGCGGCGTGCCGGCGGCACAGGTGATGGTGTTGCTGCCACCGCTGGCGCAATCGGCGGCGGCGGTGCCGGCCAGGCCGAACAGAACCACGGCCATGGCGGGCGCCTTCGCGCTCGACTTGCCGACGCCGCGCGCCAGCTCGGAGGCCACGGCCCAGATCCCTTGCGACGGCCTCCAGACCACCCGGAAAACGCGGTTCATGCGCTTCTTTCTTATGAAAATGAATACTTAAGAATGTAGTTCTTAGGTTTACATTTCCTAAGGAAATAATTCACGGAATCCGCCTGCCTGGCCCGAAGTGGGTGCGCAGTGCCCGCCCCGTAAACTCGGGCATGGCTTCCAGATCCCCCGGAGCGCCGCGCATGCTCGAGCGCGGCCTCATGTGCATCCTCATCGGCGCGGCGGTGCTGCTCGCGCCGCACTTCCTGCAGTCGCCCGCCTGGCGAGAGACCATCGGCGGGGCTTACGTGGTCGGCTGGTTCGCGCTGGTGCTCGGCGTGGCGCTGGTCGCGGTCGACCTGTTCCAGCGCGCGAAAAAGTCCGGAGGCCGCTGATGCGCGACCCGGTGCGCGTGGGCGACCGCCAACGCTTCGACACGCTCATCGATGCGCGCTCGCCCGCCGAGTTCGCGATCGACCACATCCCCGGCGCGATCAACTGCCCGGTGCTCGACGACGAGGAGCGCCGCATCGTCGGCACCCTCTACAAGCAGCAGGGCGCCTTCGAGGCGCGCCGGGTCGGCGGTGCGATGGTGGCCGCGAACATCGCGCGGCACCTGAAGGAGCAGTTCGCCGACCGGCCTGCCGACTGGAAGCCGCTCATCTATTGCTGGCGCGGCGGCCTGCGCAGCGGCTCGATGACGACTTGGCTGCGCCTCGTCGGCTGGGACGCGCAGCAGCTCGCCGGCGGCTACAAGAGCTGGCGCCGCCACGTGATCACGCAGATCGACGCCCTGTGTCCGCGGCTCGAGTTGCGCGTGCTGTGCGGCGCCACCGGCAGCGCCAAGACACGCGTGCTGCAGGCCATGGCGGCGCAGGGCGAGCAGGTGCTCGACCTCGAAGCTTTTGCTGCCCACAAGGGTTCGCTGCTCGGCGCCCTGCCCGGCGTGCCGCAGCCCTCGCAGACCGCCTTCGAGACGCGCATCGCGGAGCTGCTGGACCGCATCGATCCGCAAAAGCCGCTCTACGTCGAGGGCGAGAGCCGCCGCATCGGCCGCCTCAACGTGCCGACGGCGCTGGTGGAGCGCATGCGCGCGAGCCTGGTCATCGAGATCGACGCCACGCCCGAGGCGCGCCTGGCCTACCTGCTGCGCGACTACGCCTACCTCGGCGACGACCCGGAAGCGTTGTCGCGCCAGCTCGCCATGCTGAAGGAACTGCACGGCAAGGCCGTGATCGCGCGCTGGCAGCAGTGGGCGGCCGAGCGCAACCTGCCGTTGCTGTTCGCGGAGCTGACCGCGCTGCACTACGACCCGGCCTACAAGCGGTCGCAGGCCAGCCATTTTGCGCGCTGGGACGAACGGCAGGTCTTGCGCGCCGACGATCTCTCGGACGAAGGCGTCGAGGCGATCGCGCGCCGCGTGGCCGCGGCGAGCCGGGAACTCAGCGCTTCTTGAGCGTCTTCTTCACGAGTTCGACCACCGCCAGCACGATCGCGCCGGCCACGATGCCGACGCCCGCATTGGCGCCCATCGAGCCGAGGCCGCCGACCAGGCTGCCTGCATCCAGGGCCCAGGCCTCGACCGCGTGGCCCAGGGCCGGCACGCCATGCACCAGGATGCCGCCGCCGACCAGGAACATGGCGGCGGTGCCGGCGATGGACAGGCCCTTCATGAGCCAGGGCGCCGCCGCGAGGATGCCGCGGCCGAGCGCGCGCGAGCCCGCGTCTTCGCGCCGGCTCAGGTAGAGCCCCGCGTCGTCGAGCTTCACGATGCCTGCGACCAGGCCGTAGACGCCGACGGTCATGACCAGTGCGATGCCGACCAGCACGCTCAGCTGCGTCACGAAGGTCTGGCCCTGCACCGTGCCCAGCGTGATCGCGATGATTTCCGCTGAGAGGATGAAATCGGTGCGCACCGCGCCCTTGATCTTGTCCTTCTCGACCGCGACCACGTCGATGGCCGGATCGGCGACCGCGCGCTCGTGCTTCGAGACCTCGGCCGCATGCTCTTCCTTGTGCAGGAACTTGTGCGCGAGCTTCTCGCAGCCCTCGAAACACAGGAAGGCGCCGCCGATCATCAGCAGCGGGGTCACCAGCCAGGGCAGCCAGGTGCCGATGGCCAGCGCCGCGGGCACCAGGATCGCCTTGTTGATGAGGGAGCCCTTGCACACCGCCCACACCACCGGCAGCTCGCGCTCGGCCTTGACGCCCGAGACCTGCTGCGCATTCAGCGCCAGGTCGTCGCCCAGCACGCCGGCGGTCTTCTTGGCGGCAAGCTTGGTGAGGATGGAAACGTCGTCGAGAACGGTCGCGATGTCGTCGAGCAGGAGCAGCAGACTGGTGGCCATCTTCTTTTTTAGACGTTGCGTTTGAGGCGGATCTCTTCGATCTTGATGCCGCCGATCGAGGTCGTCTTGGCGGTCTTCATCTCGCGCTTGAAGCCAGCCAGCTCGATGAACCGCATCGCGCGGTCGTTGCGCAGCGGCACCCAGATGGTGACCAGCGTGCAGCCCTCTTCCTCGAGGCCGTCGCGCGCCGCATCCCACAGCGCGACGCCGACGCCCTTGCCCCAGTGCTCGGGCTTGACATAGAGGGCCCAGATCTCGCCCGTGGTCGAGGGCGTCTTGGCATCGCGCGAGCGGTCGAAGCCGACGAAGCCGACCACCTCCTCGCCCTGCACCGCCACATGCACCTGCGGCTCGCTGAACTCGATCGCCTCGCGCCACTTCGCCTCGCGCGTGGACGGAGCCAGCGCACGCAGCTGGTCTTCAGGCAGGATGCCCGTGTAGGCGGCGCGGGCGGCGGCGGCGTGGACTTCGGCGATGGCCTTGGCATCGCGCATCGTGGCGGGGCGAACTTCGTAGTCGGACATGAATGCAGGGGAACGAACGGTAAAGGGCCGTATTGTCGCCGCGCCGCTAAACTTCCTGTTGCATTCGCATCATTCGGAGAATCACCATGGCCAAGAGTCAACAGCGCAGCAACAAGGAAGCCAAGAAACCCAAGAAGGACAGCTCTCCGCCGAAGCCGCCGGGCGCAGGCATCGAACCGGTGCGCACCATCACCACCGCGGTCATCCCGCGCGGCAAGCTCAAGAACAAGTGACGCCGGCGCAGCAGCAGCAGCCCCGCAATCCCCTGCACGGGCTCACGCTCGAGGCCATCGTGACCGCGCTCGCGGCGCACTATGGCTGGCAGGGCCTGGGCGAGCGCATCCCGCTGCGCTGCTTCACCAGCGACCCGAGCGTGGCCTCCAGCCTCAAGTTCCTGCGCAAGACGCCGTGGGCGCGCGAGAAGGTCGAAAGCCTCTACCTCTTCATGCTGCGCGAAGAACGCCGCCAGGCGTCGCGCGGCACCCCGCCATGAAGGTGCGCGTCGAGCCCGGCGGCTTCGATTTCGATACCGAGTCCGGGCGCACGCTGCTGCAGTCCGCCGACGCGGCCGGCATCGAGCTGCCGAGCTCCTGCCGCAACGGCACCTGCCGCACCTGCATCTGCAAGCTGAGCGCCGGCGAGATCCGCTACCGCATCGAGTGGCCGGGCGTGAGCGCCGACGAGAAGGCCGAGGGCTGGATCCTGCCCTGCGTTGCCGAGCCGCTGGGCGATGTCACGCTCGACGTGCCGTACGCGTTTTCACGCTTCTGACCGAACGATCCGGTCACGCTGCGCCAGCGAGGGAAAGAGCCGGAACCACGCCAGCGCCACCAGCACGGTGCCGACGCCGCCCGTCACCACCGAGCCGACCGGCCCCAGCAGCGCCGCCGTGGCGCCCGACTCGAACTCGCCGAGCTGGTTGCTGGCGCCGATGAAGATCGAATTGACGGCGCTCACGCGGCCGCGCATCGCGTCCGGCGTCTCGAGCTGCACCAGCGTCTGCCGGAGCACGACATTGACCATGTCGGCCCCGCCCGAGACCGCGAGCGCGATGAGCGAGACGAGGAAGCTGCGCGAGATGCCGAACACGATCATGCAGAGGCCGAACGCGCCCACCGCCATCAGCAGCGTGCGCCCCACGTGGCGCTCGATCGGCCGGCGCGTCAAGATGATCGACATCGCCAGCGCACCGACCGCCGGCGCGCTGCGCAGCAGGCCCAGCCCCCAGGGGCCGGTGTGCAGGATGTCCTTGGCGAAGATCGGCAGCAGCGCAACCGCGCCGCCGAGCAGCACCGCGAACAGATCGAGCGAGACGGCGCCGAGCACCGGCTTGCGCTTCCAGATGAAGTCCACGCCTGCCAGCACCGTGGCCAGCGTGACCGGTTCGCGCGGCGCCGGCATGTGGTCGTAGCGCAGCTGCATCAGGAGCAGGCTGCCGACGGCAAAGAACAGCAGGCTCGCGCCGTACACCACGCCCGTGCCCGCGGCGAACAGCAGGCCGCCCAGCGCCGGCCCGCCGATGATCGCGCCCTGCATGCCGGCCGAGCTGAAGGCCATCGCGCGCGGCAGCATCAGCGGTGGCACGAGCAGCGGCGTCAGCGCCTGCTGCGCGGGCATCTGGAAGGCGCGCACCGCGCCCAGCACCAGCGACAGGCCGAGCAGCACGCCGCGCGAGTCTTGATGAAGGTAGACGGCGCCGAGCAGCACCAGCGCGACCGCGCCCTGCACCGCCAGGCAGGCCGCGACGATGCGGCCGCGATGGTGGCGGTCGACGATGTGGCCTGCCAGCAGCGCCAGCAGCAGCGCCGGCACGAACTGGTAGAGCCCGACCAGGCCGAGGTCCCAGGCGCTGCCGGTCAGCTCGTACATGTGCCAGCCGATCGCGACCAGCTGCATCTGGGCGGCCGCGCTGCCGAACAACCGCGCGGTCCACAACCGCATGAAGGGCCGCTCGCGCGTGAGATCGGAAAAATTCGGCGAGGCGGCGCGGGCGGACATTGCATCGAGGATAGCCGAGCGCCAAAGCCTTCTAGACTTGCTCGGCCATGCCTTCGCTCGCCGTGATTCACGAAGACCCTTACCTGCTGGTGCTGGACAAGCCCGCCAGCCTCCTCTGCGTGCCCGGGCGCGGCGAGGACAAGCAGGACTGCCTCAGCGCGCGCGCCGTCGCACGCTGGCCCGATGCGCTGGTGGTGCACCGGCTCGACATGGCCACCAGCGGCCTGGTGCTGATGGCGCGCAGCCCGGCGATGCAGCGCGCCCTGGGCGACGCCTTTGCACAGCGGCGAATGCGCAAGCGCTATGAAGCGATCGTCGACGGGCTATTGCCCATGCATGACGAGTGGTCGCTGATCGATGCGCCGCTGGCCGCCGATTGGCCGCGCCGGCCGCTGCAAAAGATCGATGCCGAATCGGGCAAGCCGAGCCAGACGCGATGGCGCGTGAAGCGCCAGCTGCCCGAGCGTGATGCGAGCCACCTGTGGCTGGAACCGCTGACCGGCCGCAGCCATCAGTTGCGGGTTCATCTGCTGTCGATCGGCCACCCGATCCTGGGCGATGCGCTCTACGGCAGCGACGAAGTGCGGCAGCGCGCGCCGAGGCTGCTGCTGCACGCGAGCGCGCTCGAGTTCGTGCACCCTGCCGACGGCCGGATGCGCCGCTTCGAAAGTCCGCCCCCGTTTGCCTGAAGTCTTCTTCAGCCCTTGACCACCAGAACGGGGACTTTCGAATCCTGCAGCACGCGCTGCGTCACGCTGCCGAGCAGCAGCTTCTCGATGCCGGAGCGCCCATGCGAGCCCATCACGATCAGGTCGGCCGCGATCGCCTCGGCGGTATCGACGATGCCTTCGTGGACCACGTGGCCGTCGATCACGCGCTGGTCGCTGTGCAGTCCTTCGGCCGCCAGCGCCGCGACGCCGCGCGCCAGCGCCGCATTGGCGCTGCTGGTGGCGGCTGCAAGGTATTCGTTCTGGCCGAGCGCATAGTCGGCGCCCACGCCGATGAAGGGATAGTTGTCCACCACGTGGATGAGGGTGATGCGGCTGCCGAACGCCAGCGCCAGTCCGCTGGCCTTGCTGACCGCAAGCATCGACGTTTCGGATCCATCGATCGGGACCAGGATGTGATTGAACATGGCAGACCTCTTTCGTTCGCAGGGCTCGCAGGGCGAGCCGGACCCCGAATTTACATCCAGGGAGAGGGCCGGACTGTAGGACGGCTACGGCCCGGCAGGTGGCATCAATCGCCTTGAAATGCGCCGGCGCGGCAGGTCACGACCAGCGTGTCGCGCCAGCCCGGCTGGCCTTCAACCAGCGGCTGGATCGGCGTCGACTCGTGGATCACGCGCGCGTCGTCGAGCAGGAGCAGCGTCCAGGGCTCGGTCATCGTGAAGCGCTCGCCGCGCCGGCCCGCAGCCTCGAACACGCGCGTTTCGCCGCCCTTGATGTTGTGGCGCCGGACCAGCGCGACCGCCACCAGGTCGACGCCGTCGCGGTGCGCGCCTTCCGGCGTCGGGCGGCCGATGCCGTCGGCGGTGTCGATGCGGAACTGGTGCGCCTCCACGTACCAGCGCTGCGTGCCGCGCAGGCCGCTCGCCACGCTGCCCAGGCCGCGCAGCAGCCGCTGCCATGCGGGCTGCGCCAGCGTCCCCGCTTCCATCGGCGCGAACCAGCGTTGCATGCCGCCGTGCAGCGCGTTGTACTCCACCGGCTGCCAGTGCGCGCGGTGCGGCACCTGTTCGAGCGTTGCGTCCTCGACCATGAAGCAGGCATGGCGCCGCGTGCGATAGCGGCCGCCGTCCTTCAGGTATTCGTCGGGCGGCAGCTGGTCCCAGTCGCCGCACAGTGCATCGAATTCGGTGAGCGAGGTGGCGAGCCATTCGGCCACGCCTTGCGGGCTCAGGACGGCGTAGCCGTCCTGGCGCAATGCGGCGACGAGTCGATCGGGCGGCGTGAACGGCGGATTGAAGAGGCCGCCGCTCACTCCGTCACCTTCACGTCCTTCCAGAAGGCGACGCGGTCCCGGACCATCTCGGCTTCGGGCTTGGGGTCGGCGTAGTACCACGCGGCGTCGGTGTGGAGCTCGCCGTCGACCAGCAGCGAGTAGTAGCTCGCGCTGCCCTTCCAGGGGCAGGTGGTCTTGTGGTTGCTGAAGGTCACATAGTCGCGGTTGAGCGAACTCATGGGGAAGTAGTGGTTGCCTTCGACGAGCACGGTGTCGTCGCTCTCGGCGACGGTGACGCCGTTCCAGATTGCTTTCATGAAATTCTCCGTATGCCCGGCGAACGCGGGCAGCCCTGTCATTGTGCCGCGGGCGATTGCAGCCAGTGGACGCTGAACAGGCGCTGCGGATCGGTCCACACCGCGGCCGGCCGGAAGCCCGCCTTCACCGCGAGCGCACGCAGGCCGTCGACGGTGAACTTGTGCGAGTTCTCGGTGTGGATGGTTTCGCCCTCGTCGAAGGAGAAGCGCTGGCCGTCGAGCGTGACGGTCTGCGCGCGGCGGCTCACCAGGTGCATCTCGATGCGCCGCAGCGGCGCGTTGTAGAAGGCGGCATGCGTGAAGCCGTCGAGATCGAAGTCGGTGTCGAGCTCGGCGTTGGCGCGGCGCAGCAGGTTGAGATTGAAGGCCGCGGTCACGCCCTGCGCATCGTTGTAGGCCGCATGCAGCAGCGCCGGGTCCTTGACCAGGTCGACGCCGAGCAGCAGGCCGCCGCCGCGCAGCAGGCGCTGGGCCAGCTGCAGGAAGGCGAGCGCTTCATCGGGACTGAAGTTGCCCAGGGTCGAGCCGGGAAAGAAGCCGACGCGCTGGCCCATGCCCTCGCCACGCGCGGGCAGCACCAGCGGCATGGTGTAGTCGGCCACCAGGGGCTGCACCGCGAGCCGCGGATAGTCGTCGCGCAGGCGCTCGGCCGCCGCTTCGAGGTGCTCGCCGGAAATGTCGATCGGCACATAGCGCTTCGGCGCATCGAGGGCGTCGAGCAGGAGCCGCACCTTGGTGAGCGAGCCGGCGCCGAACTCGATGATCTCGGCCTTCGGGCCGATCTGGGCCGCGATCTCGGAGGCGCACTCGGTGAGGATGCGCAGCTCGGTGCGCGTCGGGTAGTACTCGGGCAGCTCGCAGATGCGGTCGAACAGCGCGGAGCCCGCGATGTCGTAGAAGAACTTCGGCGGGATGCTGCGCGCGCCGCGGCTCAGGCCCGCGAACAGCTCGCGGCCGAAATTGGAAAGCGGCGCGGCGCGCTGCGCGGTGCGGAACGCATGGAGGTTGAATGCGGGATTGCCCATCAGAGCTCCTTCGCGAGCCGCAGCCCGGAGAACTGCCAGCGCGCGGCCGGCGGGAAGAAGTTGCGGTAGCTGGGCCGCGTGTGCCCTTCGGGCGTGGCGACGCTGCCGCCGCGCAGCACCAGCTGGCCGACCATGAACTTGCCGTTGTATTCCGCCGCGATGCCCGCCAACGGGCGAAAACCCGGGTACGGGTCGTAGGAAGAACGCGTCCATTGCCACACATGCCCGCTCATCTGCGTGATGCCGGGCGCGTCATGGGCGGCCTCCCATTCGAACTCGGTCGGCAGCCGCGCGCCGGCCCATTCGGCAAAGGCCGCCGCTTCGTAGAAGCTCAGCTGGGCCACCGGCGCCTCGGGTTCCAGCGGGCGCACGCCGTGCAGGCCGAAGACCTGCCAGCCCGCCGTCGTGCCCTGGTGGGCGAGCCGCGGATCGTCGGGCGCGAGCCAGTAGGCCGGGCAGCGCCAGCCCTGGGCCTGCACCGAGGCCCAGCCGTCGGACAGCCAGAGCTCGGGCCGCTGGTAGCCGCCGTCGGCAATGAACTGCGCATAGTCGCCGCAGTTCACCAGCCGGTCGGCGATGGCGTAGGGTCGCAGCAGCGCCGCGTGGCGCGGCGTCTCGTTGTCGAAGGCGAAGCCGTCGCCGCCATGGCCGACTTCGATCAGCCCGCCGGGCTGCGCCAGCCACTGCATCGGCGGCGGCACCGAGGCCAGGCGCAGCGCCGGCCCTGCCGCGGCCCGGTACGCGGGCAGCAGCGGGTTGCACGACAGGGCATGCAGGATGTCGGTGACGATGAGCTCCTGGTGCTGCTGTTCGTGGTGCAGGCCCAGCGTGACGATCGCCGCGATCGCATCCCAGTCCCCGCCCTCGCCCGCCGTTTCGAGCAGCGCCTGCACCGCCTCGTCGACGTGGCGCCGGTACGCGTGCACCTCGCCCTGCGAAGGCCGCGTCAAGAGCCCGCGCTGGGGCCGCGGATGGCGCGGCCCCAGCGCCTCGTAGTAGGAGTTGAAGAGATAGTGAAAACGCGGATCGAAGACGCGGTAGCCCGTCGCATGCGGCTGCAGCAGCACGGTCTCGAAGAACCAGGTGGTGTGGGCCAGGTGCCATTTGGTCGGACTGGCATCGGGCATCGACTGGATGCACTGGTCTTCGGCCGAGAGAGGCGTCGCGAGCGCGAGGCTTTGGGCACGCACCGCCTGGAACTGATCGCGCAGCACGTCAGCAGCGGGCGCGGCCGGCCGGATGAGGTTCATGGGGTCTCCAATTTTTGGATCGAAAGGTTTTAGCCCATGGAGGCAGGCAGGCGCCGTAGGACAAGCCCGCGCAGTCGAACGCGACACTTTGGCACAAGACGCTGGTGCGTGCCAGAGCCCTGCGTATCATCCGGCGGATGAGTACGACTACCCCCTCCCAGCGCCCCCGTATCGTCATCGTCGGCTGCGGTTTCGGGGGCCTGGAGGCGGCGCGAAAGCTGCAGGGCGCCGATGTCGACGTCACCATCGTCGACAAGACCAACCACCACCTGTTCCAGCCGCTGCTCTACCAGGTGGCGACCGCCGGGCTGGCGGCGCCCTCGATCGCGGCGCCGGTGCGGCTCCTGTTCCGCCGCCAGCCCAACATCACCACCCTGCTCGGCGAGGTCAAGCACATCGATCCGCTTGCGCACGAGGTGCAGCTGGCCAACGGCACGCGCCTCGGGTGGGATCACCTCATCGTGGCCGCCGGCGCCACCCATAGCTATTTCGGCAACGACGGCTGGGCCCGGATGGCGCCGGGCCTCAAGACGCTGGCCGATGCCTTCGAGATCCGCCGCCGCGTGCTGATGAGCTTCGAGGCCGCCGAGATCGAAGCCGACCCGGTGCGGCGCCGTGCATTGCTGACCTTCGCGGTGATCGGCGCCGGCCCCACCGGCGTCGAGATGGCCGGCACGCTGGC
The DNA here is from genome assembly GCF_057656935.1 of Variovorax sp. Soil_C_33. NCBI lineage: Bacteria > Pseudomonadati > Pseudomonadota > Betaproteobacteria > Burkholderiales > Comamonadaceae > Variovorax > Variovorax sp. Soil_C_33. The sequence goes on from NZ_JBDGJK010000022.1 coordinate 14,395, forward strand.
CGAGATCGCGCGCCACACGCTGGAAGGCGAGTTCCGCCGCATCGATCCGGGCAGCGCAGAGGTGCTGCTGATCGAGGGCGGCCCGCGCGTGCTGCAGGCCATGCCCGAGTCGTTGAGCCAGCGCGCGCTGGAACAGTTGCAGAAGCTCGGCGTGCAGGTGCGTCTCAACGCCAAGGTCACGGCCATCGACGAGACCGGGCTCACGGTCGAATCGCCCTTCAGCGACGGCGGCGCCGGCACCGGCAGCCACCGCATCGACTGCCACTGCGTGATCTGGGCCGCCGGGGTGGCCGCTTCGCCGCTGGGCCGGCTGCTGGGAGAGGCAACCGGCGCCGAGACCGACCGCGCCGGCCGCATCAAGGTGCTGCCCGACCTCAGCGTGCCGGGCCAACCGGACATCAGCGTGGTCGGCGATCTCGCGGCCGCCATGAGCCACCGCCCGGGCAAGGAGCCGAAGCCGGTGCCCGGCGTCTCGCCCGGCGCCAAGCAGATGGGCCGCGCCGCGGCGGCGAACATCCTGCGCCGCATCGCGGGCAAGGAGACCGTGCCTTTCCGCTACCGCGACTACGGCAACCTCGCGACCATCGGCCGCAACTCGGCCGTGGTCGACCTCGGCACCCCATTCGGGCCGCTGCGCTTTTCGGGCCGGATGGCCTGGCTGTTCTGGCTCTTCGCGCACGCCTACTTCCTGATCGGCTTCCGCAATCGCATCGTGGTGCTGATGGACTGGGCGAGCGCGTACTGGAGCTTCCAGCGGCATGCGCGGGTGGTGGCGGAGGTCAGGGGCAAGGGAGAGTCCTGAGCGGGGGCCTGCTCGTGCCCGCACATTCGCCGGCGCCTCCAGTCGAACATGTGATCCACCATGAACGAGAAACCGTCTGAAGCCCTGTCGTTCCGGCCGTTGGAGATAGCCGACCTTGCGATGCTTCACGAATGGCTGTGCCGCCCCCACGTCAGCGAATGGTGGCAGCCCACCCCGTCGCGCGCCGAGGGCGAAGAGGAGTTCGCGCCGTTGACCGCCGCCGGCCGCGACACGACGCGCGGCTATATCGCCCTGCTCGGAGCTCGCCCCATCGGCTTCATCCAGTGCTACGTGGTCATGGGTTCCGGCGACGGCTGGTGGGAGCAGGAAACCGACCCCGGTGCGCGCGGCATCGACCAGTTCCTCGCCAACGCGGAAGAGCTCGGAGCGGGCCTCGGCAGCGCGATGGTGCGCGCGTTCGTCGACCGCCTGTTCCTGGATCCTCAGGTCAGCAAGGTGCAAACCGATCCTTCGCCGGACAACGGGCGCGCCATCCGCAGCTACGCGAAGGCCGGCTTCGTTGCCCACGCAGAAGTCATGACGCCCGACGGCCCTGCCCTGCTCATGCTGCGCACGCGATCGACCGGCGGCCCATCCACCTGGAGCACACGATGATCCACATCCGCGACATCGACCATCTCGTCCTGCGCGTCATCGATCTCGACCGGATGCTTCGCTTCTACTGCGACGTGCTCGGCTGCACGATCGAGCGGCGGCAGGATGCCATCGGCCTGGTTCAGCTCCGCGCCGGGCGCGCGCTCGTCGACCTGGTTCCCGTGGACGGCGAGCTGGGCCGCGCCGGCGGCGCGCCGCCGGGCAAGGAAGGGCGCAACCTCGATCACTTCTGCTTTCGCGTCGAGCCTTTCGACGAAGCCGCCATTCGCCGCCACCTCGAAGCCCACGAGGTCGAAGCCGGCGCGCTGGCGACCCGAAACGGCGCCGAGGGCGAAGGGCCATCGATCTACATCAGCGATCCGGAGGGCAACGTGGTCGAGCTGAAGGGGCCGCCCGACAAGGAGTGAGGCCTGTTCACGGCACCTTCTGCAATGAATCCTGAAGTGCAGCTCGCCTTCCGCGAGGTCTCTGCCGAGCGCTGGCCCGACTTCGAGCGCCTGTTCGAAGCCAAGGGGAGCCCCAAGTACTGCTGGTGCATGGCCTGGCGCGCATCGTCCGCGGAGGCCAAGGAAGCGAACAATGCCGGCCGCAAGGCGGCGATGAAGGAGCGCGTCTGCTCAGGGGTACCGGTGGGTTTGCTGGCCTATGCCGACGAGGAGCCCGTCGCCTGGTGCTCCATCGCGCCGCGCTCGACCTACCGACGCCTGGTCAGCGACCAGAGCCCGGACGACGGCATCTGGTCGATCGCGTGCTTCTTCGTCGTCCGAAGACTGCGCGGTGCGGGCATCATCCGCGAGCTCATCGCCGCCGCTATGCGCCACGCGCGGGCGCATGGCGCGAAGGTGGTCGAGGCCTACCCCGTGGACGCCGATTCGCCTAGCTATCGTTTCATGGGCTTCGTGCCGGTGTTCGCCGAGGCCGGCTTTGCCGAGGTGGGGCGCGAAGGCAAGCGCCGCCATGTGATGCGCCTCAGACTTTCATCACCACGCCGTTCGAAAAAATGAAGATTCGCCCCTTCCGCCCCGCCGACGAAGACGGCGTCGTCCAACTCTGGCACGCCTGCGGCCTCACCCGGCCGTGGAACGATCCGCACCGCGACATCCAGCGCAAGCTGGGCGAACAGCCCGAGCTCTTTCTGGTCGCCACCGAGAAGGACGCGTTGATCGGCTCCGCGATGGTCGGCTTCGACGGCCACCGAGGCTGGGTCTACTACCTCGCGGTGTCGCCGCAGCACCGCAGGCTGTCCATCGGCCGCGCGCTCATGCAGGAAGCAGAGCGGTTGCTTATCGAGCGCGGCTGCCCCAAGATCAATCTGCTGGTCCGCTCGTCGAATGCCGAGGTCATCGCGTTCTATCGCAAGCTCGGGTACACGCAGGACGACGTGGTCAGCCTCGGACGACGACTCATTCACGACACCCCATGACGCAGATCGAAAACAAACTCAAATCCCTGGGCCTGGTCCTCCCGCCGGCCGTTGCGATGCCCTCTGGCGTGGCACTGCCCTTCCCCTGGGTGCGCATCGTCGGACGGCGGGTGCTGATCTCGGGCCACGGGCCGCAGCATGCCGACGGCTCGCTCGCCGAGCCGCTCGGCAAGATCGGGCGCGAGCTGACGCTCGAGGAGGGCTACGAGGCGGCGCGCCTGACCGCGCTCGGCATGCTCGGCAGCCTGAAGCGCGCACTCGGCGACCTGGACCGCATCACGGCCTGGGTGCGCGTGTTCGGCATGGTCAACGCGGCACCGGGTTTCGACCGCATGCCGGCCGTGATCAACGGCTTCTCCCACCTGATCCTCGAACTCTACGGGCCCGAGGTCGGCGCGCATGCGCGCAGCGCGGTCGGGCTGGCCGAGTTGCCCTTCGACATTCCGGTGGAGATCGAAGCCGAAGTCGAAATCCGCGACTAGGACCTCGTTCCCTTGCTCTCCGCCTCCTGCAGCAGGCGCCACATCACCTTGCCGCTGCCGCTCTTCGGCAACGCGTCGACGAACTGCACGGCGCGCGGAATCTTGTAGACCGCCATGTTCTCGCGGCACCAGTCGATGATGTCCTTTTCGGTGGTGTTCTTGTGCGTGGCGCGCAGCACCACCACGGCCTTGACCGATTCGCCGCGGTAGTCGTCCTTCATGGAGATCACGCAAGCTTCCTGGATCGCCGGGTGGCGGAACATCAACAGCTCGACCTCGGCCGGCCAGACCTTGAAGCCGCTGGCGTTGATCATGCGCTTGAGCCGATCGGTCATGAAGAAGTAGCCGTCCTCGTCCATGCGGCCCATGTCGCCGGAGCGGAAGAAACGCTTGCCCTCGAACTCGACGAAGGCCGCGGCCGTGGCGTCGGGTCGCTTCCAGTAGCCCTGGAACACCTCGGGGCCGCGGATGATGATCTCGCCCGATTCGCCGATCGGCATCTCCTTCAAAGTGTCGGGGTCGACCACGCGCGCGTCGGTGCTCATGTAGGGGATGCCCAGGCACTGCTGTTTGGGGTTCTCGAAGGGGTTGGTGTGCGAGGGTGCCGCGGTCTCGGTCAGGCCGTAGCCCTCCTGGTACTTCAGCCCGTACTGCTCCAGCAGCCGCTGCGCCACCGCCTGCGGCATCGCGGCTCCGCCGCCGCCGATGTAGGTCAGGCTGCTCAGGTCGAAGCTCGCGAAGTTGGGGCTGGCCATCAGGTCGATGACCATAGTCGGGATGTTGGTCCAGCTCGTGACCTTGCGGCGCGAGATGAGGCGCCCCGCCACCTCGCGGTCCCAGCGTGGCATGACGACCAGCGTGCCCCCGACCAAGATGGTGGTGTGCATCATGCTCACCACGCCGGTGATGTGGAACATCGGCACCACGGCCAGCACCACCGCCTCGCACGAGCCCAAGCCCCAGAGCTGGCCCGCGCAGGCGTTGTGCATCAGGCTCGAATGATGGTGGATGCAGCCCTTGGGCAGGCCGGTGGTGCCGCTGGTGTAGGGCAGCAGGGCCATGTCGTTGGCGCCGACCACGTGCTCGGGCGTCGCATGCCCGGCGGCGAGCGCCTCGGTCCAGGCCATGACGGTGCCGCCGGCCAGCGCAGGCAGCGGATGGCGCGCGAGCAGCCAGTCGCGCCAGACAGGCGGCGGCGCCTCGTCGCCGTCCGCCTCGGCATCGAAGGCGTCGGTGAACTGGGTGACGATCATGTGCGCGAGGCGATCCTTGGGTTCGAGCGCATCGCTGGCCTTGGCGAGCTCGGACGCCAGGTCGCCGGTGGTGATGGCGAGCTTGGCATCCGGATCGGTGATGTAGTGCTTCAGCTCCTCGGCGCGGTTCATCGGATTGACCGGCACCACCACCGCATTGGCCCGCAGGATCGCGAAATGCGCGATCACCAGCTGCGGGCAGTTCTGCATGTCGAGGATCACGCGGTCGCCGCGCTTCACGCCCAGCGCATGCAGCGTGCCGGCCAGGCGCTCGACCTGCGCGGCGAGCTCGCGATAGGTAGTCTCGCGGCCGAAGAAGACCATGGCCGCCTTGTCCGGAAATCGCGCCGCGGAAGTGGCGAGGTTGTGCCACAGCGAGGTGGCGGGAACGGTGATGGAACGGGGCAGGCGCTCGGGCCAGAACTTGTAGTGCGGGCGGTCCATACGGTGATCAGTCTCCAATCAGCGCCCGAGCCTACGACGCCCGGAGCGCGCCCCGCATCGGGGAAGCCCCAAGCGCGTCGCATGGGTGACTCCCTGCGCGTTCTGCCGTACAACGGCAGCTTCGTTCCACCCACCCACCGAGGAGCTCACATGGCAGCAGACAAGCAAGCAAGCGTTCACTGGGAAGGCGCCGGCAAGACCGGCAAGGGCCAGATCAGCACCGAGACCGGCGCGCTCAAGGACCACCCCTACGGCTTCGCGAGCCGCTTCGAGGACGACAAGCGCGGCACCAATCCGGAAGAGATCCTGGGCGCGGCGCATGCCGGCTGCCTCACGATGGCGCTGGCCTTCGCGCTCGAGGGCGCGGGCTTCACGGCCGACTCGATCGACACCAAGGCCGCGGTGCGCCTGGCCCGCGACGGCGCGGGCTTCAAGATCGATCGCATCCAGCTCGAGCTCGAGGCTAGCATTCCCGGCATCGACGACGCCAAGTTCCAAGAACTGGCGGCCGGCGCCAAGGCAGGCTGCCCGCTCTCCAAGGCGCTCGCCAGCGTGCCCGAAATCACCTTACAGGCGCGCCTGCGCAGCTGAATCACACCTGTTTGGTGCACAGATCTTGCATACCAGTTGGCATGAAAGCTGCTGGTATGCAGGACCATGGCCATTTCCGCTCCCGAGATCAGTGCACGCATCGTTGAAGCGGTGATGGCGCAGAAGCTCGCCCCGGGCTCGCGCCTGGGCGAGCAGCAGCTCGCGATGCTGTTCGATTGCAGCCGCACCATCGTGCGGGAGGCGCTCACGCGGCTGGCGGCGCGCGGCATCGTGACCGTGAGCGCGCGCCGCGGCTGGTTCGTGATCGAGCCCTCGCAGGCCGAGGCGCGCGAAGCCTTCGAGGCGCGCCGCGTGATCGAGTCGGGCCTGATCCGCAGCGCCGGGCCGATCGACAAGGAGGCCCTGCGTGCGCTCAAGGCGCATCTGAAGCGCGAGAAGGCCGCCCTCAAGGACAGCGACATCGGCAACCGCAGCTACCTGCTGGGCGACTTCCACGTCTGCCTGGCCGAGTGCCTGGGCAATTCGCTCCTGGCCGACACGCTGCGCGACTTCACCGCGCGCACGACCTTGATCGCGATGCTCTACCAGTCCTCGCACGACGCGGCGCAGTCCTGCGAGGACCACGTACGCATCGTCGCGGCGCTGGAGCGCGGCGACACCGCCGGCGCCGAGGCGCTGATGACCGAGCACATCGGCACGGTGCAGTCCGCGCTGCGCGTGCAGAACCCCACCGACCCGCTGGCCCAGCTGCGCGACGCGCTCGCACCGCTGCGCCACGCGCCTGCCGACGACAAGACCAAGGCACAGCTTTTGCGTGATCCCGATTCATCGACCTACCTAGGAGCCCTGTTATGAGAATTTCCAAACGCCACTTCGCGCTGGCCCTCGCATCGGCCGCGCTGCTCGCCACCGGTGCAGCGCAAGCCCAGAGCGCGCTCGACAACGTGCTCAAGTCCAAGACCCTCAAGGTCGCGGTTCCCACCGACTACCCGCCCTACGGCTTCGTCGGCCCCGACATGGCGCCGCAGGGCTTGGATGTGGAGATGGCCAGGCTGATCGCCGCCAAGCTGGGCGTCAAGGTCGAGCTGGTGCCGGTCACCAGCGCCAATCGAATTCCCTACCTGCAGACCAAGAAGGCCGACCTCGTGATCTCGACGCTGGGCAAGAACGCCGAGCGCGAGAAGGTGATCGACTTCAGCGCCGCCTACGCGCCCTTCTTCCAAGCCGTGTATGCATCGAAAAGCCTGAGCATCAAGAGCTTTGCCGACATGGGCGGCAAGTCGGTGGCCGTGACGCGCGGCGCGATGGAAGACCAGGAGCTCGCCAAGGTGGCGCCTGCCAATGTCGACTACAAGCGCTTCGAGGACAACAACGCGACCATCGCGGCCTTCGTGGCGGGCCAGACGCAAACCATCGCCACCAGCGCCGCGGTGGCCGGCAACATGATGCAGAAGAACCCGCAGCTCGGCGCCGAATACAAGCTGCTGCTGAAGGACAGCCCCTGCTTCGTCGGCATCGCCAAGGGCGAGGACGCGCTGAAGGCCAAGGTGAACGAGATCATCGCGGCCGCCAAGAAGGACGGCACGCTCGACGCGCTGTCGAAGAAGTACCTCGGCAAAGAAGCCGGCGACTTGCCGTCATGACCCACCCCCGTTTCTTGCTCACTTCGTGTAGCCGAATCCCCCCTCAAGGGGGCAACACCAGCGGCCCGGCAAAGCCGGTTCCGCGGTGTTTCCCGAACAGTCGCGGCGACGCCGCTCCATAAGGTCTGCTCATGAACTTCGATTTCGGCGCGGTGCTCGTCGACTGGCCACTCCTGGCGAAGGGCATCGTGTGGACGCTGGGCCTCACGCTCGTCGCCACGCTGATCGGCATGGTGGTCGGCATCGCCTGCGCCTGGGCACGCGCGAGCGGGCCGGCCTGGCTGCGCTGGATCGTGGGCAGCTACGTGGAGCTGATCCGCAACACGCCCTTCATCGTGCAGCTGTTCTTCATCTTCTTCGGCCTGCCGGCGGCGGGATTCAAGCTTTCGCCCGAGGTCGCCTCGGTCATCGCGATGGTGATGAACCTCGGCGCCTATGCGACCGAGATCATCCGCGCGGGCATCGAGGCCACGCCGCGCGGGCAAATCGAGGCCGCAGTGAGCCTGGCGCTCAACAAGGTGCAGGTGTTCACGCGCGTGGTGCTGCCGCCCGCGCTGAAGAAGGTGTGGCCTGCGATGGTGAGCCAGATCATCATCGTGATGCTGGGCTCGGCCGTATGCAGCCAGATCTCGACCGAAGAGCTCAGCTACGCGGCCAACCTGATCCAGAGCCGCAACTTCCGCGCCTTCGAGGCTTTCATCATCGCGACGGCCATCTACCTCGTTCTCTCGGTGGCAACGCGCCGGCTGCTGAACTGGGCGGGGCCGAAGTTTTTCTTCGGGAGATAAGCCGTCATGGTCGAGTTCTCCCTCTGGGACATCCTAAGAAACCTGCTGCTCGCGCTGCGCTGGACCGTGGTGCTGTCGCTGATCGCCTTCGTCGGCGGCGGCTTCGTGGGCGCCGTGCTGCTCTTCATACGCCTGTCGGGCGGGCGCCTCGCCGAGCGGCTGATCGGCCTCTACGTGCAGCTGTTCCAGGGCACGCCGCTGCTGATGCAGTTGTTCCTGGCCTATTTCGGCATCGCGCTGTTCGGCATCGAGGTCTCGGCCTGGACCGCCGCTGCGGTGGCGCTCACGCTCTACACCAGCGCCTTCCTCACCGAGATCTGGCGCGGCTGCGTGGCCTCCATTCCCAAGGGCCAGTGGGAAGCCTCCGGCAGCCTCGCGCTGAGCTTCGGCGAGCAGATGCGCCACGTGATCCTGCCGCAGGCCACGCGCATCGCGGTCGCGCCCACCGTGGGCTTCCTGGTGCAGGTGATCAAGGGCACCGCGCTGGCCTCCGTAATCGGCTTCGTCGAGCTCACCAAGGCCGGCAGCATGATCTCGAACGCGACCTTCAAGCCCTTCGTGGTCTTCAGCTGCGTCGCCCTGCTCTACTTTGTGCTGTGCTTTCCGGTGAGCCTGTACGCCAAGAACCTCGAAAGGAAGATCCATGGCGCTCGTCGCTGAAGCCCCTGCCCTCGCGGCGCCCATCGTGCGCATCACCGCGCTGCGCAAGTCCTACGGCAGCAACGAGGTGCTCAAGGGCATCGACCTCGACGTCAAGCGCGGCGAGGTGATCGCCATCATCGGCAAGAGCGGCTCGGGCAAGAGCACGCTCTTGCGCTGCATCAACGGGCTCGAAGTGTTCCAGGACGGCGCGCTCACGGTCGACGGCAAGCCGCTGCTGCACGAGAGCGCGATGGCGATGCGCGAGCTGCGCCAGCACGTGGGCATGATCTTCCAGAGCTTCAACCTCTTTCCGCACCTCACGGTCGGCAAGAACGTGATGCTCGCGCCGACGCTGGTCAAGAAGCGCAGCAGCGTCGAAGCTGCGTCGCAGGCGCGCAAGCTGCTCGAGCGCGTCGGCCTGGCCGAGAAGTTCGACGCCATGCCCGAGCAGCTCTCCGGCGGCCAGCAGCAGCGCGTGGCGATCGCGCGCGCGCTCGCGATGGAGCCGGCCGTTCTGCTGTGCGACGAGATCACCTCGGCGCTCGATCCCGAACTGGTGGGCGAGGTGCTGCGCGTGGTCGAATCGCTCGCCGACGAGGGCATGACGCTCCTGATGGTGACGCACGAGATGAGCTTCGCGCGCAAGGTCAGCGACCGCGTGATCTTCATGCATCAGGGGCGCGTGCACGAGATGGGGCCGCCAGCCGATCTGTTCGGCAATCCGCAGACGGCGGAATTGAAACAGTTCCTTTCCTCGCTGCACGACTGAAGGCCTCCGTGAGGAGGAACCTCCCGCCTGTGGCAAGCTCCGAGCGGTATGCGCAACCGCTCTTCGCTCATTTCCCGCCGCCTTCTCCTGCGCGCACTGTTGGGTGCCGCCGCTGTGCCGGCGCCTTTCGCCGCGCTCGCCGGCTTCAACTTCTTCACCAGCGAGTACACGGCGAGCCGAGACGAGCTGCAAGCCCAGATCGCGAAGCGCTTTCCGGTGCAGCAGCGCTATGCCGAGATCTTCACCGTCAGCCTGCGCGATCCGCAGCTGGGGCTCGATGCGAAAGCCAATCGCGCCGCGATCACGGCCGTGCTCTCGATCGCGAGCCCGCTGCTGCGCCCGTCCGCCGTCGAAGGCGTGGTCTCGGTCAGCAGCGCGCTCAAGTACGACGCGCCGGCGCGTGCGCTGCGGCTCGACCAGCCCAAGGCCGAGCGGTTGGAGCTGCAGGGCGTGACCGGCCGCGATGCCGAGCGCCTGCAGCAGATCGGCGCGCTGGTAGCGCAGGAACTGCTGCATGGCCAGCCGCTGCGTACCTTCACTGCCGAAGAGCTGACCGTCGGCCGCAAGACCTACGAGATCGGTGACATCACGGTGCAACAGGACGGCATCAAGGTCGAGCTCAAATGAAGCTCGGCTCCAGAATTTTTCATCTCGCGCTCGCAGCATCCGTGCTCTCGGGCTGCTCGGCGCTCGATCTCGGCGCGAAGCGCGCCTTCGACCTGCAGGCCCATCGCGGCGGCCGCGCCCTCGCACCCGAGAACACGCTGGCCGCCTTCTCGAACGCGATGGACATGGGCGTCGACACGCTCGAACTCGATATCGGGCTCACGGCCGACGGCGTGGTGGTGATTTCGCACGACACCGTGCTCAACCCGGACCACACGCGCGACGCGGACGGCGCCTTCCTCACGGCCAAGGGGCCCGCGATCCGTTCGCTGACACTGTCGCAACTGCAGGCCTACGACGTAGGCCGCATCGATCCCGCCACCAACTACGGCAAGCAGTTTGCGAAGCAGCTGGCGAGCGACGGCGAGCGCATCCCGACGCTGGCCCAGCTGTTCGAGCGCGCGCGCGAGCGCAACGCCGCGCAGATCCGCTTCAACATCGAAACCAAGCTGGATCCGACCCGGCCCGACGAAACCGCGCCGCCCGAGCAGATGGTGCGTGCGCTGCTCGCAGAGATCGACAAGGCCGGCGTTGCACAGCGCGTGACCATCCAAAGCTTCGACTGGCGCACGCTCGCGCTGGTCGGCCAATGGGCGCCGCAGATGCAGCGTGCCTACCTCACCAGCGGCCGCACCCTGAAGGACAGCCGCTGGACCTCGGGCCTGCGGCTCGAGGACTTCGGCTCGGCGCCGCGCCTGGTGAAGGCCGCCGCGGGCGGGAGCAAGGGCGCAGTCATCTGGTCGCCGTCCTTCAACGATCTCACGCGCGCGCAGGTCAGGGAAGCGCAATCGCTGGGCTTCCAGGTCGTGCCCTGGACCGTCAACCAGCGCGCCGACATGGCGAAGCTGATGGACTGGAAGGTGGACGGCATCATCACCGACGATCCGGCGGTGCTGCGCGACGTGATGCGCGAGCGCGGCCTGGCGCTGCCGCGCGGGCTCGGCCGCTGAGCCAGGGCCTGTTAGACCCTCACACGTGGCGCGCGGCCCGCGTGCGCTGCGCGCCCGCCGGCGGCTGCCGATCGGCCCGCGCATGCAGGGCTTCGATGATGTGGCACTCTGCATCGCTGCCGTCGCAGCAGTCGCGCAGCGCGATCAGGTCCTTCTCGAGCGAACGCAGCTCGCGCAGGCGTTCGCGCACATGGCCCAGGTGTGCATCGAGCGCCACGCAGGCGGCAGCGCAATCGGCCTTGCTGCGCAGGTCGAGCCCGAGCAGGGTGCGCACCTCGTCGAGCGACATGTCCATGGCGCGGCACAGGCGGATGAAGCGCAGCCGGTGCACGTCGGCATCGGTGTAGAGCCGGTAGCTGTTGTCGCCGCGCGCCTGCGGCGCGATCAGCCCTTCTTTCTCGTAATAGCGGATGTTGGTGGCGCTAACGCCGCTCTGCGCGGCAGCATCGCCGATGCGGTAACCCTGCGCGGCGGGCGGGTTTGCGACTGCCATGGCTTGACCTTCCAGTGACTTCAACCTTTCCAATGGTGCCATCACTGGAGAAACAATGTCTGCGAACTGCTGCGAACACGATCACGACCACGAACATCTTTCGGCCTCCGACACGCCGCGCTACCGGCGCGTGCTGTGGCTGGCGCTGGCGCTCAACGTGGCCATGTTCGCGGTCGAGATCGGCGCCGGCTTTCGCTCGGGTTCGGTCTCTCTCCTGGCCGATGCGATTGACTTCTTCGGCGATGCTGCCAACTACGGCGTGACCCTGGCCGTGCTGTCGGCCGGCCTCGCGTGGCGCGCGCGCGCCGCGGTGCTCAAGGGTCTCAGCATGCTAGGCTTCGGCGTCTTCGTGGCCGCCAAGGCCCTGTGGTCGGCCGCGCAGGGCGTGCCGCCCGAGGCGCTGACCATGGGCCTGGTCGGCGCGCTGGCGCTGGGCGTCAACGTGCTGGTCGCGCTGCTGCTCTACGCCTTTCGCGAGGGCGATGCCAACATGCGCAGCGTGTGGCTGTGCTCGCGCAACGACGCCATCGGCAACGTGGCCGTAATGCTCGCGGCGCTGGGCGTGTTCGGCACCGGCACCGCCTGGCCCGACCTCGCGGTGGCCGCGGCGATGGCGGCGCTCGCGATCAGCGGCGGCTGGTCGGTGCTGCGGCAGGCACGCGGCGAACTGCGCCGCGGTCCCATAATCGCCGGCGATGCCTGATGAACATGCTTCCTCCCCGGCCCCGGATGCGGGCGCCATCACCGATGTCTCCGGCATCGAAGTCGGCCACTTCAGCGACCCGCGCCGCCCCACCGGCTGCACCGTGATCCTCGCGCGCGAAGGCGCGGTCGCCGGCGTGGACGTGCGGGGCGCCGCGCCCGGCACGCGCGAGACCGATCTGCTCGCGCCCGGCAACTTCGTCCAGCAGGTGCATGCCGTGATGCTCGCGGGCGGCAGCGCCTGGGGCCTGGCGGCGGCCGATGGCGCGATGCAATGGCTGGAAGAGCATGGCATCGGCTTCGACGTCCGTTTCGGCACGCTGCCGATCGTTCCGGCCGCGGTGCTCTTCGACCTGCCGGTCGGCGATGCGCGCATCCGGCCCGATGCCGCCGCCGGCTATGCGGCCTGCGCGGCTGCATCGACGGTCGCTCCGGCCGAAGGCAATGTGGGCGCCGGCAGCGGCGCGCTGGTGGGCAAGCTGTTCGGCGTGCACCGCGCGATGAAGGGCGGCATCGGCACCGCCTCGGTGACGGTCAACGGCGTGACGGTCGGTGCGCTGATCGCGTGCAATGCCCTCGGCGACGTGCTGAATCCCGACACGGCCCAGGTGGTGGCCGGCGCACGCACCGAGGACGGCCTGGCACTGCTCGACACGCGCCGCGCCCTGCTGCGCGGCGATCTGCCCCAGCCGCTCCTGGCCGGAACCAACACCACGCTGGGCGTGGTCGCGACCGATGCCGTGCTCAGCAAGGTGCAGGCCAACCGGCTCGCGGCCGTCGCCCACGATGGCCTGGCGCGCGCGATCAATCCGGTTCACACCATGAGCGACGGCGACACCCTGTTCGCGCTCGCCACCGGCCGCGTGCCGCTCGAAGGCGATGCGCCGGGCATGACGGTGCTGGGCACCATGGCCGCAGAGGTGGTGGCGCGGGCCACGCTGCGCGCGGTGCGGGCGGCGCGCACGGTGCGGATCGGGGAGAGCTGCTTTCCCTGCGCTGCGGACCTGGGGTGAAGGGGCCGGCCGCACGCGCTTTGTAACCGAGGTGCGGCCCAAAGCCACTCAAAATGCGCGCTGCCGCAGCCGCGGCGACCTCGAGCACCGTTCCATCCCATCGCATGCCCCGCACCATCCGCCTCGTCCTCCTCTCCATCCGCGACCTCATCGCCTCGGCGGGGCCCGTGGTCTTCCTTGTCATCGGCTTGCTCATCGCCGCCTACTGGTGGCTCGACCCGCAACCGCCCCGTCACGTGACGCTCGCGACAGGTCCTGCCGGCAGCGCGTACGCCGAGTTCGGAAAGCGCTACGCCACTGCACTCAAGGCCAATGGCATCGAGGTCGAACTGAAGCCCACCGACGGCTCGCAGGACAACCTGCAGCTGCTGCGCAGCGGCGGCGCTGACGCGGGCTTCGTGCGCGGCGGCAGTGCAGAGCCGGTGGCCGACGAGGAAGCGGGGCTCAGCTCGCTCGGCAGCCTGTTCTACGAGCCGCTGTGGTTCTTCTATCGCACCGACGCGGCGCGTGCGGTCGACCGCAAGACCGGCCGCCTGACCTCGATCGCGCAATTCCAGAAGCTCCGGGTCAACGTCGACAAGCCCGGCAGCGGCGTGCCCGAGATCATGGAACGAATGTTCCGCGCCAACCACATGGATCCGCAGACGCTGCAGCTGTCCAACCTCGAGCAGGCGCCCGCCACTGAGGCGTTGCAGGCCGGGCTGCTCGACGTGATCGTGCTGGCCTCGGCACCGCAGTCGCCGCTGGTGCAGCGGCTGCTGCGCGCGCCGGACATCCAGCTGATGGAATTCGGCCAGAGCGACGCCTATACGCGTCGCTTCGCCTTCCTTCAGGCCGTGACGCTGCCGCGCGGCGTGGTCGATCTCGCGGCCGACCTGCCGCCGCAGGACCTGTCGATGCTGGCCGCGACCACCTCGCTGCTGGCGCGCGAAGAAACTCATCCCGCGCTGCGCCAGCTCTTCGCGCAGAGCGCGCAAACGCTGCACAGCGGCGCCGGCTGGTTCAACCGCGCGCGCGACTTCCCGAACACCCGCACCAGCGAGCTGCCGGTCAGCCCCGAGGGCGACCGTGCGATCAACGGCACGCCGCCCTTCTGGCAGCGTTACCTGCCCTTCTGGGCCAGCAACCTGGTGGAACGCATGTGGCTGGTGCTCGGCGGCCTGGTGGTGCTGATGCTGCCGCTGAGCCGCGTGGTGCCGCCGCTCTACCAGTTCCGCGTGCGCCGGCGCGTGTTCCGCTGGTATGCGCGCCTGCGCGAGGTCGAGAACAAGCTGGAAGCCGGAACCGGCGAGCGCGAGGCGCTCATCGAGGAACTGGACAACCTCGACCGCGTGGTCAACAAGGTGGCCGTGCCGCTCTCGTACGCAGAGGAGCTCTATGCGCTGCGCAACAACATCTATGCGGTGCGCAAGCGGGTGCTGGCACGCATGCCGGCAAGCGTGCCCCTGACTGCCAAAGCCTAGGGCGCTCCTACTACTGCTGCAGCCGCAGCAGCTTGCCGTTGGCGCTGTCGGTCAGCAGGTAGATCCAGCCGTCCGGCCCTTGGCGGACGTCGCGGATGCGCTCGCCGCGATCGGCCAGCAGCCGTTCGCGCCCGGTCACGGTGTTGCCGTTGAGCGTGAGCCGCCACAGCGCGGTGCCCGCGAGCGCGCCGACGAAGAGGCTCCCCTTCCAGTCGGGCAGCGCGTCGCCGGTGTAGAAAACCATGCCGCTGGGCGCGATCGAGGACTTTGCCGTGCCCGGCGTCCAGGCCGAGCCGTCGATCTTCTCCCAGTAGCTCAGCGGCTGCTCCATGCCGGCCTTGGCCGTGCCTTCGCCGACCTGCGTGAGCGTGCCGTATTCCTGCCCGTAGCTGATGACGGGCCAGCCGTAGTTCCTGCCGGGCAGGCTGAGGTTGACTTCGTCGCCGCCCTGCGGCCCGTGCTCGTTGATCCACAGATCACCGGTCGCCGGATGCAGCGCGGCACCCTGCACATTGCGATGGCCGTAGCTCCAGATATGCGGCTGCGCACCTGGCGTCGTCGTGAAGGGATTGCCCGGCGCCGGCACGCCGTCGGTGGTGATGCGCACCACCTTGCCGTGGCCGCGCGTGAGGTCCTGGGCGAAGCCGCGCTGGTCGATGCTCATGCGCTCGCCCAGGGTCACGAAGAGATGGCCGCTGCGATCGAACACCAGCCGCGATCCGAAATGCATGCTGCTCTGCACCTTCGGCTGCTGCCGATAGATGACGACAAGATTGCTCAGGCTGCGGCCGGCGACGTCGAGCTCGGCGCGCGCCACCGCGGTGCTGTTGAGGCTGGCATTGCCCATATCGCGCTCCGAATAGCTGAAGTAGATGCGGCGGTTGCTCGCGAAAGCCGGATCGACGGCCACGTCGAGCAAGCCGCCCTGCCCGACCGCCTCCACCGGCGGAACGCCACTGACCTGGTCGGCCCCGCCATCGACCGGCGTGCCGTCGGCATTGCGCAGCCGGATCTGCCCGCTGCGCTGCGTCACGAGCAGCTTGCCATCGGGCAGGAAGGCCAGGCCCCAGGGGTTGTTGAGGCCGGAGGCCAGTTCGGTGACCTTGACGGTCATCGGCCCGGCGGGCGGCGGCGGATTGGCCGCCGGGGGAGCCGGCGCGGGTGCGGGCGCCGCCGTCCCGTCCACCCCGAAGGCGCTGATGGCAACGCTGCCCCCGCCGCCTCCGCCTCCGCATCCCGCGAGAAGCACGATCGACGCCGCCACATACCGGATCGCTGCAGCCATGTCCGCTCCTAACGGCGCCCCGGGCGCCCCTCTGGAAGCGGAAGTTTGCCTCGATTGCGGCCCTTCAGCGCATTGTTACTTGAGCGCCTTGAAGCGCATCCGGTGCGGCTTGGCGCCCTCTTCGCCCAGGCGCTTCTTCTTGTCGACCTCGTACTCCTGGTAGTTGCCGTTGAAGAAGGTCCACTGGCTGTCGCCTTCGGCCGCGAGGATGTGGGTCGCGATGCGGTCGAGGAACCAGCGGTCGTGGCTGATCACCAGCACCGAGCCCGCGAACTCGAGCAGGGCGTCTTCCAACGCGCGCAGCGTTTCGACGTCCAGGTCGTTCGAGGGTTCGTCCAGCATCAGCACGTTGCCGCCCGCGATCAGGGTCTTGGCCAGGTGCAGGCGGCCGCGCTCGCCGCCGGAGAGGGTGCCGACCTTCTTCTGCTGGTCGGCGCCGTTGAAGTTGAAGCGCCCGGCATAGGCCCGGCTCGCCATCTGGAACTTGCCGACGTTGATGATGTCGAGGCCGTTGGAGATGTCTTCCCACACCGTCTTCTCGTTGGCGAGCGCGTCGCGGGTCTGGTCGACGAAAGCCATCTTGACCGTCTGGCCGACGATCACCTCGCCGCTATCCGGCTTCTCCTTGCCCGCGATCAGCTTGAACAGCGTGGACTTGCCGGCGCCGTTCGGGCCGATGATGCCGACGATCGCGCCGGCGGGAACCTCGAAGCTCAGGTTGTCGATCAGCAAGCGGTCGCCGAAGGACTTGCTGACGTTCTTGAACTCGAACACCTGGTTGCCCAGGCGCTCCGCCACGGGAATGAAGATTTCCTGCGTTTCGTTGCGCTTCTGGTATTCGAAATCGCTCAGCTCCTCGAAGCGGGCCAGGCGCGACTTGCTCTTGGCCTGACGCGCCTTCGGATTCTGGCGCGACCACTCGAGCTCCTTCTTCAGGGCCTTGGCGTGGGCTTCTTCGCTCTTCTGCTCCTGCGCCAGGCGTTCACCCTTCTGCTCGAGCCAGGTGCTGTAGTTGCCCTTCCACGGGATGCCGCGGCCGCGGTCGAGTTCGAGAATCCATTCGGCCGCGTTGTCGAGGAAGTAGCGGTCGTGGGTGATGGCCACCACCGTGCCCGGAAAGCGCTGCAGGAACACTTCGAGCCACTCGACCGATTCGGCGTCCAGGTGGTTGGTGGGTTCGTCGAGCAGCAGCATGTCGGGCTTGGACAGCAACAGGCGGCACAGCGCCACGCGGCGCTTCTCGCCGCCCGAGAGCACGCCGATGTTGGCGTCCCACGGCGGCAGGCGCAGCGCGTCGGCCGCGATCTCGAGCTGGTGCTCGGAATCGGTGCCGGCGGTCGCGATGATGGCTTCGAGCTGGGCCTGCTCGGCCGCCAGCGCATCGAAGTCGGCGTCTTCGGCGCCATAGGCCACGTACACCTCTTCGAGGCGCGCCTTGGCCGCATAGACGGCGCCCATCGCTTCCTCGACCGATTCGCGCACCGTGTGCGCGGGGTTGAGCTTGGGCTCCTGCTCGAGGTAGCCGATCGTGAGGCCCGGCATCGGCAGCGCCTCGCCCTCGATCTCCTTGTCGATGCCGGCCATGATCCTGAGCAGCGACGACTTGCCGGAGCCGTTCAGGCCCAGCACGCCGATCTTGGCGCCGGGGAAGAAGGAAAGCGAAATGTCCTTCAAGATCTGCCGCTTGGGCGGCACGGTCTTGCTGACCTTGTTCATGGTGTAGACGTACTGGGCCATGTCTATCTCTGTTCGGTGATGGGGACTGCTCGGGGTGGTCGGGAAACCCGGCAACGATCTTGTGCGAGGATCGATGGCGAATCTGCCTTGCATGGCAGGCGCTTGCTGCTGCAGCGCGTTTTCCGACCGGGGGTTTGCCGCCAAGTCTAACGCAGGGGGCCTCGATTCCTTGAACGGAGGCCCGAAGCGCTGCTATTCTCGGCCGCACCCGCCTATGTGTGCCGCACCCGCCCACGATGCCTTCGACCAGGCCAAAGAGCTCTTCTTCGACGGGCTGAAGGCCTTCGAAACAGCCCGCTTCGACGCCGCCGAGCAGTTCTTCCGGTCTTCGCTCGCGCTGCTTCCGGGCCGCATCTCGACCCTGATCAATCTCGCCGCCACGCAACTGAAACTGTCGCGCCCGCAAGAGGCGCTGGTGGTGGCCGATCAGGTGCTGGCGGTTGAGGCCGACAACGCCGACGCCTGGCTTCACAAGGCCACTGCGCTCGCCCAGTTGAATCGCCACCGCGAAGCATTGGCCGGCTACGAGAAGGTGCTGCAACTCGGCACGCTTCCCGCGGCCGAGCCGTGGTTTCGCCACGGACAGACCCTGCAGGCGCTGGATCGGCCCGAACAGGCGCTCGCCTCCTACGACCGCGCGCTGGCTGCCGACCCCGGCCTGGCGCAGGCCTGGAGCAATCGCGGCGGCATCCTGCGAGAGATGAAGCGCACCGAAGAAGCGGCCCATGCCTTCGAGCAGGCGATTGCGCACGGCGCCGATCCCGAGTTGCACCGCTACTACCTGGCTTCCGTCTCCGCGCAGCCCGTTCCGGCGACAGCGCCGGCTCACTACGTCGAGACCCTTTTCGACGACTACGCCGACGAGTTCGATACCCACCTGGTGGGCATGCTGGGCTACTGCGCGCACAGCACGCTGGCCCGATACCTGGCCGCATTGAACCGCGGCCGCTTCCGCTCGGCCCTCGACCTCGGCTGCGGCACGGGCCTCTGCGCGCCCTTCCTGAAACCGATGACGGAAAGGCTCGCAGGCGTCGATCTGTCGAGCCAGATGATGGACAAGGCCCGCGCCCTCGGGCTCTACGACCGCCTCGTGCATGCAGACATCGTCGCGTACCTGCGAGGCACGGACGAACGCTACGACCTGGTCACGGCCGCCGACGTTTTCATCTACGTCGGCGATCTGGAACCCGTGTTCGCGGCGCTGGAAAGAGCCATGGCGCCGGACGCGATCTTCTGCTTCTCGGCCGAATGCGCTGCCGGCGAGGACGTCGGCTACGAGTTGCTGCCGAGCCTGCGCTACGCCCATTCGGAACGCTATCTTCGCGCCCTGGCCATGCGGCACGGCTTCGATGTGGTGCAGCTGGTTCGCGCGCCGATACGCGAAGATCAGCGCGAGTCCATCCAAGGCATGTTCGTCTATCTGAAACGCGCCGAGGGCGGGGAAACTCGAGTCATGCGACAATAGCGGCGTTGCCGGGTCCAGTTGCCCGCAGCACCGGCCCTCCGCCGGGGACGACGAAGGCCCATCTCAAGGCTTTCAGGCTCCCACCCCTGACCCTCATTCGCCTTTACTGGCTCGACGTCGCCAAGACGCCGCAGCGGGCGAATACCACTGCGCCGTGTAAGGCGCTTGTTGAACTCAATGAACTTTGATGAACTGAAGCTGGCTCCGGCCATCTTGAAGGCTGTGCATGAGCACGGCTACGACACCCCCACCCCGATCCAGGCCCAGGCCATTCCGGCAGTGCTCGACGGGCACGACCTGCTCGGCGGCGCCCAGACCGGCACCGGCAAGACGGCTGCCTTCACACTGCCGATGCTGCACAAGCTGACGATGAGCCGCAGCGCCACCAACAAGTTCGGCGGCACCGGCATCCGTGCCTTGGTGCTGACCCCCACCCGCGAACTCGCGGCGCAGGTCGAAGAGTCGGTCCGCACCTACGGCAAGTACCTGCAGCTGAGCTCCACGGTAATTTTCGGCGGCGTCGGCATGAACCCGCAGATCAGCAAGCTCAAGAGCGGCGTCGACATCCTGGTCGCCACCCCGGGCCGCCTGCTCGACCTGCAGCAGCAAGGCATGCTCGACTTGTCGCAGGTCCAGATCCTGGTGCTCGACGAAGCCGACCGCATGCTCGACATGGGCTTCATCCACGACGTGAAGAAGATCCTCGCGCTGGTGCCGAAGGAAAAGCAGAGCCTGCTGTTCTCCGCCACCTTCAGCGACGAGATCCGCGACCTGGCCGCCACGCTGCTGAAGAACCCGCAGAGCATCCAGGTCACGCCGCGCAACACCACGGTGCAGCGCATCACGCAGGTGATCCATCCGGTGGGCCGCGGCAAGAAGAAGGCGCTGCTCGCGCACATCATCAACGAGCACAACTGGAGCCAGGTGCTGGTGTTCACCCGCACCAAGTTCGGCGCCAACAACGTGGCCGAATTCCTGACCAAGAACGGCATCGAAGCGATGGCGCTGCACGGCAACAAGAGCCAGAGCGCACGCACCCAGGCGCTGGCCGGCTTCAAGAGCGGCGAGATCCGCGCGCTGGTGGCGACCGACATCGCGGCCCGCGGCATCGACATCGACGAGCTGCCGCACGTCGTGAACTACGAGATTCCCAACGTCAGCGAAGACTACGTGCACCGCATCGGCCGCACCGGCCGCGCGGGCGCGAGCGGCGAGGCGGTGAGCCTGGTCTGCCTCGACGAAGAAGGCTTCATGCAGGAGATCGAGCGCTTCACCAAGCAGCAGATCCCGGTCAAGCTGATCGACGGCTTCGGCCCCGAGGAAGGCGAGCGCGCCGAGCCCATCGCGATGGGACGCCAGACCATCTGGGGCGGCGCCGGCCGTCCGCCGAGCCGCGAAGTGATGCAGGCCGCGGCCAAGGCCGCGCGGCAGGAAATGATGCAGCGCATCCGCGACAACAAGGCGGGCCAGGGCGAGCAGCGCAGTGGCGGTGGCGGCAATGGCGGCGGCCAGCGGCGCGGCGGCGGTGCCGGCCAGGGTGCACCGGCCGGCCGCAACGGCGGCGGGCAGGGCCAGCGCGGCCAGGGCGGCGGGCGTGGACCCGGTACGGCACGCGGACCGCAAGCTCCGGCACGCACGCCGCACCATGCACCGCACCACGTGGTGCAAGGCCATCTGCCGCACGATGAGCGCCAGCCGCGTCACCACGGCAACAGCCACAGCCCGACGCAGGCCAATGCAGTGGCGCATCTGCGCGCCGAAGCGGTCGGCGGCGGCGAAGGCCAGCCCGATCCGTTGCGCACCAGCGTCGACATGATGAGCGCCGGCCGCGGTCGCGGTGGCCGCAGCGGCGGCGGCGGTGGCGGGTACGGCGGCAACCGTTCCGGCGGCGGTGGCCGTTCGGGCGGCGGCGGCGGTCGCTCGGGCGGCGGCTACGGTGGCAGCGGCGGTGGTGGCCGCTCCTTCGGTCGCTGAGCACACGACCACTGCACAAAGGGCGCTACGGCGCCCTTTTTCATGGGCCTGTCATCGGCTCTCCCTAGCCTGCCCGGAATGAAACCTGGTCCGGCCCCGCTGCTGGCGCTTGCACTCGTCGCGGTGGCGGGTTGGCTTGCGCTGGGCCCGCGCCAAGAGCCTCGCGACGAAGGCATCGAGATCCGGTGGCACCAGGGCAGCGTGGTGCTCGACGGCAAGGTGCGCGATGCAGAGACCGAGCAGATCCTGGTGGCGGGTGCCACGGCACGGCTGGGCGGCGAAGTCGATCAGGTGGTGGACTGGCTGGTGATCGACGCCGCGACGGCGCCGCTGGCCGACACGCATGCCCTCGCACAGCTGATACGGCTCGGTCTCGATGGCTGGCACCTGCAGGGCCGCGCGCAGGAAAGATGGCTCGCCGTGCCGGACCCCGGCGATGCGCGCAGCGCCGAAGCGAAGGCGCTGGCCCAGCGTGCCTTCGGCCGCGCGAAGCCGGTGCACCTCGTGGCGTTGCGCTGAGGCCGGCGCGGGTCACGCTTGCGTCACAGGCGCTTCCTAGCATGCGCGTCATCACCACACGCACCGGGAAGAGGACCTTCATGCACATCTCGTTGAAGCACGCTGCGCTCGCCGGCGCCATCGCTGCTGCCGCCCTGCTCTCCTCCTGCGGCGGCAGCGGCGGCTCGGGCGGCATTCCTTTCGTTCCGCCGCCTGCCAGCCCCGACACGCCGAGCACGCCCGCCAGCGTGGACGTGAAGCTCATCAGCTTCAACGACCTGCATGGCAACCTGGAGCCGCCCAGGCTGTCGATCACCGCGCCGGCTGCCGCCGGCGGCACGATTGCGGTGCCGGCCGGCGGCGCGGCCTACATGGCCTCGGCCATCGCGTCGCTCAAGGCCAAGAATCCGAACAACGCCGTGGTCTCGGCCGGTGACATGATCGGCGCCTCGCCGCTGGTGTCGGCGCTCTTCCTCGACGAGCCGACCATCGAGGCGGTGAACCAGATGAAGATCGACTTCAATGCCGTCGGCAACCACGAATTCGACAAGGGCCAGACCGAGCTGCTGCGCATGAAGAACGGCGGCTGCGCCAAGAACACGCCGCTCGAGCCCTGCCGCGTGAACAAGGCCTTCCCCGGCGCCAACTTCGGCTTCCTGGCCGCCAATACCAAGAAGAGCGACGGCAGCACGCTGTTCCCCGCGACCGGCATCAAGAGCTTCACCAAGGATGGCGCGACGGTGAAGGTGGGCTTCATCGGCATGACGCTCAAGGGCACGCCGACCATCGTCACACCCTCGGGCGTCGCCGGATTGAGCTTCACCGACGAGGCCGAAACCGCCAACGCGCTGATTCCGCAGCTCAAGTCGCAGGGCGCTGACGCCATCGTGGTCGTCATCCACGAAGGCGGCACCACCACCGTGGGCTACAACGACAAGAGCTGCGCCGGGCTGTCCGGCGACGTCCTGCCGATCCTCAACAAGCTCGATGCCCAGGTCGATGTGGTGATTTCCGGCCACACGCACCGTTCCTACATCTGCGACTACGGCAAGACCAATGCGGCCAAGCCTTTCCTGCTGACCAGCGCGGGCCAGTACGGCACCTTGCTGACCGACATCGACATCACCATCGACACGCGCACGCGCAAGGTCACGGCCAAGAAGGCCGACAACGTGATCGTCCAGGGCGAGGCCTTCACCAGCGGCGCCACGACGGTGGCCCTCACCGACCAGTACCCCGTCTTCGGCAAGAACCAGGAGGTCGCGGCACTGATCTCCCAGTACGCGGCCGTGGCGGCGCCGCTGGTGCAGCGCGTGGTGGGCCAGCTCACGGGCCCGGTGACGCGCACGCAGGTCATGCCCTCGCGCGAGAACGCGCTCGGCAACCTGATCGCCGATGCGCAGCTCGCCGCGACCACCGCGCCGGCCAAGGGCGGCGCGCAGATCGCCTTCATGAATCCGGGCGGCGTGCGCGCCGATCTGGTGCCGGCCGCCAACGGCGATGTCAGCTACGGCCAGATCTTCAGCGTGCAGCCCTTCGGCAACAGCCTGGTCGTGAAGACGATGACGGGCGCGCAGATCAAGGCGCTGCTCGAGCAGCAGTTCAACAGCGGCACCAACACCGTGGCCGCGCCGCGCGTGCTGCTGCCCTCGAACTCCTTCACCTACAGCTACAACCTCGCGCAGCCGGCCGGCTCGCGCATCACGGCCATGGCGCTCAACGGCACCGCGATGAGCGATGCGGCAAACTACCGCGTGACGATGAACAGCTTCCTGGCCACCGGCGGCGACAACTTCACCGTCTTCAACCAGGGCACCGATTCGCTGGGCGGCGACCAGGACGTGGACGCGCTCGAAGCCTACATCGCCGCCAACAGCCCGCTCGCGCCGGCGGCGACCAACCGGATCACCAATCTGACGCCCTAAGTCAGGTCGCCGGCCAGGCTCGCCAGAGTCTCCGGCGCGATGCTTGCGAGCGCCGGGTAGTTGGTGTGGTCGCAGCCCAGCTTGACGCTCGCGCCCGCGCGCACCGCCGCGCGCGCGGCATCGCCGAACTCGAAACGCACGAAGTGGACCGCCGAGGTCTTCTCGTCGTTCTCGCGCTCCATGTCTTCGTCGGCGATCGCGTAGATGCGTCCGTGGCCTTCGACCTCGACGAACACGCGGTCCTCCACGTCGATGAGCCTGGCGAGTTCGCGTTTGCGCTCGTGCACGTCGGGGAACTCGATCAGCATGGTGGCCTTCCAGTTGCTGCCTTCGGGCACCAGCGGGGCGTAGGTATCGATCTCGCTCTGGATGCCCTCTTCGTCGAAGATCTTTTCGATGTGCAGCATCTCCTGGATCTGGCGGCGGATCGTCGTCTCGTCCTCGAACTGGATGCTGACATGCTCGCCCAGGTGCACCGTGCGAAGCCGCCGGTGCGCAATGAACTCCGGCGCGCTGCTCTTGCGGATCTTCGCGTATGCCTCCAGCGTCAACAGGCTGTCTCGGGTGATGCTCATGTTCACTCCAAACCGTAGGCCTTGCGCACGAGGCTGAGCGGATGCTGCAGCGGGGCGGTCGGCAAGCCGTCTTGGGCCATGCCCTGTGCGATGTGGTGGCCGGCCAGCGCGCAGTCGGAACTGATGTAGTCGGGTGCGTCCTTCGCCATCGTCTTGAACACCGGCTTGCCGATCTTCATCGCGACCGGATGGGTGGCTGTCTTCACGCCGTAGGTGCCGGCATGGCCCGAGCAGCGCTCGACGGTGTTGAGCTGTACCGCCACCGTCTGGCCGATCAGCTTGAACATCTCCTCGGTCTTGCGGCCGATCTTCTGCACGCGGCCGTGGCAGGGAATGTGGTAGCTCACCTTGCCCAGCGCAGACTTGAAATCGGTCTTCAAGAGGCCGTCCTTGTGGCGCGCCATCAGGTATTCGAAGGGGTCGAACATCGCCTGCTGCACGAGCTTGACCTCGGCGTCGTCGGGAAAGAGCAAGGGCAGTTCCTGCTTGAACATCAGCGTGCACGACGGAATCGCCGACAGGATGGCATAGCCGTCCCGCGCGTACTTCGCGAGCACCGGGATGTTGGCTTCCTTGTGCTTCGCCACGCCATCGAGATCGCCGAGTTCGAACTTGGGCATGCCGCAGCAGCTCTCCTTCTCGACCACGATGTAGGCGATGGCGTTGTGCTCGAGCAGCTTGATCAGGTCGAACCCGATGCCGGGCTCGTTGTAGTTGACGTAGCAGGTCGAGAAGATTGCGACCTTGCCGGGTGCGCGCTCGCCGTCCACCACCGGCTTGGCCGCTTCATCCTTGGGCGCGCTCCAGCGGAAGCGCTTCGTCGCCAGGTCGGGCAGCCAGGCATTCGGGTGCACGTGCAGGGCACTGTCGAGCAGCTTGCGCACCGGCTTGGTCTTGTTCAGCGCATTCACGGCCTGCACCACGACCGGGATGCCGGCGAACTGGCCGTGCACGTCGGTCGAGGCCAGCAGCCTCTCGCCGGCGGCGACTCCCCCGCTCTTGAACTTGATGGCTTTGGCGCGCAGCATGGTGTGCGGGAAGTCCACGTTCCACGGGTGCGGCGGCACGTAGGGACACTTGGTCATGTAGCAGAGGTCGCACAGATAGCACTGGTCGACGACGCTCGCGAAGCCCTTCTTGGGCACGGCATGGACTTCGCCCTCTTCGGTGGCATCGACCAGGTCGAACAGCGTCGGGAAAGCCTGGCACAGGCTCACGCAGCGCCGGCAGCCGTGGCAGATGTCGAAGATCCGCTCCATCTCCTTCTCGCAGGAGACGGGGTCGTAGAACTCGGGGTTCTTCCAATCGACCGGATGGCGTGTCGGAGCCTCGAGATTGCCTTCTCGATTCGTCATGAGGCGGCGCCAGGCGCCTACGCCGAATCAGTCGGCCAACGCGTCCAGCGCCTTGGTATAGCGGTTGGCGTGCGAGCGTTCGGCCTTGGCCAGCGTCTCGAACCAGTTGGCGATCTCGTCGAAGCCTTCTTCGCGGGCCTGCTTGGCCATGCCCGGGTACATGTCGGTGTACTCGTGGGTCTCGCCGGCCACTGCGGCCTGCAGGTTGAGACGGCTGTCGCCGATCGGCAGTCCCGTGGCCGGGTCGCCCGAACCGTGCTCCAGGAACTCCAGGTGGCCGTGCGCATGGCCGGTCTCGCCTTCGGCGGTGGAGCGGAACAGCGCCGCCACGTCGTTTTGGCCTTCGATGTCGGCCTTGTTCGCAAAGTACAGGTAGCGCCGATTGGCCTGGGATTCGCCTGCGAAGGCGTCCTTCAGGTTCTGCTCGGTCCTCGATCCTTTCAACTCCATGGCTATCTCCTTGATTTGGATATGGCTAGGCGGGCAGGCAGGTGGAACCGTCGCTGCTAGGCAGCGGCGCCTCGCCAATCTACGCTACATGGCGCCGATATCCAAATACAAAGCCTCAATAGAGGCCATTGACGCAACCAATGAGCGAGGCGCCGCGCTCAGTTCAGCCGGCGACTGTTCTGCCTGTCGAAGAGGTGCGCGCTCCCGGCGCCGATCACGAGGCCGATGGTGTCGTCCGGTGCCGCGTCGACGCGACCGTGGACCACCACGATGAGCTTCGCCTCGCCCACCTGCACCAGCAGCTCGGTCTCGTTGCCGGTCGGCTCGACGACGATCACCTTGGCCGGCACGCCGCTGCCCGCGCTCCCGAGCGCGATGTCGCCGGGGCGGATGCCGTAGTGCACCGCCTGGCCGTCGGCCGCCGCGGTTGCGGCCGGCGCCGGCCAGTGCGCACCATGCGCCTCGACGCTGCAGCCGTCGCCGTTGCGCCGGAGCACGCCTTCGATCACGTTCATCGCCGGGGAACCGATGAACTGCGCGACGAACAGGTTGTCCGGCCGGTCGTAGAGTTCCAGCGGCGTGCCGATCTGCTCGACCAGGCCGTCGTGCATGACCACGATGCGGTCGGCCATGGTCATGGCCTCGATCTGGTCGTGCGTGACGTACACCGTGGTGGTCTTCAGCCGCTGGTGCAGGGCCTTGATCTCGGCGCGCATCGCCACCCGCAGCTTGGCGTCGAGGTTGGACAACGGCTCGTCGAACAGGAAGACCTTGGGATCGCGCACGATGGCGCGCCCCATCGCCACGCGCTGGCGCTGCCCGCCCGAAAGCTCGCGCGGATAGCGCCCGAGCAGCGCATCGAGGTTGAGGATCTTCGCGGCGTCGGCCACACGCTGTTCGGTGACCGACTTGTCCGCATTGCGCAAGCGCAGGCTGAAGCCCATGTTCTCGCCCACCGTCATGTGCGGATAGAGCGCGTAGCTCTGGAACACCATCGCGATGTCGCGGTCCTTGGACTCGAGCTCGTTCACGACCCGGCCGTCGATCAGGATCTCGCCGCCGGTGATGTCCTCCAGGCCGGCCAGCATGCGCAGCAGCGTGGACTTGCCGCAGCCCGAGGGGCCGACCAGCACCACGAATTCGCCGTCGGCGATGTCGAAGCCCAGCCCGTGAAGGATGTCGACCTTGCCGAAGGACTTCTTGACGTTGTTGAAGGAAACGGATGCCATGTTTTTGATCCCTTAGGGCCTGTTAACACATGAATCACCCCCGCGCCGGGGCGGCAAGGGGTGCAGGGCTAGGCGCGGGCCGCAGCCCGGGGTCGCCCCCCGGGCAAGGACCGCAACGACGCCATGCGCCTCTTGCCGCCCCGGCCCTCCGGGTGAGGCCCCACAGAGGGCCCGCTCGTCGTTGCCAATGCTCACTGGGTGTGCAACCCAGTTCCGCTTGGCGCCTGGATTGGGCCCTCTGTGGGGCCCCACGCGGGGGTGATTCATGTGTTAACAGGCCCTAACTCTTGACGGCGCCGGCCGTCAGACCGCCGACCATGTAGCGCTTGAACGCGTAGTAGATCGCCGCCGGCGGCAGCGCATAGATGAAACCGGTGGCCATCAGCAGTTCCCATGGCGAATCGTCGGCCGCCAGGAAGTTGCCCAGAGCCACCCCGAGCGTGATGTCGGTTTCGTTGGACAGCAGCAGGAAGGCATAGAGGTATTCGTTCCAGGCCAGGAGCAGTGCATAGGTGCCCACCGCCACCATCGAGGGCACCATCAGCGGCAGGTACACCAGGCGAAACAGCTGTACCGGCGTGGCGCCGTCCATGCGCGCCGCCTCGTCAAGCTCGTAGGGCAGCTTGTCCGAGGCCTGCTTGAGCACCCAGATGCAGTAAGGCGAGGCGATGGTGACCATCGCGAAGATCAGCGACCACTGGTTGTTGAGCAGCCCGTAGTTGGCCATCGTCTTGTACATCGGCACCGCCAGGAACGCGGCGGGGATGAAGTAGGTGAACAGGGCCATGTTGAGCACCGTGCGCCCGCCTCGCACCCGCAGCCGGCTGATCGCGAAGGCGGCGGTGGTGGCCACGATCAAGGTGATCAGGCCGACCGCGATCGCGATGACGAGCGAGTTGCCGAGCTGCTGCCAGAAGTGCGAGAGATAGAAATGCTTCTGGTTGAACACGGTGTCGAAGTTCTGTAGCGTCGGGTTCTTGGGCCACAGCCGGCCGGAGGTGGCCGAGTCGCGCTCGGAGATCGCGAACAGGAACATGTGATAGACCGGGATGATGGTCCACAGGAACACCGGGATGCCGATCAGCAGCAGCTTGGCTTCGGCGGTGACGGAGCGCAGGGTCCATCGCTTCATTTCGACAACCTCTTCATCATGAAATAGACCAGCGGCAGCACCAGCGGCAGCGCGACCACGATCGAGGCCATGGCCACGTCCATCTGGTCGAGCCGCAGGTAGCGGATGCCCAGGGTCGCCAGCACGTGTGTCAGGTCGGCCGGCCCGCCGCCCGTGAGCAGGTAGACGCTGTTGAAGTCGCCCAGCGTCCAGATGGCCGACAGGATGGTCGACGTGATGTAGAGCGTGCGCATCGCCGGCCAGGTGATGAAGCGGAACTTCTGCCAGTTGCTCGCGCCGTCGACCGAGGCGGCCTCGTACTGCTCGGACGGAATGGACAGGCGCCCGGCCACCAGGATCAGCGTCCAGAACGGCAGCGATTTCCAGATGTGCATGAGCATCGAGAACGAAAGCGCAAGCGTCGGGTCGTTGAGCCAGTTCGGTCCGTCGAGCCCCGTGAGGCGGAAGATCACCGAGTTGATGACCCCCCACTCCGGATTGAGCATGAAGCGCACCGACAGGATGGTCGGAATCGAAGGCACTGCCCAGGGCAGGATGAAGAGCACCGAGAGCGCCTTGATCCACCAGCGCGTCTTGATGAAGAAGCCGGACAGCACCAGCGCGGCGATCATCTTGAGATTGATCGCCACCACCAGGAACACGATGGTGTTGACGGCACTGCGGAAGAAGATCGGGTCGTCGAACAGCTTGGTGTAGCTGGCCGGGTGCCGCGCCAGCCACAGGCCGTAGCCCACCGGGTACAGCACGAACACGATGAACACGAGCAGGTAGGGCACGACGAACAGGCGCCCCCAGAATTCCCAGCGGGAAAGGCTGCGAGACGCCGGCGCCGCGACGTGCGGCAATGCGGTGACAGCTTGAGTCATGGTTCAGTTCACCCCGATGTCGTTCAAGCGGAGAAGATGATGGACAGGCGGACGGCCGCGGCGCCGAGCCGCGGCCGGACCGATTCAGAGGCTCAGCCCGCAACTGCCTTGATGCGCGCGATCAGTTCGTCCACGGCCTTGTCCACCGGCACCTTCTCGCTGAGGATGCGGTTCATCGCCTTGGCCCACACGTTCTCGTTGTTGAGCACCGTGAACTTGTAGTTCTTGGTGAATTCGAAGGGCGTGGTGCCGGCCATGAACTGGTTGTAGACCGCCGTGCGATGCGGGTCCTGCTTCCAGAACGGGCTTTGCTGCGCCGCCTTGGTCACCGGGAACCAGCGTCCGAGCGAGCCTTCGACATAGGGCGTCAGATTGGCATCGTCGAGCATGAAGGCGACGAATTTCTTCGCGGATTCCTTGTTCTTGGCATCCTTGAAGATCACGCCGGTCTTCACGGCCGCGCGGTACACCATCTTGGAGCCGTCGGGCTTGTTGGGGAAGCCGGCGGTGGCGATTTTCTCGGTGTAGTTCGCCTTGGCGGCGGCGCGCTGCGCTTCCGTCAGGCTGGCATTGTTAGAGTCGTCGAGCCACTTGGCGGCGATCGAGATGGTCGCGTTGTGGGTGAGCACCGTGGTCTTGTTGTGGAAGGCGACGTTGTTGTCCGGATCCTTCCAGTTGGTGGCCGATGGCGGGGTGCAGTTCTTCGCATAGACCGATGTGTAGTCGGTCAGCGCGTTGATCAGGCCCTGACGCACCGCCGGGTCGTCGACCGTCAGCTTGCCGGCGTCGTTGACCAGCTTCACGTTGTAGGCATCCATGAAGGTCAGGAACGAGTAGAACGAGTCGCTCGAATCCACGCCCATCGGGAAACCCGTGCCGAAGGCGCGGGTGCCGGTCTTCTGGCGGTAGCCGGCCTGCACCTTGTCGCACCAGAAGCTCCAGTAGCCCTTCCAGTCGGTCGGGATGTCGCTCTCCTTGAAGCCCGCCTCGGCCAGCATGTCCTTCCAGTACTGGATGTGCATGGTCTGCTGCTTGATCGGATAGGCGTAGTAGGCCCGGCTCTTGGTGACGTCGTTGTAGAGGAAGGTGGTCGCCAGCGCCGCGGGCTCGAACTTGGCGCGCATCGGATCGAGGATGCTGGTCACGTCTTCGAGCTTGCCGTCGTAGGCCCACTTGGCCGTGACCTGGAAGTCGTAGACGTCGCCATAGGCCACGTCGGGCGGATTGCCGGCGTCGAGCGCGGCCACCGACTTCGGAATCATTTCCTGCGGCGCATAGAGCGACAGTTCGACCTTGATCTTCGGGTTCTTGGCCTCGAACTTCTTGATGGCGGAGAGCAGCGCGTCGTCTTCCGCCTTGTAGAAGCCCTTGCCCCACCAGACGGTGAGCTTCTCCTGTGCCGCAGCCTGGCCGGCGGCAGCGAGCCCCAGCGCGACCAGCGCGGGGATCATGAGTGCCTTGAATTTCATGCTGTGTCTCCTTTTTTGACGATGGGTGCTCGATCCATGAGCGTTGCTGGGAAAGCGATGCGGCCTGCGTCTCAAGCGGCCCTGAGCCGCGGCGGAGATCGGCCGAGGCGCGGCAGGCGACGGCGCGAGCCGAGCACCTCCTCGATGTCTTCGCGCGCGCCATCGATGAGCTTGATGATGGCTCGCTCGGCGCGTGCCGGGTTGTGCGCGATGACCGCATCGAGCACCGCCCGATGCATCGGCAGCGACAAGGCCGGCCCATCCTTCTTGGCGGTCGAGAGCTCGAAGCTGGTGCGCAGCAGCGCGTTCAGCGCCTTGCTCATCTGCGCCAGCATGCGGTTGCCCGCGGCGACCAGCAGTCCGTGGTGAAAGCGCAGGTCGCTGGTGACGTAGTCGCCGCCGTACTCGACCGCCTGCTTCATGCCGGCGTAGGCCTCTTCGATCTCTTCGATGTCGGCCGCGGTGGCGCGTTCGGCCGCCAGCCGAACAGCTGCCGGCTCGACCACGCGCCGCAGATCCAGCAGGTCGCGCAGGAACTCGGGCGTGAGGCCGGCGCGGGCCTGCCAGGTGATCACGTCGGGATCGAACCAGTTCCACCGGTCCTCCGGCAGCACGCGGGTCCCGACCTTCGGTCCCGTGACGATCAGGCCCTTGGCGACCAGCGACTTCACCGCTTCGCGCACCACCGTGCGGCTGACGCCGAACTCCTCGCACAGCAGGGGCTCCGCGGGCATCGGCGCGCCGACGTCGAAACGGCGCGACACGATCGCCTCACCCAGCAGTTCGAGCGTGCGGCCATGGGTGTTCTTGGTCATGTGCCGCGTCGCGCCTTCAGGCATCCACCGGTGTCAGCAAGGGCGCACCTGCGAAATGCGCACGCAGGTTGTCGAAGGTCAGTTGCGCCATGGCCTCGCGCGTCTGCTTCGTGCCGCTGGCCATGTGCGGCGTGAGCACCACGTTGGACATGGCGCGCAGCTCGGCCGGCACCTGCGGCTCGTTGGCGTAGACGTCGAGGGCGGCGCCGGCGA
This sequence comes from Variovorax sp. Soil_C_33, assembly GCF_057656935.1. NCBI lineage: Bacteria > Pseudomonadati > Pseudomonadota > Betaproteobacteria > Burkholderiales > Comamonadaceae > Variovorax > Variovorax sp. Soil_C_33. Next base: position 46,083 of record NZ_JBDGJK010000022.1, read on the forward strand.
TGACGCCGTTCGAGAGCGCGGCGATCAGCGCCGCTTCGTCGACCACGCTGCCGCGCGCCACGTTGATGAGGTAGCCCTGCGGCCCGAGCGCCTCGAGCACGCGCGCATCGATCAGGCCGCGCGTCGCCGCGCCGCCGGGCGTGATGACGACCAGGAAATCGACGGCGGCGGCGAGCGCGACCGCGTCGGGGTGGTAGGCATAGTCGACCTCCGCGCGCGGCGAGCGCGCGGTGTACGCGATCTGCATGTCGAAGGCGCGCGCACGGTGCGCGATGGCCTGCCCGATGCGGCCCATGCCGACCACGCCCAGGCGGGCGCCCGTGACCTTGCGGTTGAGCGGGAACGGGCCCTTCGGCCACTCGCCGTCGCGCACGAAGCGGTCGGCCTGGGGAATGCGGCGCGCGATCGAGAGCAGGAGGCCGATCGCGAGATCGGCCACGTCGTCGTTCAGCACCTGCGGCGTGTTGGTGACCGGCACGCTGCGTTCGTGCGCCGCGCCCAGGTCGACGCCGTCGTAGCCGACGCCGAATACCGAGATCATTTCCAGCGCCGGCAGGCGGGCCATCAGATCGCGCGGCACCTTGGCCTCGCCGTTCGCGACGACCGCGCGGATGCGCGGAGCAGCGGCCGAGAAGGCCTCGGGGTCGCTGATGTGCGTCCGATCGTGCACCGTGTACTCGCGCTGCAGCGCGTCCATCAGGAAGGGCATCAAGGGCGCGACGACCAGCACCTCGGGACGGGTGGCGCTCATAGCCCGATGCCCGTCGTTTGCACCGGGCGCTTCCGCATCGCGTTCAATGAATGGGGCATGTGTTGTCTCCTGCGGAATCGGGGTCTTCGGATCCCGATGCACTGTCGAGGCTTATCATATGATGATTGAAATCCAGGCCCGGCAGGACAAACCCTGACACCCCCGGATTCCTGCGCAGCAAGCGTGGCTCCTTCGTTCCAAGAGACAATCGCCGAATGCATTTGATCGCCATCGACTGGGGCACGAGTTCATTGCGCGGCGCGCGGCTCGACGGCAAGGGCCGTGTGCTCGAGGAGCGCGAGCATCCGCGCGGCATCCTCACGGTCCCGCCGGGCGGCTTCCCGGCCCTGTTCGAAGAACTGTTCGGCGACTGGATGCGCCCGACCGGCAGCTTCTGCCTGATCTCGGGCATGGCCGGCAGCAAGCAGGGCTGGGTCGAGGCGCCCTACTGTCCCTGCCCGTCGGGCCGGGTCGAAGTGGGCAGCGCGATCGTCGAGATCGAGCCCGGCCGCATCGCGATCGTGCCCGGCCTCAGTGACCTGCACGACGGCGTGCCCGATGTGATGCGGGGCGAAGAAGTGCAGATCTTCGGCGCCATGGCGCTCACGGGCCTCGCCGACGGCGTTTTCGTGCTGCCGGGCACGCACAACAAGTGGGCCACCGTGAAGCGCGGCCGCGTGACGAGCTTCCGCACCTTCATGACCGGCGAGTTCTATGCGCTCTTGAGCCGGCATTCGATCCTGGCACGCACGCTCGATGCACAGGCGCCGCTCGACGAAGTCTCCTTTCTCGAAGGCGTGACGCAGGCCGACAACGGCCAGGGCCTGCTGCACAACGCCTTCGGCGCGCGCACGCTGGCGCTGTTCGAGCGCATGTCGGCTGGTGATCTTGCGAGCTACCTGTCGGGGCTTCTGATCGGCGAGGAGCTGCGCACCCAATCGATCCACGCCGCCGGAGACCTGGTGCTGATCGGCACGCCGGCGCTGACGCAGCGCTATCTGCTGGCGCTGCAGGCTTCGGGCAATACCGCGCGGACGCTGGGCGCCGAAGCCACCTGGGCCGGCTTGCATGCGCTGTCGGCATTCCTCAACGCAAACAGAACAAGACCATGACATCGCCTCTGGACAAATTCTCCGCCGCCATGCAGCAGCTGCCGCTGGTGGCGATCCTGCGCGGGCTGACGCAGGCCGAGGCGCCGGAGGTCGGCGATGCGGTCGTCGAATCGGGCTTCTGGCTGCTCGAAGTACCGCTCAACTCGCCGCAGCCGCTCGAGAGCATCGCGCTCCTGCGCCGGCGCTTTCCGGATGCGCTGGTCGGCGCCGGCACGGTGCTCGATGCGCAGCAGGTGCGCGAGGTGCATGCGGCCGGCGGCGAGCTGATCGTGGCGCCCAACTTCAACGCCGAAGTGCTGGCCGAAGCGGCGCGCCTCGGTCTCGTGAGCCTGCCCGGCGTGATGACGCCGACCGAGGCCTTCGGCGCGCTCGAGGCCGGCGCGAGCGGGCTCAAGCTGTTCCCAGCCGAACTGGCCTCGCCCGCGGTGGTGAAGGCCTTGCTCGCGGTGCTGCCCAAGGGCACGCCGCTGATGCCCGTGGGCGGCATCACCCCCGCCAACATGGGCGCCTGGCGCGATGCCGGCGCCACCGGGTTCGGCATCGGCTCGGCGCTCTACAAACCCGGAAAGAGCGCGGCCGCAGTGCGCGAGGCCGCACTCGATTTCGTCGCCGCGTTCAACGCGGTCGTACGCGCCTGAAAGCCATCGCCATGTCCGCCGAATCCGACTACGCCAGCCCCGCCGTCCGCGCCTTGCGCGACAAGCTCGCGCTCGCCTTGCGCGCCGCCGCGCACCACGGCCTCTCCGAAGGCGTGTGCAACCATTTCAGCGTCGTCCTGCCCGGCGCGCAGGACCGCTACCTGATCAACCCGCGCGGCCTGCACTGGAGCGAGATCGGCCCCGAGGACATCGTGCTGATCGACGTGCACGGCGAAGTGCTGGCCGGCCGCCATCGCGTCGAGCCCACCGCCCTCTTCATCCACGGCGCGGTGCACCGCATCACCGGCCATGCGGTGGTGCTGCATTGCCACATGCCCTATGCGACCGCCCTCACGCTCACCGCCGATCGCGCGCTCGACCCGACGCTGAGCCAGAACGCCATGCGCTTCATGAACCGCATCGCCGTCGACGCGCAGTACAACGGCCTGGCGCTCGACGACCGCGAGGGAGAACGCATCGCCCATGCGATGGCCGGCAAGGACATCGTCTTCCTGGCCAACCACGGCGTGATCGTGGCCGGCGCGAACATCGCTCATGCCTACGACGACCTCTACTACCTCGAACGCGCCTGCCTGCACCAGGTGATCGCGCAATCCACCGGCCGGCCGCTGGTGCCGGTCGACGCGGCGCTGGCCGCGCACGTGGCGGCGCAGATCCAGGGCGAACGCGAGCAGTCCGACCTGTTCTTCGAGGCGCTGCGCCGGCTGCTGCCCGCGCCGCGTCCCGAACGCCCGCTTCAGCGCGCGGCTGCGTAGGCCGGCGGGTCCGCAACGAAGCCCTGCTTGACCTGGCGCGTCACTGCGTCGGCCAGCACTTCGGGCAGGCCGGATTCGACGGCAGCGAAGGTCTGCTTCGCGACGTCGTCGGGCGATGTCTTGTCGCCCGGCACATGGCTGGCCATGTCGGTGTCCATGAAAGCCACATGCACGCTGACGACCTGCGTGCCCTGGCCGCGCAACTCGTTGCGCAGGCCGTTGCTGAGCGACCAGGTGGCCGACTTGGTGGTGCTGTAGGTGGCCGCACCCGGCAGGCTGACCCAGCTCAGCGCCGACAGGACGTTGACGATGGTGCCGCCGCCGTTCTTCGCCAGCACCGGCGCGAAGGCGCGGCTCAAGGCCCAGGGGCCGAAGAAATTGGTCTCCAGCTCGGCACGCGCCGCATCCACGGCATCGGGCGAAAGCAGGCCCGAGCCGCGCGAAATGCCGGCGTTGTTGATGAGCAGCGTGACGTCGCCGCAGGCGCGGGCGGCTGCCTCGACCTGCTCGGGCTTCGTCACGTCGAGCGCGACGGCGTGCACGCCTTCGAGCGCGATCGCTTTCGGGTCGCGCGCGGCTGCATAGACCTTCTTCGCGCCGGCCGCGAGCGCGGCACGTGCATAGGCGAGCCCGAGGCCGCGATTGGCGCCGGTGATGAAAACGACGGAGTCCTTGATCTTCATGAAAAGCTTTCGGTAGTGAGTGGAGGAATCAGGTTTGCTGAACGCGCCGCAGCAGCCCGGCCGTGGTGCGCGGCCAGCCGACACGGCCGAACCAGGCGCCGCCGGCGATCGACGATGCGATGACGGTGCCGTAGACCACCAGCGCCGCGCCCTGCGCGACGAATACGTGACTGAGCTGGCCACCCCAGCGCAACGCGAGCCAGCCGCCGATCCCGGCCACCGCCAAGCGCGCGATGTTGCCGAGCACCGGCCAGAGCAGCCGGCCCGCTCCCTGCGAAGCGAAGTACAGCACCAGCCCGACGCCGAAGAAGCCGTAGAAGGGCCCGACCGCGCGCAGGTACTGCGAGCCCGCTTCGAGCATCGCCGGATCGCTGCCGAAGAGCATCAGCCAGGGCCTCGGGAACAGCGCGGCCGCGAGACCGATGGCCTCGGTGAGCACGAAGGCCATCGCCGCGCCCGCCCAGGTGGCGCGCAGGGCGCGTTCGCGCTGCCCCGCGCCGATGGCGGTGCCGACCATCGCGACCAGCGGTGCGCCGAGGCCGAACACCAGCGGCACCAGCAGGTATTCGAGCCGCGAGGCGGTGCCGTAGCCGGCGATCGCGCCGGGACCGAACTGGCCTGCCAGCGCGGTCGCGATGCCGATCGACAGGTTGGTGGCCACGGTCGAGATCGCGCCCACGAGGCCGACGCGCAGGATGTCGGCGAACAGCGGCCACTGGAAGCGAGCCTTCGCCCACGAGGGCTTGAGCAGGCTGCGGCCCCCGCGCAGGTAGCCCCACAGCGCGAGCGTGCCGGCCAGGTAGTAGAGCAGGAGCGCGATCGCGCCGCCGGCGATGCCCATGCCGGGGATGGGACCCCAGCCGAAAATCAGCAAGGGCGACAGCGGCACCAGCACCACCACGCCAGCGACCGTCACGTTGGCCGGCACCGACATGTTGCCGGTGCCGCGGATCACCGCCGCCAGCGAATTGAAGAGCCAGACCAGCACCGCGCCGGCGAACACCCAGTTGGAATAGGTCAGTGCCGCATCGAGCGAGGCGCCGGTGCCGCCCATCAGCGCATAGAGCCAGCGCCCGCCAAGCAAAAGCGCCAGCGTGAACACGAGGCCGAAGCCGAGCGCGATCAGAATCGCGTGCAGCACCAGCGAATCGGCATCGTCGCGGCGCCGCGCACCGAGCGCGCGCGCAATGGCCGAGGCGGTGCCGCCGCCCATCGCGCCGGCCGAGGTCATCTGCATCAGCATCACGACCGGGAACACCAGCGCCATGCCGGCCAGCGCATCGGTGCCGAGCTTGCCGACGAAGTAGGTTTCGATCAGGCCGACAGCGGCCTGGGCGACCATCACCAAGACGTTGGGCGCGGCCAGGCGCAGCAGCGTGGGGACGATCGGCGCCTCGATCAGAAGGCGCGTGCGCGGATCGACAGCGCTCATACCGCGGCCTTCACAGCGGTCTTCGCCACCAGCACCGGCCGCGACTCGCGGATCGGCAGGTTGACGAGCGCCGCGCCGGCTGCCAGCGCGATGTCGATGTACCAGACGATGTCGTAGCTGCCCGTCACCTGGAACACGTAGCCGCCGAGGAAGGCGCCCAGGAAGCCGCCGACCTGGTGCGCCAGCATCACGACGCCGAACAGCATCGCCATGTTGGCCGGACCGAACATCTTGGCCACCAGGCCCGCGGTCGGCGGCACGGTCGAGAGGAAGGTGATGCCCATGACGGCGGCGAACACCAGCATCACGGCCGGCGTCTTGGGCGCCAGCAGGAAGATCAGCACCGCGATGCCGCGCGTCGCATAGAGCAGCGCCAGCAACGACTTCATGCGCCAGCGGCCGACGGCCCAGCCCATGGCCAGGCTGCCGACGATGTTGAAGAGGCCGATGACGCCCAGCGCCCAGCCGCCGATCTCCGGCGGCAATCCGCAGGCCGCCACCACGCCCGGCAGGTGGGTGGCCAGGAAGGCGACGTGGAAGCCGCAGACCAGAAAGCCGAGGCTCAGGTAGAGGTAGCTCGGCGTGGCGAGCGCCTGGCCGATCGCCTGGCGCGCCGTCAGCGGCTGGGTGCCGCTCGCCGCGGCCGACTGGGCAGCGAGCAGGTTTGAATTGCCTTTGAGCACGAAGACCGCGGGCAAGGCCAGCAGGATCAGCACGCCAAGCCATTGCATCGCACTGGCCCAGCCGACGCCGGCCATCAGCGCAATCGCGATGGGCGCCATTGCGAACTGGCCGAAGGAACCGCCGGCGTTCACGACGCCGGTGGCCAGGCCGCGCCTGGCCGGCGGCACCATGCGCGTGACAGCGGCCATCAGCACCGAAGGCCCGGCCATGCCGGCGCCGCCAGCGGCCAGCACCCCGATCGCGAAGATCAGGCCGGCCGTCGTCGTCATCAGCGGCGTGAGGATGGTGCCCAGCGCCACCAGCAGCACGCCGATGAAGATCACGCGGCCGGTGCCGATGCGGTCGGCGACGGCGCCCGCGAAGGGCTGCGTCAGGCCCCACCAGAGCTGGCCGAAGGCGAAGGCCAGGCTGATGCTGCCGATGCCCAGGCCGGTTGCGGTGTTGAGCGAGGAGAGGAAGAGCCCCATCGTCTGCCGCACGCCCATGGTGAGCGCGAAGGTGCCGGCAGCGGCCAGCAGCACCAGCCAGAGGGCGTAGCGCGCGACGGGCGTGGCGGGCGCGGCGGTCGTCTTGTCATTCATCCGCATCTCCCTCGTCGGCAGCGTCCGCGGGTTGCAGCAGCGCGATGCTCTCGTCGATCAGCGCGTGCAGCGCGATGACCCGCTCGATGCCGAGCAGGGCGTTGAGTTTTTCCTGTGCCGCGCGCCAGTGGCGCTGCGCTTCGCTGCGCTTCTTGCGGCCGGCATCGGTGACCGCGATCAGCCGGCTGCGTGCATCGGTGCCCTCGCCCTGCGTCAGCCAACCAGCCGCGATCAGCGGCTTGAGGTTGCGCGTGAGCGTCGAAGCGTCGATGTTCATCGCATGCGCGAGATCGCTCGGGCGCAGCGGACCGAGGTGCACCACATGCGACAGCAGCGAGTACTGCGTGGTCTTGAGGCCGCTCTTGGTGACCTCGGTGTCGTAGTGGCGGGCCACCTGGCGCAGGAGGCGACGGAGCCGGAAGTTGGTACAGCCTTGCGGCTTTGCGATAGCATCCATGCGATCTATTGTAGCTACAATCATTGTATATGCAACCTTTAAACGCGACGGAGCAACTGGCGGCCTGGATTGCCGAGGAAGAAGCGATTGCCGAGCGGCTGAACGCGGGGCCCGGCCCCGGCCTGGCGCGGCCGGAACAACTCGCAGGCAAGACCGGCCTGGAGATGATGGAAGCCATGCTGCGCGCCGAAATCCCCTACGCTGCCATCGCCAAGACGCTGGATTTCTCGCTCATCTCGGTGGCCCCCGGCCAAGCCGTGTTCCAGGGCACGCCGCTCGCGCGGCACCTGAATCCGCTGGGAACCATCCATGGCGGCTGGTTCGCCACCCTGCTCGACTCGGCGCTGGGCTGCGCGGTCCACACCATGATGCCGGCCGGCCGCGCCTACACCACGGCCGAGCTCGGCGTGAATCTCGTAAGGGCGCTGACGCCCAAGGTCCCGCGCGTGCGCGCCGAAGGCAAGGTGATCCACTGCGGGCGCCAGCTCGCCACCGCCGAGGCGCGGCTGGTCGGCGCTGACGGCACCCTCTACGCGCACGCCACTACCACCTGCCTGGTGTTCGACATCCCGCCACGGCGCGAGTAGGCCCTGCGCCTGTAAGCACAAAGGCCGAAATCCGGCCCTCCAAGAGTGATAATGATTCGTATCGGCGTTCGCAAGCGAACGGGCGCCGATGCTTTTTACAAATCGACTCTGGAGAAGCCCCATGACCGCACGCATTTGCGCGCTGACCTGCATCGCCGCCGCCTGCCTGGCCGGTGCCTTGCCCGCCCACGCGGCCGATGAACTCACGCTCTACACCACGCGCGAGCCCGGCCTCATCCAGCCCCTGATCACCGCCTTCAGCACGCAAAGCGGCATCAAGGTCAACACGGTGTTCGTGAAGGACGGGTTGCTCGAGCGCGTCAAGGCCGAGGGCGCCCGCTCGCCGGCCGACGTGCTCATGACCGTGGACATCGGCAACCTGATGGACCTGGTCGACGGCGGCGTCACCCAGCCGGTGAAATCGGCGGCGCTGGAATCGGCCGTCCCGGCCAACCTGCGCGGCGCCGACGGCCAATGGTTCTCGCTGTCGATGCGCGCGCGCGTGCTCTACGCCGACAAGAGCCTGCCGCTCACCACCTTTCGCTACGAAGATCTCGCGAATCCCAAGTACAAGGGCAAGGTCTGCATCCGCGCCGGCCAGCACCCCTACAACACGGCGCTGGTCGCATCGATGATCGCGCACGACGGCGAGGCCAAGGCCGAGCAGTGGCTGCGCGGCGTCAAGGCCAACCTGGCGCGCAAGGCCACCGGCGGCGACCGCGACGTGGCGCGCGACATCCTCGGCGGCATCTGCGACATCGGGCTGGCCAACTCCTACTACGTCGGCCAAATGAAGGCTTCGAAGGAAGGCAGCGACGCGCGCAAGTGGGGCGACGCCATCAAGGTGATCCGCCCGACCTTCGCCAATGCCAAGAGCGGCGGCACGCACGTCAACATCAGCGGTGCCGCGGTCGCGAAGAACGCGCCGAACCGCGCGAATGCGGTGAAGCTGCTCGAGTTCCTGGTGTCGGAGCCGGCGCAGGCCTTCTACGCCGAGACCAACTACGAATACCCGGTGCGCAAGGGCGTGGCGCTCGATTCGATCATCGCCTCCAGCATCGGCGAGTTGAAGGTCGACCCGCTGCCCATCACCGAAATCGCCAAGTACCGCAAGCAGGCCAGCGCGCTGGTGGACAAGGTCGGTTTCGACCAGTGACGGGTGCACGGGCGGTAGGGCCGGTCTGGCGAACCGCGTCGGTCCTCATCGCCCTCGGCGTGCTCGCACCGGTTCTCAGCCTGGTCTGGCTCGCGCTGGGCTCGGGCTTCGCGCACTGGGCGCATCTCGCGGAGCACGTGCTGCCGCAGGCCGCGCTCAACACCGCAGTGCTGCTGGCCGGCGTGGGCGTGCTGGTGCTGGTGATCGGCACCGGCTGCGCCTGGCTGGTCACGGCCTGCGACTTCCCGGGGCGACGCGTGCTGCACTGGGCCCTGTTGCTGCCGCTGGCCATGCCGACCTACATCGTCGCCTTCGCCTACCTCGATCTGCTGCACCCGATCGGCCCGGTGCAGGGCGCGATCCGCTGGGCGCTGGGCTTCGACAGCCCGCGCCAGTTCCGCCTGCCCGACCTGCGCTCGATGCCGGGCGCGATCTTCGTGCTCGGCTTCGTGCTCTACCCCTATGTCTACATGACCGCGCGCGCCATGTTCATGACCCAGCCTGCCCACCTGATGGAAGCGGCCCGCACGCTGGGCGAAAGCCGCGGCGGCGCCTTCTTCCGCGTCGCGCTGCCGCTCGCCCGGCCCGCGCTGGCCGTCGGCCTGAGCCTGGCGCTGCTGGAGGCGCTCAATGACATCGGCGCTTCGGAATTCCTCGGCATCCAGACGCTCACCGTCGCGGTCTACACGACCTGGATCACGCGCTCCGACCTGGCCGGTGCGGCGCAGATCGCCTGCGCCATGCTGATCGTGGTGGTGGCGCTGGTGCTGCTCGAACGCAACGGGCGGCGCCACCAGCGTTTCGGCTCGGCCCAGCGCATGCGCGCGATCCAGCCGCGCCGCCTGCACGGCGCAGCGGCCTGGGCGGCGAGCGCCGCCGCCGCGCTGCCGGTCGCGATCGGCTTCGTCGCGCCGGCGCTCTACCTGGTCTGGGAAACGGCCAAGCGGCTGCGCCAGGGCGGCGGCATTTCCGACGGCTTGCTCGCGAGCCTGGGCAACACCCTCGCACTGGCCGCCGGCGTGACCCTGGCCGCCGTCGCCGCCGGGCTGGTGGTGGCCTGGGCGGTGCGCAGCCAGGGCTCGACAGTCAACCGCGCGCGCTGGCAGGCGCGGGTCGCCACGCTCGGCTACGCGGTGCCGGGCACGGTGCTGGCCATCGGCCTGCTCACGCCGGCGCTGGCTTTCGATGCCGCGCTCGGCGCGCTCATGGGCCGCGAAGGACTGCCGCTGATGAGCGCCGGCATCGTGCTCGTCATCGCCTGCGCAATCCGCTTTCTGGCCATGCCCGTCGGCGGCATCGAGGCCGGGCTGGCGCGCATCCCGCCGGCGCTCGAACAAGCTTCGCGCCTGCTCGGCGAAACAGCCGGCGGCACGCTGCGGCGCGTGCACTTGCCGCTTTTGCAGCCGGCCATTGCCGCGGGCGCGCTGCTGGTGTTCGTCGATGCCATGAAGGAGCTGCCGGCCACTCTGCTGCTGCGGCCCGCCAACTTCGACACGCTGGCGACCTGGCTCTACGCGGAGGCCGCGCGCGGCACCTACGAGGAAGGCGCCATCGCCGCGCTGGCGATCGTGCTCGCCGGGCTGTTGCCGGTGATCCTGCTCGCGCGCAACCGCCTCGGCGCGGCGGCCGAAGGGCCCTACGCATGAGCGCAAGCTTGCAACTGGACGGCGTGCGCCTCGCCTACGACGGCGCGCGCGGGCTGCACACGGTGGTCGACGACTTCTCGCTCGCGCTCGACGCCGGCCGCATCGGCTGCCTGCTCGGCCCTTCCGGCTGCGGCAAGACCACGGTGCTGCGCGCGATCGCGGGCTTCGAACCGGTGCGCGCCGGGCAGATCCGGCTCGGCGACAAGCTGCTGTCCTCGCCCGCCACCCACCTGCCGCCCGAACAGCGCCACGTCGGCATGATGTTCCAGGAGTACGCGCTGTTCCCGCATCTGACCGCGGCGCAGAACGTGGGCTTCGGCCTGCGGCGGCTGGCGCGCGCGGAGCGCGATGCACGCGTGGCGGCGATGCTCGCGCTGGTCGGCCTGGCCGAGGCCGGGGAGCGCTATCCGCACGAACTCTCGGGAGGACAGCAGCAGCGCATCGCGCTGGCCCGCGCGCTCGCACCGGCGCCGGCCCTGCTGCTGCTCGACGAGCCTTTTTCCAACCTCGACGCCGGCACGCGCGAGCGCCTGACGGCCGAGGTGCGCGAGATCCTCAAGGCCGCCGGCCAGACCGCCATGCTGGTCACGCACAACGAGGCCGAGGCGCAGGCGATGGCCGACCACGTCGGCGTCATGCACAACGGACGGCTGACGCACTGGACCGGCGGCGCTGCGGAATGACGCGCATGGGCTTTTTCAGAAAAGGTCTTTGAGCCTCGCAAGAATCGCGCTTTCGATTCACTTGAACAACACGAAAGCACGCATGACCGCGCCACTCACCCTCGTCAGCCACCTGCTGTGTCCCTACGTCCAGCGCGCCGCGATTGCGCTGCTTGAAAAGGACGTGCCCTTCGAACGCGTCGTGATCGACCTCGCGCAGAAGCCAGACTGGTTCCTCGAGATCTCGCCGCTCGGCAAGGTGCCGCTGCTGCGCGTGCCGCAGCCGAACGGCAAGGAAGCCGTGCTCTTCGAGAGCAACGTGATCTGCGAGTACCTCGAGGAAACCCAGCCCGGCCCGCGGCTGCACCCTGAGGACCCGCTCGCGCGCGCCGAGCACCGGGCGTGGATGGAGTTCGGCTCCGCGATCCTCGCGGACCTGTGGGGCTACGAGACCACGCGCGATGCCGAAATATTCGAACAGAACCGGCAGGCGCTCGTTGCCAAGTTCCAGCGCGTCGAGGCCGCACTGGGCGATGGGCCCTACTTCGCCGGTGCGCGCTTCAGCCTGGTCGATGCGGTCTTCGCGCCGGTCTTTCGCTACTTCGATGTGTTCGACCAGATCAGCAATTCGCACATCTTCGACGCGACGCCCAAGGTGCGCGCCTGGCGCCGCGCGCTGGCGGAGCGCCCCAGCGTGCGCCACGCCGTGGTGCCGGAGTATCCGCGGCACCTGCACGCCTTCCTGCAGAAGCACGAAGCGCATTTGCTGACACTCGCCGGCCGCGCCTGAACGGACAATCGCCCGCGACAACCACTCTGCACCACTCCACGAGATGCGACTTCTCCACACCATGCTGCGCGTTGGCAATCTCCAGCGCTCGATCGACTTCTACACCCAGGTGCTCGGCATGCAACTGCTGCGCACTTCGGAGAACCCCGAGTACAAGTACAGCCTGGCCTTCGTCGGCTACGAAGGCAATCCGGCGCAAGCCGAGATCGAGCTGACCTACAACTGGGGCACCGAGAGCTACGAACTGGGCACGGCCTACGGCCATATCGCCCTCGGCGTGCCCGATGCCTATGCGGCCTGCGAGAAGATCAAGGCCGCGGGCGGCAACGTGACGCGCGAGGCGGGCCCCGTCAAGGGCGGCACCACGGTGATCGCCTTCGTGACCGATCCGGACGGCTACAAGATCGAGCTGATCCAGCGTTCCGAAGACGCTGCCGGCAGCGGCCTGCGCTAGCAGCCCAGCAGATCCGCCAGCGCGCCGATGTCGCGCGCATGCAGCGTGTTGTCGGCGCGCGGCGAAACATCTTTCTGGTGCTCTGGTCCGAACTCCTGCGGCCGCTCGATGTAGCCGGTGCGCAGGCCGCAACTGCGCGCGGCGGCCAGGTCGTCGTGGTGCGCGGCCGCGAGCATGACCTGGCTGGGCGTGACATCGAACACCGCCGCCACGCCGAGGTAGGTGCGCGGATCGGGCTTGTAGGCCTTGAAGACCTCGGCCGACAGCACGCAGTCCCAGGGCAGGCCGGCGTTCTTGGCCATCTCGGTCAAGAGGCCGATGTTGCCGTTGGAGAGCGTGCAGATGATGTACTTGCGCTTGAGCCGCGCGAGGCCTTCCACGGCATCCGGCCAGGCCGGCAGCCGGTGCCAGGCCTTGTTGAGCTCGCGCTTGCGCGCCGGTTCTAGCTCGCCCAGGCCGAAGTCGAGCAGCACGATTTCGAGAATGCCCATGTGCAGCTCGTCGAGCAGCGTGAAGCCGCCCTCGCCGGCCGCGAGGCGTTCCATCACGCTCTTCATTGCGGGCTGGTAGCCCGCGCGCCAGGCCAGCGCGAAGGCGCCGCCGTCGACGCCCGGCACGATGCGCTCGGCCTCGGCAGCGATGCCGCTGTACCAGTCGACCACGGTGCCGAAGACATCGAAGGCGATGACCCTCAGCTCGCCGGCATCGAAATTCTCAGTACTCATCGAACCAGCTGGTTGGCCTCGCGTGCCAGCGCCTCAATGCGCGCCCAGTCGCCGGCCGCGATCGCCTCGGTCGGCACGATCCACGAGCCGCCTACGCAGGCCACGTTGGAAAGCGCAAGGAACTCGTGCGCATTGGCCGCGGTGATCCCGCCCGTGGGACAGAACTTCACATCGCCGAAGGGCCCTTGCCAGGCCTTGAGCATCGCCAGCCCGCCGGCCTGCACGGCGGGGAAGAACTTGAGCTCGGTGAAACCGTCCTCCTGGGCCAGCATGATTTCGCTGCCGGTCGCCACGCCGGGCAAAAGCGGCAGCCCGAGGTCGTGGCAGGCCTTGCCCACGGCGCGCGTATAGCCCGGGCTGACGCCAAACTTGGCGCCGGCCAGCGCCGAGGCCTGGGCATCGGCGGCACTGCGGATGGTGCCGGCGCCGGGCACGGCCTCGGGCACTTCCTTGGCAATGATCTCGATGCATTCGAGCGCCTCGCGCGTGCGCAGCGTCACTTCGAGCATGCGGATGCCGCCGGCGACCAGCGCGCGCGCGAGCGGGACCGCGTCCTTGACGTCGTGCAGCACGATCACCGGGATCACGGGGGCGTCGCGCATCACGTCGATGGCGGACAGCGTGGGATTCACAGCCATGTGCAGGCTCCTTCTTCTGCAGTCAATGCATTGCGGCGCATGCCGGCGAACAGGTCGCGGCCGAGGCCGTGGCCGTTGCCGGCGCGCAGTTCGTCGGGCAGCGTCGCGGTTTCTCTCTCGGCCCATTCGTCGGCCGGCAACAGCACGGCCAGCGTGCCGGCCACCGCATCGAGCCGGATCAGGTCGCCGTCGCGCACTTTGGCGAGCGGGCCGCCCGCCGCGGCCTCGGGCGACACATGGATCGCGGCCGGCACCTTGCCCGAGGCGCCGCTCATGCGCCCGTCGGTCACCAGTGCCACGCGGAAGCCCTTGCCCTGCAGCACCGACAGCGGCGGCGTGAGCTTGTGCAGCTCGGGCATGCCGTTGGCCTGCGGGCCCTGCCAGCGCACCACGCAGACCACGTCACGTTCGAGTTCGCCGGCGGTGAAGGCCTGTTGCAGCGCGGACTGCGAATCGAAGACGCGCGCCGGCGCCTCGATCACATGCCGGTCGTCCGGCACCGAGGACACCTTGATCACGCTGCGGCCGAGGTTGCCGCTCAGCAGCTTCAGCCCGCCGGTGGCGCTGAACGGCGCCGCGACCGGCCGCGCGACGGCTTCGTTCTTCGAGGGCGCGGCGGCGTGCCACTTCAGCGCGTGCTCGTCCGAAGGCGCGCCGGCCAGCGTCGGGATGCCGGCATATTCGCGCAGGCCGCCGGCGCGCACGGTCAGCACGTCGGCATGCATCAGGCCGGCGTCGAGCAGCTCGCCGATCACGAAGCCGGGGCCGCCCGCAGCCTGGAATTCGTTGACGTCGGCGCTGCCGTTGGGATAGACCCGCGTGAGCAGCGGCACCACCTCCGAGAGCTCGGAGAAATCGTTCCAGTCGATCAGGATGCCGGCCGCGCGCGCCACCGCGACCCAGTGGATCAGGTGGTTGGTCGAGCCGCCCGTGGCGAGCAGTGCGGCCATGGCGTTGACGATCGATCGCTCGTCGACCATCTCGCCGATCGGCGGCGTTGCATAAGGCTTCTTGGCGGCCAGCCCGAGCACCGTGCGCACCGCTTCGCGCGTGAGCGCCTCGCGCATCGCATCGCCGGGCTGGATGAAGGCGGTGCCCGGCACGTGCAGGCCCATCGCCTCCAGCAGCATCTGGTTGCTGTTGGCGGTGCCGTAGAAGGTGCAGGTGCCCGGCGCGTGGTAGGCGGCCATCTCGGCATCGAGCAGGCTCTGGCGGCCGACCAGCCCCTGGGCCGCCTGCTCGCGCACCTTCGACTTGGCGCTGTTCGACAGGCCCGAGGGCATCGGTCCCGCCGGCACGAAGACGGTGGGCAGGTGGCCGAAGTGCAGCGCGCCGATTAGGAGGCCCGGCACGATCTTGTCGCACACGCCCAGCAGCAGCGCGGCATCGAACATGTCGTGCGTGAGCGCCACCGCGGTGCCCATCGCGATCACGTCGCGGCTGAACAGGCTCAGCTCCATGCCGGGCGTGCCCTGGGTGACCCCGTCGCACATCGCCGGCACGCCGCCCGCCACCTGCGCCGTGGCACCGAGACGGCGCGCCTCGTGCTTGACGATGTCGGGATAGCCCTGGTACGGCGCATGGGCCGAGAGCATGTCGTTGTAGGCGCTGACGATGCCGATGTTGGGTGCGCGCTCCGTCACCACCTTGAACTTGTCGCTGGCCGGGATGCCGGCCACGGCATGCGCCACGTTGGCGCAGCCCATGCGGTCGGAGCCGCGGTCGCGGTTGCGGGTCTCGGTCAGCCGCTGGAGATAGGCGCTTCGAAGGTCCCGGCTGCGCGCACGAATGCGCTCGGTGACATCGCGTACGGTGGGATGTGTAGTCATGAGTGCTTCACTGTGCAGTGGGGCTGCGCGCGGCCCCTGCCACGCGCAGGTTGCGTGGTCCTGCATCCTACCAAGCCCGCAAGACCCTAGGGTGTCGTCAAGGCATCGAGCACGACCCGCACCCGCGGCGGCAACAGGCGCTGGGAAGGGTATACGGCGCTGATCGGCATGGCCGGCGGCCGCAGCGAAGGCAGGATCTCGACCAGGCGCCCATCGCCGAGCTCGTCTTCGACCATGTAGTCGGGCAACTGCGCCAGGCCCTGGCCGAGCATCGCGGCCTGCACCATGGCTTCGCCGTCGTTCAGTCGCAGCTGGGTTTGCGGATGCAGGGTGACGGCGTGGCCGCGCTGGACGAACTGCCAGGGGCGGTCGCGGCCGCTCGTCGGCATGCGGAAGACGATCGCGCGATGCTGTGCCAGCGCCCGCAGCGAGGCCGGAAGGCCATGCTGCGCCAGGTAGGCAGGGCTGGCCACCAGCAGCAAGGTCTGGCTTGCGAAGCGGCGTGCCACCAGCGACGAATCCTGCAGCGCGCCGACCCGGATGGCAAGGTCGATGCCGTCCTTGACCAGATCGACGTAGCCGTCCTGCAGGCGCACGTCCATTTCAAGTCGCGGGTGCTGCTGCTGGAGCCGCGCGAGCAGCGGCAGGATCACGCGCCGGCCGAAGACGATCGGCATGTCGATGCGCAGCAGGCCCGTGGCCGTGGCCCGCGTGCCGGCAGCGTCGGCATGCAGGTCCTCGATCTCGGCGAGGACGCGCTGGCAGCGGTGGTACAGGCGCTCGCCGTCCGGCGTCAGGGTGACTTGCCGCGTGGTGCGATGGAACAGCTTGACGCCAAGCGAATCCTCCAGCCTCAGCACCGCCTTGGCCAGCGTCGAAGGCGCGGTACCCGCTTCGCGCGCGGCGGCGGCGAAGCTGCCGTGCTTGACGGTCTCGGTGAAGGCGAGGAACTGCTGCAGGCCCTGCATGGTGCTCCGATTGAGGAACGAATGTCCTCAATGTTAGGCCATTGCGCTGGCTTCACTCGCGCTTCGCGGTCCAGGACACTGCCTTCATCTTCACTCGATCGCACGGAGCCGCCTCATGACCGCCATTGCCCGCAACGTTATCTCCCACGCCACCCTGCCCGTGGCAGAGCTGCCCGGAATCAGCCACCGCACCCTGGCGGGCCGCGAACATGGATTGACCCAGTTGTCGATCTGGCGGCAGACGCTGGCGCCCGGCGCCGCCACGCCGCCGCACAGCCATGACACCGAGGAGGTCGTGTTGTGCCACGCGGGCCGTGGCGAGGTGCACCTCGACGGACAGGTGCACCGCTTCGACGCCGCGAGCAGCGTGCTGCTGCCGCGCGACGTGCCGCACCAGATCTTCAATGTGGGCGACGAGCCGATGGAGATCACCGGCGTGTTTCCGGCTGCCCCGGTCGGGGTGTACGACCTCGAAGCGAAGCCGATGCAGCTGCCGTGGTGAGCGCAGCGCATCGGGCCTGTTGACAGGACCTAGTCGACCAGCCGGACCTCGACGCGGCGCGCCTCGGCGTCGTTGCCCGAACCGGTCGTCACTGCGGGCTTCTTCAGCTCGACCTTGTCAGCCGGCACGCCGAGCCCGGTCAGCACGTTGCGCACCATCTCGGCACGCCTCTGCGCGAGTTGCGCGTTCCGGCCCCCATCGCCGGTGGTGTCATGGAAGCCCGAGATCACAGCCTTGCGCCCGCCCTCGACGCCCTGGATCACCGCGGCGAGGGCCCCTGCCGCGCCTGGCGCCAGATCGGCGCTGCCGGTCGCGAAATAGAAGTTCACGACCCCGCCCTCGACCCGGATGCTCGCGCCTTCGGGGATCACGACCGCCACGGTTTCGGTCAGGATCTCCACCATGGACGTCGCGGGCTTGGCGCCCGCCCTCTGGCTCTGCGTGTAGAGCACGATCCCGATCACGAAGAAGATCACCAGCGCGATCAGCGCGAGCACGAAGGCAAGAATGAAGTTCTGCTGGCTGTCGTCGTCGGCTATGCCTGCCATGGGTCGATCTCCGTAGGAAAGCGGTCGGTAAATAATGGTGCGGTGAACCATGACCGTGAAATTGTAGGTGGCGACCCCGGCCCGCCCGGTTTGGACCCCATGCTCAAACCGCTGCGCGACCCGAAGCCCATGCTCGACCGCGTGATCGCCGAATGGGGCGGCCACCACGATCTCTGGGTGTTCGGCTACGGCTCGCTGATCTGGCGCCCCGAGTTCGGCTTCATCGAGCGGCACCCTGCGCGGGTGCACGGCTGGCATCGGGCGCTGAAGATGTGGAGCCGCATCAATCGCGGCACGGTCGAGAATCCGGGCCTGGTGTTCGGGCTGCTCTCGGGCGGCAGCTGCCGCGGCATGGTGTTCCGCGTGGCTGCGGCCGACGGGCTCGAAACGCTGGGCCGGCTCTGGCTGCGCGAGATGCCGACCGGCGTCTACGACCCCCGATGGCTCGATTGCGAAACCCCGCACGGATCGGTGCGCGCCCTGGCCTTCACCTTGTCGCGGCGCAGCCCCAACTTCACCGGCAACCTGGACGACGAGCGCTACCGCCACATCTTCGCCAGCGCGGTCGGCCGCTATGGCAGTTCGCTCGACTACGCGCAGCAGACTTTGCTCGAATTGCAGCGCCATGCGATCCACGATGCGGCGTTGGCGCGCCTGATCAGGTTGGCCGACGCCCAGCTGTCGGCGCAGGCCGATTGCGGCGATGGGCCCGCTCCGGTATACCCTGCGGCCTCTTCTCTCGATTCTTCTTCCCGTTCTTCATCCAAGGAGTAGCCATGTCCTCTCGTCTGATCGTCCCCGCCCTTGCCGTCGCTGCGGCGAGCCTGCTCGCCGGCTGCGGCTCCATGATGGGGTCCAAGGCGAGCGCCAGAGCCGCGCTGGCGCCGACCGCCGCGATCACGCCGAATCCGACCACGGGCAACGTGACCTTCACCGCGCTCGATCATGGCGTACGCGTGGCCGGCGAAGTGCGCGGCTTCGTGCCGGGCACGGAACACGGCTTCCACATCCACGAGAAGGGCGACTGCGGCGACAACGGCAATGCCTCGGGCGGCCACTTCAATCCCGCCGGCGGCACGCACGGCAAGTTCGGCGCCCCCGGCAGCCATGCGGGCGAACTGCCGAGCCTGGTCGCCGATGCGAGCGGCGTGGCACGCTTCAGTGTCGACGTGCATTCCATCTCGCTCACCGACGGCGCGGCCAACAACGTGGTCGGCCGTGCGCTCGTCGTTCACCGCGACCGCGACGACTTCACCTCGCAGCCGGCCGGCAACTCCGGCCCGCGCATCGCCTGCGCGCTGATCACGAGGCGCTGAGCCGCGCCGCCAGCAGCGCCTCCGCGCGCGCGAGTTCGGCGGGCGTGTCGATGTCGGTCAGGATGCCGATGTCGTCGACTTCGATCTCCGCCACCGCGCGGGCTTCCCGCAGCGCGCGCAGCACCGGCGCCGCGCCCAGGTTGCCCGCGAGCGCCGCGAGTTGCGGCCCGCAGGCCGCGGCAAAACCGACCGGATGCCCGCGCTCGCCAAGATGCTGCGGCTGAGCCGCCTGCATGGCGCCGCCCAGCGCCCGGGCCACCGCTTGCAAGGTCGATGGCAGCACCAGCGGTAGATCGCCGGGCAGGATCAGCCAGCCCGCGGCATCGGCCGTGGCCCGGACCGCGGCCGCGATCGAATCGCCCATGCCGGGATGGCCCGCATCCTCCAGATGCCACGGCAGGCCGCTGGCGCGCACAGCGGCCAGCGTGTGGTCCAGCACCGTCCTGCCCGCGAGCGGCGCCTGAAGCTTGGCGCCGCTGCCGCCGGCGGCGCGAAAGCGCTCGCCGCGGCCCGAAGCGAGCACGATCACGGTGGGCGGTCGAGGATTCATGCGCCCAGTATCCCCTCTTCGCATGCGCAACAATGCGGCCATGAATTCCCCCAAAGAAGCGCTGGCCGCGCTGCGCAAGAGCTACGAGCGCGCCGAACTCGACGAAGCCAGCAGCGCATCCGATCCCCTGCTCCAGTTCGAGCGCTGGCTCGCCGAAGCGATTGACGCGCAGTTGCCCGAGCCCAACGCGATGACGCTGGCCACCGTCGGCGGCGACCTGCGGCCGTCGACGCGCATCGTGCTGATCAAGGGCTATGACGCGCGCGGCATCGTCTGGTACACCAACTACAAGAGCCGCAAGGGCCAGGAGCTCGCCGGCAACCCGTGGGCCGCGCTGCAGTTCCACTGGGTCGAGCTCGAGCGCGTGGTGCGCATCGAGGGGCGGGTCGAGAAGGTCGATGCGGCGGAGAGCGACGCCTACTTCGCGAGCCGCCCGCTCGACTCGCGCATCGGCGCCTGGGCCAGCCCGCAGAGCGAGGTGATCAGCGGCCGCGAGGTGCTGGTGAAGAACGCAGCCATCGAGGCCGCCCGGCACCTGCTCTCGCCGCCGCGCCCGCCGCACTGGGGCGGCTACCGGCTGGCGCCCGACCGCTGGGAGTTCTGGCAGGGCCGCAAGAGCCGGCTGCACGACCGGCTGCGGTACCGGAGAGAAGATGGCGTCTGGGTGCGGGAGCGCCTGGCCCCCTGAGCCAATCCTGCCTCAGAGCCTGCCAGCGAGAGGCATTACGATCGAGAGCGTGACGAGCGCCAGCGCGGTAGACACTGCCACGCTCGCAGTCACCAGGTCTTCCGCCGTCTTGTAGCGCTGGGAAAAAAGAAACACGTTGGCGCCGATCGGCAGCGCCGCGGCCACGACCATCACTTGCAGCGGCAGCCCGCGCAGGCCGAGCAGCCAGCCGAGCCCCGCCACCAGCAGCGGGTGCGCCACGTTCTTGACCAGCGCCTGCGCCAGCGCGTCGCGCCAGTGGGTGCCGATGGGCGTGAACGCGAGCGTGATGCCGACCATGACCAGCGCGATCGGCCCGAAGGCCTGCCCGAGCAGCGCGATCGGCTTGTCGATGACCTCGGGCATCGCCCAGCCGGTCTGCGCGAACAGGAGCCCCGCAATGATCGGCAGCGGCACCGGATGGACGATGGCGTTGTAGAACGCGCGGCCCAGCGTGTGCAGGATCGGGGGGCGTTCGGCGCCGGTCGCGCTCGCCTTCTCATGGGCGACTGCGAGTTCGAGCACCAGCGTGGCGCTGGTCAGCAGCACCAGCGAATGCAGCGAGATCAGCGTCAGCAGCACCACCATGCCCTCGGGGCCGAAGGCCAGCCCGATCAGCGCGATGCCGATCATCACGGTGTTGCTGAAGGTGTTGGCGAGCGCGAGCACGGCCGCGGTGCGGTTGAAGCCGCGCCACAGCAGGGTGGCCGCGAAGATCAGGCCGGCCGCGAGAAAGTAGGCCGCGACCGGCTTGAGGCTCAGCTGCTGCACGTGCACCGTGCTCATCGCGCGGAACAGGAGCGCCGGGGCGAGCAGCAGGAAGATCAGGTTCGACAGGTCCCGCACCGCGCCGCCGCCGACCCAGCCTCGCCGCCCTGCCAGGAAACCCGCAGCGATGAGCAGGACGACGGGCAGCAGCGACGAGAGGACCGATGAATTCATCGGCGGCGAGCATACAGGGCGCTGGGACCCCTCGAGCTTAGAAGGTAGCGCGCAATCCCACCTTCAAAGTGCGTCCGGGCAATGGCGCATCCGGGAACGCCGTCGTGGTCAGGATCGAGGTCGCGCTGTAGGCCAGCTTGTTCGTGAGGTTGTCGACGCGCGCATACCAGGTGAGGTTGGTGCGCCGCACCTTCATGCGGTAGGTGAGCGCGGCATTCCACAAAGTGAAGGCGTCGGTCTCGCGGGCGCCGACGCTCGGCACCCTGCGCTGGGCCGCGTAGTGGTCGAAGCCCAGGCGCGCGGTCCACGGCCCGTTGCCGTAGGCCAGCGTGGCGCCCGCGCGCGCCGGCGAGATGCGCGGCAGCGGCTCGCCGGTGTCGGTGTTCTTCGCCCGCACCAGGTCGGCACGCCATTCGAGGTCCAGCGTGGAGCCGTCGGCCGCTCGCGAGAAGCCGTCGGTGCCCAGGAGGCGCAGGTTGCCGTTGGCCTCGATGCCGGTGAAGCGGGCGCGCACGCCGCGATAGACGAACTCGTCCACCACGTCGGGGAACACCAGGCCTTCGTCGGTCTCCACCGGAGCCGGATTGATCGCGCCGTCCTCGCCGCGCACGTTGCCCGAGGCCGCGAGCCCGATGTAGTTGCGGAAGCGGGTGACGTAGGCATTCACGCGCGCGCTGTTGGCGCCGGACTTCCATTGGGCACCGAGGTCGAAGCCGACCGACTTCTCCTTCTGCAGGTTCGGATCGCCGACCTCCCAGGCCGCGGTCGCGACGTGCGGGCCGTTGGCGAAGAGCTCGTAGTCCTTGGGCGCGCGCTCGGTGTAGGCGAGGTTCGAGGTCAGCTGCCATTGCGGCGCCAGGTTGACCAGCGCGCCGAAGGCCGCGCTGCCCGGGTTGAACTTGCGCTCGCCGACCGCGAAGCGCGTGATCGCCGGATCTTCCGGATAGCCGAACGAACGCACCCTCACCTGCTCGGTGCGCGCGCCGAAGCTCAGGCGGCCCCACGAGGTGCCGAGCTCTTCATGCAGGAACAAGGCGCGCGAGCGCGTGCGGCTGTGCGGCGCGAAGGCCTCCTCGCCGACGGCGGCGAAGTCGTTGGTCTCGTTGGTGAAACCGATCAGGCCTTCCACGCCGCCGATCTTCTGGTGCCGCGCCTCGATGCGCAGGTCGTCGCTCTTGTTGGAGAACACGGTGCCGGTCTCGGAGCCCTCGAACTCGGTGTGGCGGTAGTCGGTGCGGCTCAGCTTGCCGTGGATGCTGGTGAAGAAGCCGCCCGGCCGCCATTCGCCCTCGAGCGCATAGCGGTCGGATCTCAACCTGATGGTGACATCGTCCTCCGCCACCGTGCCGTAGTCGCTGCGGTAGGTGCTGGCCGAAGCACCGATCCAGCCCTGGTCGAAGAACAGGCTGCCGCCGACCGCGCCGCCGTGCGCCTGGTTGGCCGAGTTGCAGATCTTGCGCGCCAGGCCGGGCCGGCGCGGGCTCTCGCAGCCGAGCTCGATCGGCACCGAGGTGTCGTCGGCATCGCGATTGAAGGCATCCACGTGCAGCGCATAGCGGTTGTTGCCGCCCTCGAGCACCACGCCGCCGCTCTTCTCGCGGTTGCCGGTCGCGTAGCCGAGGTCGGCGCGGCCGCCGAAGCCGTCGATCGGCTCGCTCGGGATGCGGTTGTCGATCACGTTGACCACGCCACCGACCGCGCTGCCGCCGTACTGCAGCGCCGACGGGCCGCGCAGCACCTCGACGCGTTCGGTGACGAGCGCATCGACCGGCACCGCATGGTCGTAGCTCAGGGCCGAGGCGTCGGGCGCCGCGCCGCCGTTTTGCAGGATGCGGATGCGATCTCCGTCCTGGCCCCGGATCGAAGGCCGGCTCGCGTTCGGTCCGAAGTAGCTGCTGCTGACGCCCGGCAGGCCATTGAGGGTTTCGCCGAGCGTGGATTGGGAACGCAGCAGCAAGCGGTCGCCGGACAAGGTGGTGGTCGGCGCAATCAGATCACTGGCGCCGAGCGGATTGCCGGTGACGGTGACTTCGGGCAATGAGGCTTGCGCCCAGGCAGCGCAGGACAAAAGGGAAAGAACGGCAACGCCGATGGCGTTGCGCCGGAAATGGGATGACATGTTGGAACACTCGTTGAATCGATGGAAGACCGGCCGCAGCCCGCGAAAAGCGGCTGCAGCTACCGGTCGGCAAGGCGGATTCAGCGAGCGGAAGGCGGGCCGCGCGCGTCGAACAGCGCGACCCAGCGGGCGAGTACCTCGCCCTCGAGATAGGCGAAGGTGGCCGCCGGCAGCATGACCGGCAACAGGAGGGCCGGCACGCAGAGCGCAGCCGGGCCGTGAGACAACTGGTCGTAGAGCCGGCACTCGGCATCGCTGTGCTCGCCGAAGAGTGCGACCAGTCCATGGGATGCATGGTCCGCCTCGCCCGCATGGGGGGACACGGCCGCATGCGCATGCGAATGCGACGCGAGCGGCGTGTGGATCGTGCGGTGCACGAGCCCGAGCGTCGTCGCGAGCCACAGCGCGAGCGCCAGCACGCCCAGCATGGCGCGGGCCGCGATGGCATGACGTGCGAGGCGCATGGAAAGATCAGGCCTTCTTGAGCTTCGCCGCGAAGGTCTTCTGGAACTTCTCGACCTTGGGCCCGACCACGAAGGCGCAGTAGCCCTGGTTCGGATTGTTCAGGAAGTAGTCCTGGTGGTAAGCCTCGGCGGCCGAGTAGTTGGCCAGCGGCTTCACCTCGGTCACGATCGGCGAGCGGTAGGTCTTGCTGGCCTCGATCTCGCGGATCACCTCCTGGGCGACCTGCTTCTGCGCGTCGTTGGCGAAATAGATGCCGCTGCGGTACTGGGTTCCCGCGTCGTTGCCCTGCCGATTGAGGGTCGTGGGATCGTGCACGACGAAGAAGATCTCGAGGATCTCGCGCAGTGTGATCTGCTGCGGATCGAATTCCAGCCGCACCACCTCGGCATGGCCGGTGCGCCCGGTGCAGACCTGTTCGTAGCTGGGATTGATCGTCTCGCCATTGCTGTAGCCCGATTCGACATCCACCACGCCCTGCACGCGGTCGAACACCGCCTCGGTGCACCAGAAGCAGCCGCCGCCCAGCACGATGGTTTCGGTTTGCGGTGATGGGGTGGACATGAAGGCTCCGGCGATGGAAATTGGCGAACCCCGCATTGTCGCGGCTTGACGGGCCCTGGCACGCTCACTACATTACTAACCCGTCAGTCATTAAGGTCCTTCAGGCCCTGATCCATGCCCGCTCCCCGTTTCCTCAGCGACAAATTCTGCAGCACCGCGCGCGCCAAGCGCGAACGCCGCAAGGAGGCGCGTCCGGGGGAATTGCTCGAAGCGGCGCTGGACCTGTTCGTCGACAAGGGCTTCGCAGCGACCCGCGCCGAGGAAGTCGCGGCGCGCGCCGGGGTGTCGAAGGGCACCCTGTTCCTCTACTTCCCAACCAAGGAAGAGCTGTTCAAGGCGGTCGTGGTCGAGAACCTGTCCGGCCGCTTCACCGAGTGGAACAAGGAATTCGAGGAGTTCGAGGGCAGCACCGCCGACATGCTGCGCTATTGCATGCGCATCTGGTGGGAGCGCGTGGGCTCGACCAAGGCCTCGGGCCTCACCAAGCTGATGCTGAGCGAGGGCCGCAATTTTCCGGAGCTGGCCGAGTTCTATCGCCAGGAAGTGGTGGGGCCCGGGCACGCGCTGATGCGGCGCATCGTGCAGCGCGGCATCGCGAGCGGCGAGTTCGCGCCGGTCGATGTGAACCACGCGATCTACGCCATCATCGCGCCGATGCTCTTCCTGATGCTGTGGAAGCATTCGGCCGTCATCTGCGTCGACGCCGATTCGGATCTCGATCCCGAAAAATACCTTGCGACCCAGGCCGAGACCGTGCTCCACGGGCTTAGCATGCCTCCGAAGGCAGGCGTATGAAGCGGTCGCTCGTCATCAAGTGGGCCGTCGCGGCACTGGTCCTCGTGCTGCTGGCCGCCGGCGTGCTGCGCGCCATCGAGGCGCGCCGCGCGCAGCAGGCCACGGTCTCCGCGGCAGCAAAGCCGACTGAAACGGTGGTGCAGCTCTCGCCGGCCGACGTGGTGCGCGCCACGCGGCGCGAGCTCGCGCAGACGCTGGCGATCTCGGGCACGCTCAAGGCAGTCGATTCGGCGCTGGTCAAGGCCCGCGTGGCCGGCGAGCTGATCGGCCTCACGGTGCGCGAGGGCGATGCCGTCACGGCCGGCCAGGTGGTCGCGCGCATCGATCCGGTCGAATACCAGTCGCGCGTGCGCCAGGCCCAGGAGCAGGCGGACTCGGCCCGCGCGCAGGCCGAGGTGGCGCAACGCACCTACGACAACAACAAGGCGCTGGTCGACCAGGGCTTCATCTCGCGCACCGCGCTCGACACTTCGCAGTCGAACCTCAATGCCGCGCTCTCGACCCACCGGGCCGCGCTCGCCGCGGTGGAGATGGCGCACAAGTTGCTCAACGACACCGTGCTCAAGAGTCCGCTGACCGGCCAGGTCGCGCAGCGCCTCGCGCAGCCGGGCGAGCGCGTCGCCGTCGATGCGCGCGTGATCGAGGTGGTCGACCTGAGCCGCATCGAGCTCGAGGCCACGCTCGCGGCGGCCGATTCGGTCGCGGTGCGCGTGGGCCAGCGCGCGACGCTGCAGATCGAGGGCAGCGGCGCTGCAGACCCGGCGAGCGCCGACCGCAAGGTGGGCGCCAGCGTGGTGCGCGTCAACCCGAGCGCGCAGGCCGGCAGCCGCAGCGTGCTGGTGTACCTGCGGCTGGACCGCAGCGCCGGTTTTCGCCAGGGCCTGTTCGCGCAGGGCAGCATCGACGTAGGGCGTGTCGAGGGGCTCGCCCTGCCCTTGTCCGCCGTCCGCATCGACAAGCCCGCGCCCTATGTGCAGATGGTGATCGGGGGGCGCATCGCGCACCGGGCGGTCCAGACCGGCCAGCGCGGCCAGGTCGATGGCCAGACGCTGGTCGCGGTGCGCGGCGTCGAGGACGGCGCGGTGGTGGTGGCCGGCAGCGTCGGCCCGCTGCGCGAAGGCACGGCCGTGCGCATGGCGCCGGTCGCCGCGCCCTGAGCACGCTACGTCCATGTGGTTCACGCGCGTCAGCCTGAAGA
Source organism: Variovorax sp. Soil_C_33 (assembly GCF_057656935.1). Taxonomy (NCBI): domain Bacteria; kingdom Pseudomonadati; phylum Pseudomonadota; class Betaproteobacteria; order Burkholderiales; family Comamonadaceae; genus Variovorax; species Variovorax sp. Soil_C_33. The sequence goes on from NZ_JBDGJK010000022.1 coordinate 72,354, forward strand.
ACCCGGTCTTCGCGACCATGCTGATGCTCGCGCTGGTGGTGCTCGGCATCTTCTCCTACCAGCGGCTGCAGGTCGACCAGTTCCCGAACATCGACTTCCCGGTGGTGGTGGTGATCACCGAGTACCCCGGCGCCTCGCCCGAGATCGTCGAGAGCGAGGTGACCAAGAAGGTCGAGGAAGGCGTCAACTCGATCGCCGGCATCAACGCCCTCACCTCGCGCAGCTACGAGGGCCAGTCGGTCGTCATCATCGAATTCCAGCTCTACGTCGACGGCCGCAAGGCAGCCGACGACGTGCGCGAGAAGGTCGCGGCGGTGCGGCCGCTGTTCCGCGACGAGGTGAAGGACCCGCGCGTGCTGCGCTTCGACCCGGCTTCGCGGCCGGTGTGGTCGGTGGCCGTGCTGCCCGCTGGGCAGGAAGACAAACAACCCAGCGCGGTCGAGCTGACAAACTGGGCCGACCAGGTGCTGAAGAAGCGGCTGGAGAACGTGCGCGGCGTCGGCTCGGTCACGCTGGTGGGCGGCACCAAGCGCGAGATCAACATCTACCTGAACCCGCAGGCGATGGAAGCCTTCGGCGTCAGTGCGTCGCAGGTGGTGGAGGCGGTGCGCAGCGAGAACCAGGCATTGCCGGTGGGCGCCGTGCGCTCGCTCGAGCAGGAACGCGTGGTCCAGGTCGATGCGCGCATGGAGCGGCCGGAGGACTTCGGCAAGATCATCCTGATGCGCAAGGGCGGCGCGCCGATCCGCATCGACCAGGTGGCCACGGTGCGCGACGGCGCGCAGGAACTCGAGAGCCTCGCGCTCTACAACGGCCAGCGCACCCTGCTCCTGTCGGTGCAGAAGGCGCAGGACGAGAACACCATCGCGGTGGTCGACGGGCTGGTGAAAGCCATCGCCGATATCCGGCCGCAGCTGCCGCCCGGCGTCAAGCTCGAACCCATCGGCGACGCAGCTCGGCCGATCCGCGTCGCGGTCAACAACGTGCGGACGACGCTGATCGAAGGAGCGCTGCTCACCGTGCTGATCGTGTTCCTGTTCCTGAACTCCTGGCGTTCGACCGTGATCACCGGGCTCACGCTGCCGATCGCGCTGATCGGCACCTTCTGGTTCATGGCCATGTTCGGCTTCACCATCAACATGGTGACGCTGATGGCGCTGTCGCTGTGCGTCGGCCTCCTGATCGACGACGCGATCGTGGTGCGCGAGAACATCGTGCGCCACGTGCAGATGGGCAAGACGCCGTACCAGGCGGCACTCGACGGCACGCAGGAGATCGGGCTCGCGGTGCTGGCTACCACGCTCTCGATCGTCGCGGTGTTCCTGCCGATCGGCTTCATGGAAGGCATCATCGGCAAGTTCTTCCACGAGTTCGGCATCACCATCGTGGCGGCGGTGCTGATCTCGATGTTCGTGAGCTTCACGCTGGACCCGATGCTCTCGAGCATCTGGCACGACCCTGCGATCGATACGCATGGCAGGCGCGGCCCGCCCGTCAGCTTCTACGACAGGACCATCGGCCGCGTCACCGGCTGGTTCGACCGAGCGACAGACCGGCTCGCCGAGGCCTACCAGGCCATCCTGCGCTGGTCCCTCGTGCACAAGCTCGTCACGCTGGCCGCGGCGCTCGGCATCTTCGCCGCCAGCGTGGCGATGGTGCCGCTGCTGGGCACCGAGTTCGTGCCCAAGGCCGACTACTCGGAAACCGCGATCAACTTCTACACGCCGGTCGGCTCCTCGCTCGAAGTGACCGAAGCCAAGGCGCGCCAGGTCGAAGGCATCCTGCGCGAGATGCCCGAGGTGCGCTACACGCTCACGACCATCAACACCGGCGATGCGCAAGGCAAGATCTATGCAAGCGTCTACGTGCGCCTGGTCGAACGCAAGCAGCGCGAGCGCAGCGTCGACCAGATGTCCGGCGTGCTGCGCGAACGGCTGCGCGCGATTCCCGGCATCACGGTCACGCACGTGGGCCTGCGCGACTCGGTGGGCGGCAACAAGGTCATCGAGTTTTCGCTCCAGGGCCCCGACCTGCAGGAGCTCGAGCGGCTCACGCAGCGCGTGATGGAAGCGATCCGTCCGATCCCCGGCCTGGTCGATCTCGATTCGAGCCAGAAGCCCAACAAGCCGACCGTGAGCGTGGTGATGCGCCGCGATGCCGCCTCCGACCTCGGCCTCGGCGTGGCGTCGGTCGCGAACGCGCTGCGCACGCTGGTGGCCGGCACCACGGTGGGCAACTGGCGCGCGCCCGACGACCAGACCTACGACGTCAACGTGCGGCTCGCGCCCGAGGTGCGCAATTCGCCGGCCGACCTCGCGCGCCTGCCCTTCGTCAGCACCGCCATGGGCGCCAATGCCGACGGCTCCAGCCGCATCGTCCGACTGCAGCAGGTGGCCGATGTGCGCGAAGCCACCGGGCCGAACCAGATCAACCGCCGCGCGCTGGCACGCGAGGTCAGCATCAACGCCAACGTGGCCAACCGCTCGGCCGGCGAAGTGTCGGCCGACATCCGCGCGGCGCTGGCCGGCATCGCCTTCCCGCCCGGCTACGGCTGGCAGTTCAGCGGCTCGACCAAGAACATGCAGGAGTCCTTCGGCTATGCGGTATCGGCCCTGGCGCTCGCGATCATCTTCATCTACATGATCCTGGCCAGCCAGTTCAAGAGCTTCCTGCAGCCGCTGGCGCTGATGACGGCGCTGCCGCTCACGCTGATCGGCGTGGTGCTGGCGTTGATGATGTTCGGTTCCACGCTGTCGATGTTCTCGATCATCGGCATCGTGATGCTGATGGGCCTGGTCACCAAGAACGCGATCCTGCTGGTGGATTTCGCGATCCGTTCGCGCGAGCCGGGCGTCGCGGCCGACGGCACGCCGGTGCCGGGCCTGCCGCGCGCCGAGGCCCTGCTGCTCGCGGCGCGCGTGCGGCTGCGCCCGATCCTGATGACCACGCTGGCGATGATCTTCGGCATGGTGCCGCTGGCCTTCGCGATCAGCGAGGGATCGGAGCAGCGCGCGCCTATGGGCCAGGCCGTGATCGGCGGCGTGATCACCTCCTCGCTGCTGACGCTGGTGGTGGTGCCGGTGGTCTATTGCTACATGGACGACCTGGCGAACTGGGCCCGGCGCCGCTGGCACCGCCGGCAAGCGCTCACGCGCACGCCCGACACCGTGGAGCCGCCGCCTAAAATTGAAGGTTTGTCCTGATTGTCCCGACCCATACGAGGAAAAAGCTCATGAACCCCATTCCCACCCTGGAGCGCCTGCGCTTCAACATGATCGAGCAGCAGATCCGTCCCTGGGACGTGCTCGATCTCGAAATCCTGGACCTGCTGGCCCACATCCGGCGCGAAGACTACGTGCCCAAGGCCCACCGCGGCCTGGCCTTCTTCGACATGGAGATCCCGCTGGAGGGCGCCAAGACGAAGGAGCCCGGCCAATGCATGCTCTCGCCCAAGGTCGAGGCCCGCATGCTGCAGGACCTGCACGTGCAGAAGCACGAATCGGTGCTCGAGATCGGCAGCGGCTCCGGCTTCATGGCCGCCCTGCTGGCGCACCGCGCGGCACAGGTGCTGACGCTCGAGATCGATCCCGGCCTGGCCGCCGTCGCCGCCGAGAACCTGCGCCGCAACGGCGTGAGCAACGTGGAAGTGCGCAATGCCGACGGCGCCGTGCCGCTGCCTAGCGGCCCGACCTTCGACGTGATCGTGCTCAGCGGCTCGGTCGCGCGCCTGCCGCAGAGCCTCATGGGTTCGCTCAAGATGGGCGGCCGGCTGGCGGCGATCGTGGGCGACGAGCCGATGATGCGCGCCCACTTCGTCACGCGCGTCGGCGAAGGCAAGTGGGACATCGTGCAGCCGTGGGACACGGTGGCGCCGCGCCTCCTGAACTTCCCGGCGCCTTCGCGCTTCAACTTCTGAGAGGAGCCATCCTCATGATCGACCAGGTCCGCCCAACCGAACTCGCCGACTGGTTCGCCCAAGACGCGAGTGCGCAGCCGGTGCTGCTGGATGTGCGCGAGCCGTGGGAAGTGCAGACCGCGAGCGTGGTGCCGCAGGGCTTCACGCTGGTCGCCATTCCGATGAACGAGATTCCGGCCCGCATCTCGGAGCTCGACCCGGCGCAGCGCATTGCCTGCCTCTGCCACCACGGCGCGCGCAGCCAGCGCGTGGCCGCCTTCCTCGCCCAGAACGGCTTTGCCGAGGTGGCGAACGTCGCCGGCGGCATCGATGCCTGGTCGGCGCAGCACGACCCTTCCGTGCCGCGCTACTGATTTCTTTTCCCAAGGACGCTCAATGCCCGTGCACCGGCTTCTTCCCCTCTCGGTGGCGCTTGCCGCCGCGTTCGCACTGCCGGCCCACGGCCAGAGCCTGATCGATCTCTACGAATCGGCGCGCAGCTACGACGCGACCTACCAAGCCGCGCGTTCGCAGTACGACGCCAGCCTGGCGCGCGCAGCCCAGGCCAAGGCCGGCATCCTGCCCGCGGTCGGGCTGTCGGCCGGCGCCTCGCATACCGAGCTCGACATCGACACGCCCGTCGGCAACACCTCGCGCGGCTTCAACACGCAGAACGTCGGCGTCAATGCCACGCAGCCCCTCTACCGGCCCGCGAACTGGGCCACCTACGAGCAGGGCAAGCGCCAGGTCGACATCGCCCAGGCGGTGCTGACCATCGCCGATCAGGACCTGGTGGTACGCGTGAGCCAGGCCTACTTCGACGTGCTCTCGGCCCAGGACAGCCTGGCGCTGGTGCGGGCGCAGAAGATCGCGGTCGCCGAGCAGCTGGCCTCGGCCAAGCGCAATTTCGAGGTCGGCACCTCGACCATCACCGACACGCGCGAAGCGCAGGCGCGCTACGACCTCGTGGTGGCGCAGGAGATTGCGGCCGAGAACGACCTGCAGGTCAAGAAGATCGCGCTCGACCAGCTGGTCGGCCGCCCCGGCAGCGTGCCGGTGGCCCTGGCCGCGCCGGTGGTGCTGCCCGAGGTGATGCCGGCCGATATCAACGCCTGGGTGGCGCAGGCTGAAGACGCGCATCCCTCGATCCGGCAAGCGCGGCTCGGCCTCGACGTGGCCACCCTCGAAGTGCAGAAGGCCGAGGCCGGCCACAAGCCCACCCTCGATGCCAACCTGGGCTACAACGTCACCAACAATCCGCAGGGCACCAGCACCACCACGGGCCGCTCGCGCATCAACGCGGCGACCGTGGGCGTGGTGTTCAGCCTGCCCTTGTTCGCCGGCTACGCGACCGAGAACCGCGTCAAGGAAACGCTGGCGCTCGAAGAGCAGTCGCGCTCCGTGCTCGAATCGACGCGCCGCAGCGTGACGCAGGCCACGCGCGCGGCCTATCTCGGGCTGGTCTCGGGGGCCGGACAGGTGAAGGCGCTCGAAGCCGCCGAATCCTCCAGCCAGGTCGCGCTGGATGCCAACCGGCTCGGCTACCAGGTGGGCGTGCGCATCAACATCGACGTGCTCAACTCGCAGAGCCAGCTGTTCCAGACCAAGCGCGACCTCGCGGTAGCGCGCTACAACGTGCTCCTGGGGAATCTAAAGCTGCGGCAGGCCAACGGCACCCTGACGGCCGACGACCTGCGCGCGATCAACGGCACGCTGGCCACCGATGGCCGCCCCGCCGTCGACAGCACCGCCACGCCGGCCCAGCCGCCGGCCTCGCAGCCGGCGCCGACGCCTTCCCGGCCCGCGACGCCGATCCCGGTCGTGCCGCCGGTGCCGGTGCCGCCCTTCAGTCCGCAGCCGCCGGCGATGCCTTCGCCGCCACCACCGCCGGTGATCCTGCCGCCGACGCGCTAGCGCGTTCTATTCAAGGCTGGGCTCGGCCCGCTCTTCGGTCTCGGCGGTCGCGGCCTCCGCCACCGCCAGCACCGCCGCGGCCGTGCGCTGCGCCGCGCCGCGGTTCGAATTGGCAAAGGCCAGCGCGGCCTCGGCCATCGCTTCGCGCCGCTCCGGCTTCTCGGCCAGCTTGAGCGCGGCCGTGACCGCCTGCTCCATGTTGTCCACCCGCAGCGAGGCGCCGGCCGCGAGCGACAGCTCGGCCGCCTCGGCGAAGTTGAAGGTCGATGGCCCCATGATCACCGGACAGCCGCAGGCCGCAGCCTCGATCAGGTTCTGGCCGCCCAGCGGCTCGAAGCTGCCGCCCAGGAGCGCTGCGTCGGCCAGGCCGTAGTAGAGCGCCATCTCGCCCAAAGAGTCTCCGAGCCAGATCTCGCATTCCGCCGGCGCGCCGGCCGCGCTGCGCCGTGCCACCGCGAAGCCATGGGATTCGACGAGTGCCGCGACTTCGTCGAAGCGTTGCGGATGACGCGGCACGATCATCCATTGCACGTCGTGCACGCGCCTGGAGATCGAATGCACCGCATCCTGCGCCGGCGGCACGGGCGACAGCGCACCGAAGCGCTTGAGCACTTCGAGCAGCTGCGCTTCTTCGCCGTCGCGCGAGCTCGCGAGCACCACCACCGGCCTCGGCAGCTGCTCGCGCAGGCGCGCGGCCGCGCCGAGCTGGCGCGCATCGGGCGTGGCGTCGAACTTGAGGTTGCCGAACACGCCCGCCACCTTGGCGCCGAGCGAAACCAGCCGGTGCGAATCGGCCTCGGTCTGCGCCCACACCGCGGCCAATGCCGAGTAGGCTGGCCGCGCGAGCCAGCCCAGACGCTCCGCCGAGGCCAGCGAGTTCTCGTTCAGCCGCGCGTTGGCCAGCACCAGCGGAATGCCGCGTTCGGCGCAGGCTGCGGACATCTCGGGCCAGACTTCGGTTTCCATCAGCACGCCGATGCGCGGCTGGAAGCGATCGAGAAAACGCGCCACCGGCTCGGGCGCATCCCAGGGTTGCCAGACCTGCAGATCGCCGTCTTCCAGCAGCTTGGCACCCTCCTCGCGCCCGGTGGCCGTGCCGTTGGTCAGCAGGATCGGGATGCCCGGGTACTGCCGGCGCAGCTCGGCGATCAGGATGCCGGCGGCGCGCGCCTCGCCGAGCGAGACCGCATGGACCCAGCACCAGCCGGTGCCGGTCGCGCTCTCGTCATAGTGGCCGAAGCGCTCTTCGACCGCATGCGCATAGCCGGGCTCGGCCACGGCCCGGCGCCGCAGCTTGCGCCGCACCAGGGGTTCGGCCAGGGAAGTGAGGGCGCCGTAGAGGCGCAGCAGCAACGAACGCACGCTTCGAAAATTCAGTGTGCGGCTTCCGCGAGGGTGGCGTCGGGCTTCGCGCTCTTCAGGAGCGCGAGCATCTCCTTCTGGATGCGGTCCAGCGCCGCCTGCGTCTGCCCTTCGAAGCGCAGCACCAGCACCGGCGTGGTGTTGGAGGCGCGGATGAGGCCGAAGCCGTCGGGCCAGTCGACGCGGACGCCGTCGATGGTCGAGACCTTGGCCGGCGCGTCGAATCTGGCGGTCTTCACGAGCTGGTCGACCACCGCGTGAGGCTCGCCCTCGGCGCACTTGACGTTGAGTTCCGGCGTCGAGAAGCTGGTCGGCAGTGCGTTGAGCGTGTCGCTCGCATTCGGTGTTTTGCTCAGGATCTCCAGCAGGCGGCAGCCCGCGTAGGTACCGTCGTCGAAACCGAACCAGCGCTCCTTGAAGAAGATGTGGCCGCTCATCTCGCCGCCCAGCGGCGATGCGATCTCCTTCATCTTGGCCTTGATCAGCGAGTGGCCGGTCTTGTAGATCAGCGGCTTGCCGCCGGCGGCCTCGATCGCGGGGCCGAGGCGCTGCGAACACTTGACGTCGTAGACGATGGTGCCGCCCGGCACGCGCGAGAGCACATCCTGCGCGAACAGCATCATCTGGCGGTCGGGATAGATGTTCTGCCCGTCCTTGGTGACGATGCCGAGACGGTCGCCGTCGCCGTCGAAGGCCAGGCCCAGCTCGGCGTCGCCGGCTTGCAGCGCGGCGATCAGGTCCTTGAGGTTCTCTGGCTTGCTCGGGTCAGGATGGTGATTGGGGAAATCGCCGTCGACCTCGCTGAAGAGCTCGGTCACCTCGCAGCCGATGGCGCGCAGGATGGCCGGGGCCGACGCGCCGGCGATGCCGTTGCCCGAATCGACCACGATCTTGAGCGGGCGCGCCAGCTTGATGTCGCCGACGATGCGCTGCGTGTAGGCTTCGGTCACGTCGACCTTGCGCACGCTGCCGCCGGGGGCGAGCTTGGCGCTGCCGGCTTCCATCACCTTGTACAGGCCCTGGATCTCGTCGCCGTAGATCGCGCGGCCGGCTAGTACCATTTTGAAACCGTTGTAATCCTTCGGGTTGTGGCTCCCGGTGACCTGGATGCCGCTGTTCGACAGCGTGCTGGCCGCGAAATAGAGCATCGGGGTGGTGACGGCGCCGACGTCGATCACCTCGATGCCGGTGGCCACCAGCCCGCGGACCAGGGCCTCGACCAGCGCGGGGCCGGACAGGCGCCCGTCGCGCCCCACTGCCACCGATTTCTCGCCCGCTGCGCGCGCCGCGCTGCCGAAGGCCTGGCCGAGTGCCTCGGCGACCTCGGCGTCGAGCGTGGTGGGCACGACGCCGCGTATGTCATAGGCCTTGAAGATCGATGCGCTGAGCTGCATGGGCTTCCTTTGAAAGTTCACAAACTGAGGACCATTGTAGGCATGGGCTTTCTCAGCCAAATGTCCGGAAATGGCTACTTCTGCGCGCCGGGACACCTATCATTCCCCGCATGCTTGCCGCCACCGCACCCACCGCCGGACTCGAGAGCGACGCCTGCTACCTGGCCATGAAGGCCCACGATGCGCGCTTCGACGGCTCCTTCTTCACCGGCGTGACTTCCACCGGCGTCTACTGCCGCCCGGTCTGCCGCGTGAAGCTGCCGCGGCGCGAGAACTGCCGCTTCTTCCGCCATGCGGCGCAGGCCGAGGCAGCGGGCTTCCGGCCCTGCCTGCGCTGCCGGCCTGAACTCGCGCCGCGGACCGCGAGCTGGTCGACCGAAGACGCCTCGCGCATTCTTGCCCTGCAAGCCGCGCGCCTGATCGACGAACCCGATGCCTGGGACGAGGACGGACCCGGCGCGGCCCGCATCGCGGCGCGCCTGGGCGTAAGCGACCGCCATCTGCGCCGCATCTTCGAAACCCAGTTCGGCGTGTCGCCGCTGCAGTACCTGCAGACGCGCCGCCTGCTGGCCGCCAAGCAGCTGATCGCCGACACGCACCTGCCGATGACGCAGGTTGCTCTGGCCAGCGGCTTCGCGAGCGTGCGCCGCTTCAACGCGGCCTTCGTGACGCACTACGGACTCAATCCGAGCGCGCTGCGGCGCGCCGGCCCTGCCGGCGACGGCCGCGAAGGCGAGGCCGTCAACGTGCGGCTGGGCTTTCGGCCGCCCTACGACGCGGCGGCGATGCTGGGCTTCTTCGCGCGCCGGGCCCTCGGCGGCGTCGAGTCGATCACCGACATTGGCGGCGGAACGCCGCTGCTGGCGCGCACACTGCGCGTCGTGCAGGGCGAGCATGTGCATGCGGGCTGGCTGCAGCTTCGCTTCGATGCGCAGCGCGAGCAGTTGCTGCTGCGCGTCGGCGATTCGCTGGCCGCGGTGCTGCCGATCGTGATCAGCCGCGTGCGCGCCATGCTCGACCTCGATGCCGAGCCGATGGCGATCAACGGCACGCTGCATGAAGCTTTTCCGCATGGCGACGGGCTGCGCGTGCCGGGCACGGTCGACGGTTTCGAACTCGCGGTGCGCGCCGTGCTCGGCCAGCAGATCACGGTGGCGGCAGCGCGCACCCTGGGCACGCGGCTGGTGCAGGCCTTCGGCGAAGCGGTCGCGACACCGGTCGCCGGGCTGGACCGCCTGTTCCCCACGCCCGCGGCCATCGCCGGCGCGAGCGGCGACGCGCTGGGCCAGCTCGGCATCGTGCGGCAGCGGCAGGCCGCGTTGAGCGCGCTCGCGCGCGAAGTGCAGGCCGGCCGGCTGGCCTTGCATGCCGGCGCCGACGTGCCCGCCACGCTCGCCGCCCTGCAGGCCCTGCCCGGCATCGGCGACTGGACCGCGCAGTACATCGCGATGCGCGCGCTGCGCTGGCCCGATGCCTTCCCGGCCGGCGACGTCGCGCTGCAGAAGGCGCTTCGCGTCTCCTCGGCCCGCGCGGCGACCGAAGCCTCGCAAGCCTGGCGTCCGTGGCGCAGTTACGCGGTACTGCGGGCCTGGCACAGTCTTTCACCCGCTGCCGGCCACACGACGGCAGCTCTTTCCTCGGACGCGCCATGAAATTCAAGAAGACGACCATTCGCAGCACGCAGATCGAGAGCCCGCTGGGCAGCATCACGCTGGCCGCCACCGACGAAGGCTTGGCCGGCGCCTGGTTCGACCGGCAACGCCACTGGCCCGACACCAGCGGCTGGCACCCCGATGCAGACCATCCGGTGCTGCGCGAAGCGGCCGTGCAGTTCGCCGACTACTTCGCCGGCAAGCGCCAGCATTTCGACCTGCCGCTCGACCTTTCGCACGGCACCGGCTTCCAGCAGGCGGTGTGGCGGGCCCTGCTTGCCATTCCGGCGGGCCGCACGACCAGCTACGGCGCCTTGAGCGCCGGCATCGGCAAGCCGGCCGCCGTGCGCGCGGTAGGCGCCGCCGTGGGCCGCAATCCGATCAGCGTGATCGTGCCTTGCCACCGCGTGCTGGGCACCGACGGCTCGCTGACCGGCTATGCGGGCGGGCTCGAGCGCAAGAGCGCGCTGCTCGAACTGGAAGGTGCGCTGTGAGCGAAGGCGAGTGCACGACGGCCGCTGCTGCGCTGCCAACCGCCGCACGCCCGGCCAGCCGCCGCTGGCTGGTCGATCTGGTGCTGCTGGGCATGCTCTGGGGTGCCTCCTTCCTGTTCATGCGCGTCGGTGCCGCCGAGTTCGGGGCGCTGCCGACGGCCGCGGTGCGCGTCGCGATCGCGATGCTGTTTCTGCTGCCGCTGCTGTTCATGCGCGGCCAGTGGTCCAGCTTCAGGCAGTACTGGAAGCCGGCGCTCGGCATCGGCGTGCTCAACTCCGGCCTGCCCTTCGCCTTCTTCTCCTTCGCGCTGCTCACCATCAACAGCGGCTTGGCCGCCGTGCTCAACGCGACGGTGCCGATGTTCGGCGCGCTGGTGGCCTGGGGCTTCTTCGGCGAGCGACCCGATCGCTCGCGCACCCTCGGCCTCGTGATCGGCTTCGCCGGCGTCGCGATGCTGGCCGGCCGCAGCGCGGGCCTGCAATCGGGTGCCGAGGAGACTGCGGCACGCTGGGCCATCGGCGCCTGTCTCGCGGCCTGCATCTGCTATGCCTTCGCGGCCAGCCTGACGCGCAAACACCTGGGCGGCGTGCCGGCGCTCGCCACCGCGACCGGCAGCCAGATCGGCGCCACGCTGGCGCTCGCACTGCCGGCCGTGTGGCTCTGGCCGGCGGCGATGCCGAGCCTGCAGGCCTGGCTCGCGCTCGTCGTGCTGGGCACCGCCTGCACCGGCCTGGCCTACATCCTGTTCTTCCGCCTGATCGAGACCGCCGGCCCGGCGCGCGCGCTGACCGTGACCTTCCTGGTGCCGGTGTTCGCGCTGTTCTACGGTGCCGTCTTCCTCGGCGAGGACATCACGCAGTGGATGCTGATCTGCGCGGTGGTGATCGTCTGCGGCGTAGCCTTGTCGACCGGGCTGGTCAAGCTGGGGCGGCGGCAGCGCGCCCCGGCTTGACGAATGCCTATTGCATTGCCCCGGCCACCACGTTGATGGACAGCGCCAGCACCAGCATGTTGAACGCGAAGGACAGCACGCTGTGCACGAGCGTGATGCGGCGCATCTCGCGCGAGCCGACCTGCACGTCGGACACCTGCGAGCACATGCCGACCACGAAGGCGTAGTAGAGAAAGTCGAAGTAGTCGGGGTCCAGCTTGCCGGGGAAATCCAGCCCCGGGTGCATGCGCCCGCCTTCGACCTGGTAGTAGCGGTGCGCGTAATGAAAGCCGTAGATCGTGTGGATCATGAGCCAGGAGCCCGCCAGCGCGACCAGCCCGAGCGCAATGTGGCCGGCCCGCTCCGTGCCGCCCATCTGCTTGACCTGCTGCAGCAGCATCGCGATCGCCACCACGCTGGCGCCGACCACGCCGAGCATGCTCGCCAGGATCAGTGCGCTGGGCTGGTCCAGCGACTGCGCGCGCAGCCGCGTGCTCTCTGCATCCGAGCGCTCGGCCAGCCACCAGGCCGACAGCAGGTACACGGCAGCGCCGAAGCACCAGCCAAGCAGGCCGCGCGCAATGCCGTCCAGCGGCCAGGGCAGCAGGGCAGCCGCCAGGCCGATGACCGCGCAGCACAGCAGGCGCTGCCAGCCGACCATCCGCGAAAAAAGGATGCGCATTCAGGCACTGTAGCGCCCCGCGACTGCAACTGATCCGGTCGCCGGCGCGCACACTGAGACTGTTCTCCCGGCGACCATGCGGGGAGAATCGCGCGCAACCCATGAACATCCCACGCTTCTGGCGGACCCTGCTGTTCGCCGCCTGCGGCCTCGCGACGCTGCCGCCTGCCGCCGCCGCGACGCCCGCGCGCGTCCCCGACACCATCGAGCAGCGCGTGGCCGCCTGCATCGCCTGCCACGGCCGCGAAGGCGCCAGCACCAACGCGGGCTACTTCCCGCGCCTGGCCGGCAAGCCCGAGGGCTACCTCTACAACCAGCTGCTGAGCTTTCGCGACGGGCGGCGCTTCAACAGCGACATGGTCCACATGGTGCGCCACCTCTCGGACGCCTACCTGCGCGAGATCGCAGGCTACTTCGCCCAGCTCGACCTGCCCTATCCGCCCGTGCCCACCCGCACCGACGCGTCGGAGCAAAGCCTGCAACACGGCAAGACTCTCGCCCTGCAAGGCGATGCGCGGCGCGGCATTCCGGCCTGCACGCAATGCCATGGCGAGGCGCTCACCGGCGTCGCGCCCGCCATTCCCTCGCTGCTCGGCCTGCCGCGCCTCTACCTCGCGTCGCAACTCGGCGACTGGCTCAACAACGGCCGGCATGCGCTGCCGCCCGATTGCATGGCCCAGGTGGGACGCAGGCTGAACTCGGCCGACATCAACGCGGTGGCGAGCTGGCTGGCCCTGCAGCCGGTACCGGCGAATCCGAAGCCGGCGCCTGCATTGCCGGGACCGTTGCCGATGCCCTGCAGCGCGATGGGGAACTAGGGCCATGCGACGCATCCTCTACGCGCTGCTTGGCGTCTTCGCGCTGCTGGTGCTGGCCGCGCTCGTGATCGTCGCGCTGAACCTGCGCGGCGAAGACAAGCTGCCCGAGGTCCCGGCCGCTTTCACTGCCACGCCGGCCCAGGTCGAACGCGGCCGCTATCTCGCGCTCGCCGGCAATTGCGCCGGCTGCCACACGACGCGCGGCGGTGCGACCTATGCCGGCGGGCTCGGCATCGAGACGCCCTTCGGCACCGTGTACGCGAGCAATCTCACGCCACACGACAAGGCCGGCATCGGCCGCTGGAGCGCCGCGCATTTCTGGCGCGCGCTGCACAACGGCCGCTCGATGGACGGGCGCCTGCTCTACCCGGCCTTTCCCTATCCGAGCTTCACGCACGTCACGCGCGAGGACTCGGACGCGATCTATGCCTACCTGCGGACCGTCCCGCCCGCGCCGACCCCGAACGCGCCGCACAAGTTGCGCTTCCCCTACGACACGCAGGCGGCCATCGCCGTCTGGCGCGCACTGTTCTTCACGCCGGGCAGCTTCGTCGCTGATCCCGCCAAGCCGGCCGAGTGGAACCGGGGCGCCTACCTCGTCGACGGCCTGGGCCACTGCATCGCCTGCCACGGCACGCGCAACGTGCTGGGCGCCACCGAGGAGAAGCTGGGCCTGGCGGGCGGCCCGGTCGAGAACTGGTATGCGCCCTCGCTCAATTCCAGGCGCGAGGCCGGCGTCGCGGACTGGGACACGCAGCACGTGGTCGCGCTGCTCAAGAACGGCACCTCGCCGCGCGGCTCGGTGATGGGACCGATGGCCGACGTGGTGTATCGCAGCACCCAGCATCTGAGCGATGCCGACCTCGGCGCCATGGCGGCGTTTCTCAAGCAGTTGCCAGAACGCGTGCCGACTGCTGCAGCGACAGCACCCGCGGGCCGCGACGCGCGCGTGATGGCACGCGGCGCGCAGATCTATGACCAGCGCTGCGCGTACTGCCACGGCGACGCCGGCCAGGGCGCCGAGGGCGCCTACCCGCCGCTCGCGGGCAATCGCGTGGTCCAGATGGACTCCACCGTTAACCTGGTGCAGATAGTGCGCCACGGCGGTTTCCTGCCGGCCACGGCGGGCAATCCGCGCCCCTACGGCATGCCGCCCTTCGGCCATGTGCTCGACGACGACGGCATCGCCGCCGTGCTGACCTACATCCGCGGCTCGTGGGGCAACCATGCGCCCCAGGTCACGCGGCGGGAAACGACGCGCCGCTGAAACGTCCCGCTCAGTACGAGCCCGGCGGCGGCGCGGTGGCCAGCTTGAAGCGCGCGGCCGGCCCGATCCTGCTGACGATCGAGGCGCGCGCCGCGCCGACGAGGCGGCCCACGGGCGCCTTGAGGGTGTCCAGGGCAGGTGAATCGCCGGGGTAGGCCGGCGACAGTCCGCATCTGCGCAGGACCCGGTTCACCTGGTGGACGCGAGCGGTCTTGCGCGTGGCCGAGGTGTAGAAGGTCACGCCGATCGAGATCGACACGCGGTCCCCTGGCGAGGTCCAGGCCGTATCGGAACTCGTCATGTGCGGCGAGGTGCTGGGGAAATAGACGCCGTCTCCCGGACGGGCGTTGAACTCGCGGCTGAGAGGCCTGAACTCCTCCTTGAAGCGCACCTTTCTGAGCGAATGGGTGACGATGAAATCCTCCACCGCCTCGGCCGGCACGATGCTGCGATCCCTGTGATCCCAGACGTTCAGGGTCTTGCGCCCGTGCAGTTGCAGCCAGAGGTTGTTTTCGCGATCGATGTGAAAAGGCGTCACCGAGGGCGGCACCGTGATGAAGATGAAGCCATTCACCCGGAAGATGCCGGGCTGCTCGCGCTCGATCTGTGCGCGCATCGTGCCCACGATCTCGTCGAGCAAGGCCTGGTAGCGCGGAATGACTTCGATGTTGTAGAGCGCGAGCCAGGCATTCAGCTCTTCGATGCGCTCGAAACACTCGTCGATGCTGCGACCGTCCGGATGCAGGGCGTCGTGCGCGATCTTGGAAGCCGGCGTGACGTCGTGCCGCATGAACCGGCACTGGCTGAAGGGCACGAGTTCCTTGGCGAGCCTGGCCAGCTCGTGCATCTGGAACAGGGGATGCTCGTGCATGTTGTGGTGCAACGCGGCAACCCTGTAGGTGGAAAAACTCGCAGCGTCGTCTGCCCACACACGGTGGGCTGCAGGGGGCGCCACGGCAAACTGGCTGCAATCTCCCATTGCGAATCTCCCCGGCGCGCTCCGTCGCGTCTAATACTTTCGTTTAACTTTCCACAGGCAGATTAGACGGCAGCCGGCGAGAACGGACCACCTCTAGACCGCGCACGGAACAAGGTTGTCGCATGCGATCATTTGACACTCACATCATGGGAAGGTTGAAGCTCCTCGCCACTTGCAACACCGTCTGGAAATAGGAGATTCGATGAACGACAGCCTGGCGATGCCGTCGCCCGCCTCTGCACTGAGCCTGCAGATCGAAGGCATGACCTGCGCATCCTGCGTCTCGCGCGTCGAGAAGGCGCTGGCCAAGGTGCCGGGCGTGGCTTCCGCGGCGGTGAATCTGGCCACGGAGCGCGCCGAGGTCGAGCTCACGGACCGCACGCTCGATGTGCACAGCCTGATCGCCGCGGTGCAGAAGGCAGGCTATGCCGCGCACGAGGCCGAGGAGGAAGCACCGATCGCGCCGGCCACCGCCGCCCGCCGCTGGCCCGATTGGTGGCCGGTCGCCGTGGCGGCCCTGTTCTCGGCGCCGCTCGTGCTGCCGATGCTCGGCTCGATGGTCGGCAGGACCTGGATGCTCGAGGGCTGGCTGCAGCTCGCGCTGGCGACGCCGGTGCAGTTCTGGCTCGGCGCCCGCTTCTACCGCGCCGGATGGAAGGCGCTGCAGGCCGGCACCGGCAACATGGACCTGCTGGTGGCGCTCGGCACCAGCGCCGGCTACGGCCTGAGCGTCTACCTGCTCTACGCGCATGCGGACCACGGCATGCCACCGCACCTGTACTTCGAGGCCTCGGCGGTGGTGATCACGCTGGTGCTGCTGGGCAAGTGGTTGGAGACCCGCGCCAAGCGCCAGACCACCGAGGCGATCCGCGCCTTGAATGCATTGCGGCCCGAGCGCGCCCGTGTGCGCCGCGACGGCGTGGACCGCGAAGTGGCGCTCGGGCAGGTCCAGGTCGGCGACCTGGTGGTGGTGCGGCCCGGCGAGCGCGTGCCGGTGGACGGCGTCGTGCTCGAAGGCGCGAGCGAGGTCGACGAATCGCTGATCACCGGCGAGAGCCTGCCGGTCGCCAGGCAGGCGGACGACGCGGTGACCGGCGGCGCCGTCAACGGCCAAGGCCTGCTGGTGGTCCGGACCACCGCCGTGGGCGCGGAATCGACGCTCGCGCGCATCGTGCGGCTGGTCGAATCCGCGCAAGCGAAGAAGGCGCCGATCCAGCGCCTGGTCGACCGGGTCAGCAGCGTATTCGTGCCGGTCGTCATCGGCATCGCGTTCGCGACCGTGCTCGGCTGGGGCTTCGGCACGGGCGACTGGGAGGCAGCGATCCTCAACGCGGTGGCCGTGCTGGTGATCGCCTGCCCCTGCGCGCTCGGCCTGGCGACGCCGACCGCGATCATGGCCGGCACCGGCGTGGCCGCGCGGCACGGGGTGCTGATCAAGGACGCCGAGGCGCTCGAAGTGGCGCACAGCGTGAAGATCATCGCTTTCGACAAGACGGGCACGCTGACCGAGGGCCGGCCGGAGCTGGTGGCCTTCGAAGCGGTGGACGGCGATGCGGCCGCCCTGCTGCGCGCGAGCGCGGCGATCCAGGCGGGCAGCGAGCATCCGCTGGCGCACGCGGTGCTCGCGCGAGCCCGTGGGATGGGCCTCGAAATACCGCGCGCCGGCGACGTGCGCGCCGTGGCCGGGCGCGGCATGGCGGCCACGGTCGAGGGCCGGACGCTGCGCCTGGGCAGCACGCGTCTCATGCGCGAGCTCTCGGTGCCGCTGGGCAAGCTCGATGCACGCGCGTCGCAGCTGCAGGCCGAAGGCCGCACGGTGTCCTGGCTGGCCGACGTCGGCGAAGGCCCGAAGCTGATCGGCCTCCTCGCCTTCGGCGATGCACCCAAGCAAAGCGCCGCGGCGGCCATCGCGCGATTGCACGCGCAAGGCATCCGTACGGCGCTGGTCACCGGCGACAACCGCGGCAGCGCCGAGACGGTGGCGAAACTGCTGAAGATCGACACCGTGCGCGCCGAGGTGCTGCCCGAAGACAAGGCCGCGGTGGTCGCGCAACTGAAGGCCGAGGGCCGGCGCGTTGCGATGGTGGGCGACGGCATCAACGATGCGCCGGCGCTGGCCGCGGCCGACGTCGGCATCGCGATGTCCACCGGCACCGACGTCGCGATGCATGCGGCCGGCATCACGCTGATGCGCGGCGACCCGGCCTTGGTGAGCGACGCGATCGACATCTCGCGCCGCACCTACGCCAAGATCCGGCAGAACCTGTTCTGGGCCTTCGTCTACAACGTGGTCGGCATCCCGCTCGCCGCCTTCGGCCTGCTGAGCCCGGTGATCGCCGGCGCGGCGATGGCTCTCAGCAGCGTGAGCGTGGTGAGCAATGCGCTGCTCCTGCGGCGCTGGAAAGGAAGCGCGCAATGAGCAGCAGCCAGGCGGTGCTCGGCATGGAGCCCTTCAACATCGGCGAGGCCTCGGCCCGCTCCGGCGTCTCGGCCAAGATGGTGCGGCACTACGAATCGCTCGGGCTGGTGCCCAAGGTGAACCGCACCGATGCCGGGTACCGGCAGTACACGGTCAACGACGTGCACACGCTGCGCTTCATCCGCCGCGCGCGCGATCTCGGCTTCAGCATGGCCGAGATCGCCGAGCTGCTGAAGCTGTGGCAGAACAAGCGCCGCGCGAGCGCAGATGTCAAGCGCATCGCGCTGGCCCACGCAGACGACCTGCGCCGGCGCATCGAGGAAATGGAAGCCATGAAGCGCACCCTCGAACGCCTGGCCGAGTGCTGCCACGGCGACCACCGGCCCGATTGCCCGATCCTCGACGAGCTGGCCGAGGACTGAAAAGCCTCGGCGCGCGGCTGGCACACCTGGCGGGCTCATGCTTGCGCTCGCTCGGCGCGACGTAGGCGAAGTCCACCGATCTGCCGTTCGCTTTCTGTCATTGAAATGGAGGACATACAAATCCACGCCGACTGGCAATGATGACCACTCCAATTCAAGGAGGAGACAAATATGAGTGGTTTCACCGGTTTTCGCGCCGCCTCCGCGGTTCTCGCGGCCATGTCCGCACTGGCGGCCTGCGGTGGCGGCGGTGGCGGTGGCGGCGGCGGTGGTTTGGCGATCGGTGCGGCGCCCGACATCTTTGCGCTGAGCGCCAGCGAAGTCGCTGCATCGATCTGCAACGGGACCTTCACCAGTGAATCTGTGACTCGCGGCTATTTGGCGCGCGCAAAAGCACGGCCGGATCTGAACGCGTTCGTGACGCTGGACGAGGCGGGGGCGATCAAAGCAGCCCAAGCCGCCGATGCACGCCGCAACACGGGGGCCGAGTGCCTGCCTCTTCAAGGTGTCCCGATCGTGGTCAAGGACAACATCCAGTCCGCAGGACTGCCGGCGACGGCTGGAACGCCAGCGCTGAAGGACTTCGTGCCTGCAGCGGATGCGCCGGTGCTGAAAAAGCTGCGTGATGCAGGGGCGGTGGTGCTCGGCAAGACGAACATGCATGAACTCGCTTTCGGCATCTCCGGCTACAACCCCGCTTTCAACACAAGCGCCAACGTAGGCGTTCGCAATGCCTATGACGCCACCAAGATGGCGGGCGGATCCTCCTCCGGATCGGCAGCGGCCATCGGAGCCCGGATGGCGCCCGCAGGGCTCGGAACCGACACCGGCGCTTCCGTGCGCCTACCCTGTGCGCTCAATGGCTGCGCCGCACTCCGACCGACCGTTGGCCGGTACTCCCAGGCAGGTATCGCCCCCATTTCCCATACGCGCGACACGGCTGGTCCGATGGCTGTCAGCATGAACGACGTCGAACTCATGGACCGTGTCATTGCGGGCGGCTCGCCCGTGGCAGCGGCCGATCTCGCGACGGTCAGGGTTGGCCTGGTGGCGGACTTCCAGGCCAACATGGATGCAGACACTCGTACCGCCTTCGATGCTGCGCTGGCCAAGCTCAAGGCCGCCGGCGTGACGGTGGTCGAAGTGGGCGTGCCTGATCTCGCGACGCTCAATAGCAACGTGAGCTTCCCGGTTGCCTTCTATGAGGCGTACGACGACATGGTGAGCTACCTGGCAAGCACCAACACCGGCGTGACCATCGAGCAAATGGTCGCCTCGGTCGCCAGCCCCGATGTCAAGGGAACGTACGAGGCCCTGGTGATTCCGCGCAAGCTGCCAACGCCGAACGGATTGATCGACAACGCGCCCGTCTACAACGAAGCCATGACCGTCCACCGGCCCGCGCTGATCAAGCTCTACGCCGACACCTTCGCAGCGAACAAGCTGGACGCATTGATCTTTCCGACGGTGCCAAAGGTCGCACTGACCGCGAACGCCGAATCAAGCAGCGTCGATAACTTTGTTTCGTTCATTCAGAACACCGATCCGGGAAGCAATGCCGGCATCCCGGGTGTGCAGGTGCCCATCGGACTTGGCGCCAGCAGCAAGTTGCCGATCGGCTTGGAGCTGGACGGTCCTGCCGGAAGCGACCGCCGCCTGGTTGCCATCGGTGTTGCCATCGAGGCGCTGCTCGGACGCATCGCACCGGCACGCTGATATCGCCAAGCGCAGTGGACAAAAAATGGGCCCTAAGGCCCATTTTTTTGCGATGGCTCGATTCCAACCCCGAATCTGTCGGCAGCCACTCTACAATTTCGGCAATGACCAGCTTTCGCGCAATCCTGCTGTGGCTCATGATGCTCGCGGTGCCCTTCCAGGGCT